>JAUPVH010000068.1 GCA_030917125.1 Patescibacteria group bacterium | reverse complement strand
TCGGGGTTCGCTGTCTCTTACAGTAGCTTTAGCTACTGTCTGGCCAACTCACAAAGCGAGGCTTGGAGCGGCGGCGTGACCACGCCGCCGCCCGCCGAGTCGACTGGGTTGTGCCAGCCTCCAGTTAGTAAATTTCCTAGGTCTCCAATACAACTATGACGACGCACATTTCAAACGTTCGCCTTGACTGGCTCAGTAAAGAACTGTGGAAAGCCTACGAAGCAGCTCGGGCTGGCAAGACCAAGAAGCCGGAAGTGGAAGCCTTTGGCAAGATTGCCAAGATCGAAATTGCAGCTTTAGCGTATGAGATTCACACGCGTAGCTACACCCCCCGACCGTCGACAGCGTTCATCGTAAACAAACCCATCAAGCGGGAGATATTTGCAGCTGCCTTTCGGGATAGAGTCGTTCACCACTTCCTGTTTAACCAAGTGAACGCCTGGTGGGATGCACGGTTTATCGAGGATAACTACAGCTGTCGGATTGGTAAGGGTACACTCTATGGTATTCGCCGTTTAGATCACCACATCCGCTCAGTCAGTCGTAGCTATACTCGTCCAGCTTACGTACTAAAACTTGATCTCCAGGGCTACTTTATGAGCTTAGATCGTAAAAAGTTATATGCTCGAGCTATGTGGGGGCTAGACCGACAGTATGCGAATAAAGGGTACGCCTACCAGGTATGTAAGTTCCTATGGAAAGTCATTATCTTTAATGATCCTCTGAAAGATGCTGTTATACACTGTCCACGCAGCGCCTGGAAGGGGTTGCCACCCAGTAAGAGTTTGTATCACCAGCCCAAAGGGCGTGGTATTGCCATTGGTAACCTAACCTCGCAACTATTGAGTAATATCTACCTTGACCAACTCGATAGATTTGTCACCCTAGAGCTGGGCTTTAAACACTATGGGCGCTATGTTGATGACTTCTACATTATTGCTCCAGATAAGGCTGAGCTAGTTGAGGTGACTATGACCGTAGAGCAGTATGTGAATCATAGCTTAGGGCTGGTACTACACCCACACAAGAAACACTTGCAGGAATGCAACCGAGGTGTGGCCTTCTTAGGTGCAGTAATATACCCGCACCGCATACACCCGGGCAAACGCCTAAAACGTAACCTCATGGCGGCCTTATCTAACCCTGACTGCCCTGAAACCACCGAAGCTTCATATCGGGGGCTCGTCAAGCATTATAGGCACCGCAAGCTTCTGGCAGGTGTAAAAGTTCGGGGGGGGGGGTACAATAAAAAGCATGCTTTGCTTAGCTTCAGACATGGGCAGTTCTTGGCGGCTTCGTATTACTAGCTACCTTATGATGGGCCGAGCGTTTAAGGCATATCTAAGAGACAATACTCACTAGTTCTGGTTAAATCCGGATGACTAGTTCTTGAGGGGCAGTACCGCCAAGGTCTCCCTATGCTTGGTATACTGAGCGCAGGACAATGAGTAGTATTGCTAAGCACGCGTTGTCTTTAGCTTCCTCGTTTGCTGGCAACTGGAACGAGGAATTTGACGACCAGGGTGACAACGGCAACTGGTGGTCGAGTTCGGCTAATCCTGACAATGCGGACAACGCTCTCAACGCGAACCTCAACGCCGATGGGGTCAACCCGGCTAACGACAATGATCGGGCTAACGGAATCGGGGTTCGCTGACTCTTAGAACGGTTATATTTCTAGGGGATGTAAAATAATCGAGTTATCCACAACTTGAAAGGTGTTATTACAATTTCTTGGCATCTGCTACCATAGTGGCATGAGTAATAATAATTTTGCCGATAACATTCCCAATAATCTTCTTAGCCTACGCAAACAGCAACACTACACCCAAAAAGAGCTTGCGCATAAGGCCGGACTAAACTCAAACTACTATGCCAAAGTTGAGCGTGGCAACGGAGTTCCTTCTCTAAAAACACTTTATAGACTCGCGAAAGCACTTGATGTGACTGTTTCAGAGATAGTTGGCTATTGATCGTCGTCAGACCTAGTTTTAAATTCTTCAAGCTCTTTGTAGAGCAGTTCCTCATCGATACGCCCAAGGTCACGGTACATAAGTTTCATCCTGATTAGTTTACGTCGTGCATATTCAGGATTCGCATTTTTTGGGTCGGTTTTATCTAGGTCACGAACCATTGCAGCAATATCTTTTTTAGTGGGTATATAGCCAGACATGCTCATAGTATACACTTCTGTCGCATAAGCTCCTCAAATTTTCCTCGATCTATTAATACACAGTCATTAGCACGGGCTAGTCGCCAGGCGACAGTGCTAAAGTTGCTGTTTGTGATAACCATGGCTCGATCGCATCCATACACCTTTAGCCCCGTTACTACTTGGCGAACGGCGCTGGCTTTCACTAAGCCACTGTGTCTCTTCACCTGGATCCCCCAGCGTACGCCATCTTTCTCGCCAATTATATCTACGCCATAGTCGTATCTTTCGGTGAGCCTAACATTACGAAAGCGATTTTGCCTAAGTAATCCTGCAATAAAATGTTCGAATTCTAGACCAGTCATAGTGTCAATGCCAGCCTCTATCCTGAATCTGTTCTTAATATGTCGTATAGACCAGACTAGGACAGCCGTACAAGCGGTTATAAACAAAACAATGTAAGCAATATGAATAAGCTGTGATCGGTGTTGCCATGCAGCTGTACCAACCAAGATTAAAATAGCAAAGGTGAAAGTGTCGTCATGTGATCGTGAGTAGCGCGACATATTAGTAAGCCTCACCATCCAGCAGGTTGCCGACTTCTTTATCGATTCGTTCCAGCCCTCCTAAGATCTGGTGCCATGTTTGGTCAACATGGGTCACCATGAAAAGTGTCCGAGCCAGTCTCGGGCTTTTTTCATGGTAGTTTTATCGTAAAAACTGAGCTCTGCGGGAGTTCGATAATTACGAAAGCGCACAGAAATATATTTCGAGCACTTGAGGAAATTATATGTATATTCTCCGTGGGCTCATAATTTTATTGACAAATACCTATTTATATATATATATAATATACAACTTCAATCGAGTGAATTCTTGATCGAAAGACCTGAACCTCACAACCTGACTACCAAGAAGGAACCCAATGAACACCATCGAGTTCGACACGGAAGACATCCTGTGGATCGGCGGTAATCTCTACTGCTTGACCCCCGAGAGCTTGGCGGTCGTTCTCGAACGACTGCGCACCATCGGCTACAATGCCGAAGACATGCGTGACCCCGAGACTCTCACCGGCAAGCACCGGGCTGAGCGAGGCGTCACGGTCGAGATGGCTGAGGCCGACCCGTACTGCTATCTGTGGTACATCAACCTTCAGGACATTCGGCAGGGCAAATGCGGCAGCTGCAATGAACTCATCTCCACACTGGGAATCCACTCACACGGACACACCTGTGAGAAGTGTGGCGCAGTGACGTACCGCAAGTTCGTCGACGGCACCGAGGTGAAGTTTTACTTCCGCGGTGTCGAGCGCCCGATGTTCGCCCCTGATCTGTGGATGCCGGCCAAGCGCTGGGAAGCAGAGGAGGGGTACCTCTACCTCAAGTACGAGTTCATCGAGGATCACGGACTGTTTGCCTTCTCGCCAGAGCAAGCCGAGGAGTATCTCCTCGCGAACGCCGACAAGTGGGAACTCGTCGAAGAGGATGGGGAGAAGCTCGTCAAGGTTCGATACGTAGACAGTTTCTACGTCGATCCCGAGAGCACCATCAGCCTCATGGACTACCGTGGTGACGAGCGCAACTTCCGGATCGTCAAGGTCTGGGACGGAGTCGAATACTCCGAGCATAGCCCGGACTTTCCCCTTCGCGAGAGCTACCACATCTTCGAGTGTTGGCGCTGGGAGCGGCTGGAGCCGTCACCGACGCTACACAAGAAGGTGCTCCACGCCATCGGCAACCATGACGACAAGGGCTGGCACTACCAGGACGGACGTCCTTGGTTCCGACCCGAGAGCTTCCGACAGATGGGACTCTTCGTCCGTTACTTCACCACACTCGATGCGGATGCCTGGGATGAGCAATCCAGGCGCTTTCGTCTCGACGGGCCTGGTGGTATCGACGATGTTGCACGCTTCTGCCACCCGGATGCGGAGGTGGAAGATCGTCCGAACATCGGCAACTTCATCAATGGGCTGACCAGCTTCGGTTCGGGGAGACCTATGACCGAGCGAGAGGCTCGCGCAATGAAGCGTGCTGTTGATGAGGATCCCGACACGCAGGACTTCGTGAAGGGCTTCGTGACTGGCGAAATGCCACGTCGCCGATAGTCGGCAAGTTGTGGGTTGCGACCCACGGGAAAGAGACCACACGGTCCAATCCCGTGGGTCTTTTTCTTTTTAATTATTGTGAATCAAGCTCAAAATATTATCATTACTACCTAGGTATTGACAAAAGTATAAAAAAAGAGTATAGTAGTACGGTTTACACAAAAAAGGTAAGCCATTCCTCCAATCTGAAAGTTGGGTTATGCACCTTTTCAAGAAGTTCCTCACCCTGCTGGTGCTCGCACTGGCGTTCGTGTTCGGCTCGGCCAACCTGGCCGGTGCCTGGCAGTACGAAGCCTCCGGAAACGCCTCGTGCGTGGATGGTGGCATCAACATCACACTGACCGTGCGGAACCATGATCAGCGTCCTGTTGATCTGGAGTTCATGGTCGATGAGGCGTTTGGCTTTGCCGAGCGTATCCTGCCCGGTGCAACCGCCACGGCTACGGCCTATCTGGACGGACGAACCTCGCTCGCAGAGCAGGTGGTCACTGGCTACCTGTACTGGTCGGACGATTATTCGGCAGAGCCGGACTCGTTCGAGGTTGTTGTGGCCGGGCTGACGTGTCCCACGCCATCAACCAGCACGACCACTACCACCACGGTTGTACCGGCCACGACGTCTACCACTTCGACGACCAGCACTTCGGTGCCGGCTTCGACTTCCACCACTGTGGTGGAACCTACGACGACGAGCACGGTGGCTTCGACGGTTCCGGTTGAGCTGATTCCGGCCACGAGCATTGAGGCATCGGAAAAGCCGGCTGAAGAGCTGGCATTGACCGGTGGTACTCGCCATTGGTCGCTGGGTGTGATTGGTTTCGCACTCGTCATCGCCGGGCTTGTGATGCTCTGGCGTCAGCGTCGGGGCTAGTCTCTACATGCCGCTAAATCTTGGATTCTCCTGGATTTAGCGGCATTTTTTACTACGTAGCTAGATTTATGCTTATGGTTGTATAGATTTTAGCGAGCATTTAGAATGATGCATACTTGTACCTCGAGCCAAGAGAGGCAGTAACAATGAGTTCACGAGAAGATGGTTTTCTGCGCAACAGTATCGATGGCGCTGTGTGCGTTGGCATCGTGATGGGGAGTTGGAGTGATTGGTCGACGATGAAGCCGGCATTCGACATACTGACCGAATTGCAAGTCGCCACAGAAGCTGGAGTGATCTCGGCGCATCGAACTCCTCATCTACTTGGTGAGTACGCAGCCCGCGCACAAAGTTCCAGATTTGCCGCTGTAATCGCTGGTGCTGGCGGTGCGGCGCATCTTCCCGGTATGATTGCCGCCTATCTTCCAGGTGCTGCGGTGATTGGGGTTCCGGTGAAGACGAGCACACTTTCGGGGGTGGACTCCCTGTACTCCATTATTCAGATGCCTCCTGAAGTACCAGTTGGAGCTGTCGCAATTGGTGGCGGCCTGAATGCAGGACTTCTCGCAGCTCAGATTGCCGCTGTTGGTGACCCATGGCTGGCTCAGCGACTCATTGACCGCCGCGCCTTGCTCGCGAAGATGGTTGAGGAGAACCCAGATCCGAGAGATGATCCTCGTACAAAGTAGTGAGTCACACCGCGATAGCCTTGTTGTTATCGCGGTTTATTTTCTCTTTTGAGAAAGACGAATATAATCAGGCCTCCGATAGCTACAAGTAATAGGATCCAAGCAGAACCAATTGGGAAGCTAGCAGATAGATTGCTAGCGGTGCTTGAATCAGATTGAGGGGGAGTGGTTGAGGTCGAGTTAGTGGTTTTTACAAGCATCGCAAATGAGATAGTGGCAATGCCGGCTTGGGTACTTGAGAGCTGTAGCTTTATGTCATTCTTGCCGTCTCCGTCAACATCATGCTCAGCCATATTGCCCCGGTCGATGCGTAGGTCGGTGGGTGTTGAGGCAACGGTTACAACTGCATAGCTATCGGCAATTTCTTTGACGGTAATACTGTGCTGTTCATCGTTGAGCTCGAAATAGATTACCTGCCCCGCCTGCAAGCTGAGTGTTTTGCCTGCGCCGTTCAGAAATTCAGTGTAGTTATTAAGCACAATAGGTGATTCTGTAGCTGCGCTGACCTCTGTCGCCTGGCTGCTGGCTGTAGAGTTAGTTCGAGAGGTTATGTTGTTTGTAGGTACGGAGCTGTTTTTAGGAGAGGAAGGTTCTGTTGTGGTGATTTCTAGACGAGACCAATCACCAGTTCCATAGTCATTTGTGAAACGGAATTCAAGGTAGTAGGTAGTGTTTACTGCAAGTCCTGACACAGTTGCTTGAGCAAGCGAAGTATTTGCTAAGTTAAGGCTTGTATAGCTAACATCACTTACTTTTTTGTAGCGCGCTTCCCACGTAGTTGTACCCCACGCGCCAGCGGGCTCCACCTCGCAGTTACCGGTAATGCTTGAGCTGGTACTTTGCGGTTGCTCGCAGAGTACGAAGGGTGCATATACTGCGGCGAAATTCCAGTCAGTGTTTGTGGTGATGCCGGCAAATTGATTGCCTGCTGTATCTTGGAATGACCCGCTAGTAACGTGGACATAGTATGCAGTTTCAATTTCCAAGTTTGCAGCTGGATTAATCGTCGCTGTCGAACCATTTACCGAAACTTGCCCGCTTAAAATATTAATGGCTTCAACGACGGAATCATCGGACTGTTTGTGAATAGTGATGGTGCCAGAGTTTTTAGTAATCTCTTCAGTGAAGTTGATTGAAAGATTTTGGGCTATCGGGGTACTCGCATTATCATCGTTTGGACTGAGAGTATTTATGGCTGGTGGAGTGGTGTCGATAGTAACTGTAACGGTGGAGCTAAAGTCTGATACATTTTGTACGTCGTCGCGCACTCGCACGCGGAAATACCAGGTACCTGGGCTGAGGGTTTGATATATTTCATAATTTATTGCATCTACCGATGTAGTGGTGAGCGAATCAAAGCTGGGGCTTTGCGACCACTGAATGTCATAAGGCAGTGAGTAGAGGCCAGCTCCGGCATCGCTAGAACTTGTCCAAGAAAGGGTTGGGGTCGTGTTATTGGTGGGACTGGCACCTGACAGTGTTGGTGTAGGAGGGGCAGTTGTGTCAACACCAAAGGCCACTGATCCATTGTTGGCGACAACATAGCTAGATTCGGCGGCGTTATTATCGATGGCTTTTACACGCCAGTAATATTGTCTATCAGCTAATGTTTGACTGGAACTCCCCGTAGTATAGGTTCCCGACCCTGTAGCCTGGCCAACCGTAAAGCTCATCGCTCCAGGCGCAGCTAGGGCAGATGTGTAGCTCACAACTGGGCTGGAGAAATTCGCAGTGTCATCAATTTCCACAGCGTATTGTACGGTGTCGCTGCCATTTGCATCGGCGGTCGTGAAAGCCAGGGTAGGAGTGGTGTCTGTGGACCAACTGCCATCTACGAGACCAGTAGGTCCCATACTTGTAGCCGAGGGCGTGGCATTACTATTAAAACTTTGCCAGTTTAAGTAGGGGTAGCCATCGTTAAGTACGCCGTTTGTGTCTATATTCCAGTAATCATTGTTGGCTACGTCATTATTAGGGTTACCAACGAAGTCCCAAGGAGTGGTAAGGCCGGTTGTTCCAGTCGTTGTAAATGTTGCGACTGACTTCATTTGGGTCGTTGTTTTGCCGGTAGCGCGACCACCAGAAAAAATACCACCTGTGGCTTGCCCGGAACTTTCAGTATCCCAAAAATTATTCACACAGCTTGAGCAGGTGTGATCATAGTAGATGAAGCCGGCATTGGTTTGTCCATCGACCAGACCTGTCGAGTAGGAATTTGAGACTGTGCCCAGATAAATGTAGCGCATAAAAGATCCTCCAGTACCAGAAACTGATGGATACACGTCACCACGGGCATATGAATTCGTGATGGTACCACCACAGTTGTGGCTGAGGCCAACAAAACCACCTAGTTCGTTATCCCCGTAAAGGTCTCCTGTGGCGTAGGAGCTGCTAATGGTGCCATAGCAGTTAGTACCGATAAAGCCACCCATATAGTCGTTGGTGAGACCCCCCGAGGAGTCGCCTAGTATTGAGCCTGTTGCATAAGAGTTTGAGATCGTCGCATATATTTTCCCACCGGCAAAACCACCACCATACTGATTGCCGCGAACATTACCGCTTGCTCCAGAGCTAGTTACGGTACTATTTGCGCCACTAGTAGCATTGAGATAGCCGAAGAGCCCACCGACATAGTTATTGCCAGTCACATTTGCGGACGAGGTACTGCCCGTGACATTACTGTTGTCAGAGTAGCCAACAAGGCCGCCAACGTTATTGAGCGTAGATGTGACGGTGCCACTTGTGCTTACATTTGTGACTGTCGTAGTTGCCCCAATTCTACCGGCTAGCACACCCACGTTGCTTTGTGATGAGTTAATACTTGCATTGGTAATAGTAAGATCTTCGATAATCGCTCCATTGGTGAATCCAAATAGCCCTTGATATGTAGCGGTGTTGCTGGAGCTGATATAGAGGCCACTAATAGTTTTGCCGTTACCGTCAAATTTTCCATAGAAGTTGTTACTACTGTTGCCGATGGGCGTCCAGCCATTGCCTGTGTTATAAGGCGAGATATTTAGATCGAGGTCATTTTCTAGCTGGAAGTATTTACCAGAATGACTGCTGCCTAAATATGAGGTGAGGCTTGCGAGCTGGGCTGGGGTAGTGATGAGAAACGGGTTGCCAACCGTGCCGTCACCACCTGAAAAGGCGTTTGCGTGGAACGGTGAGCGTAGAAGCGATGAGATGATGAGCACTAAAAGTAGGCCTAGCCAGAGAGGTAGACGGTTCTTCGGAAGGCGCAACGCTCGGAATGATTTTGTTGACGGTTGCGTTTTGTGTATTTGTTGACGTACGTAAATACCGTCAATTTGTTTGTTCTTCATTTGCAAAAAAAAGACACCTCGAATCAGCTAAATTTTACCATAAGCATAATAAGAAATGTAAGTTTTACAACGTAGAATTATTCAGGAAGTAATTGTTGCTCCACGCGTGTAATATCAAGAATGCCTTTTTCAATCACGAAGAGCTGAATTTGTCGGTCGAAACCAGTAATTATAAAGATGCCGGCGACAACCAAGAGTACACCTAGCCCTCGCTTGAACCAGCCGTAAGGGTTTGAGGCCCACTGGAATTTTTGAATTGCCTTTTGGCCAAAGATTCCTACAAGGAGCAAGACGGTGCAGAGGCCGAGGGCATAGGCTGCGATATATAACACTCCTTCGGCAAAGTTTTTCGGCAGTACTGCCGAGAGAATGAAGAGATAAACGGGGCTACAGCTGGTAAAAACAGGCCCCAGCATCATGCCGACTCCAATTGAGCCGAGAACGCCCTTCTTTTTGTGGGCTCCTCCGAGCGCGCGCTGTGATTTTTCGTAGATGTGTGCCCAGCCGGTGATCTTATCCCAGAATAGCGGGAAAACCAGTGTTAGCCCAAAAATTACAATGAATATACCGGAGACGAGGCGCCAAAAAATATCAGGCACAGAAATGAGGACCGTGCTACCTTTGAGCAGGAGCGTAAAAAGGATAATTGAAACGAACAGTGACGCGGTGACAACATATGGCTTAGATTTATTCTCGCCACTAATTGAGCCTCCAACTACGACCGGTAGGATTGGTAATACGCACGGTGCGAGGGCGGTGAGGACCCCGGCAAAGTAGGCGATAAAAAGCAGCGGCATAGCTTAGAGGGAGTTCTGAATCAGTGCTTCTAGTGATGGATCATTGTAGGCGACGTATTTTTTCACGATATTGCCACTGTCATCAACGCGCACCAGCGTAGTTTGAGTGGTGACACCATATTTTTGGCGCAGGGCTTGGCTGGTATCGTAGTCAACTTTTATGATGGTCACTCCAGCTGGAATAGTGCCATTCTTAATGCTGGCATCGAGCTCGCGACATTGCGGACACCAGGGCGCATGGAAAAAGAGTACCTTGGTGCCGCTTGTTGAGCTAATGCTATCCTCTGAATAATCAATATATTGGCCGGCCGAGGTGTTTGCGGCGGGGGAAGATTGTGTGTCACTGGCTGCTGGCGAGGATGTTTCGGTTGTGCCGGTATTAGTGTTATTTTCAGAATAGGTATCGGCTTTTGGAAGAAAAGCATAGGCAGCAATGATAGTTCCGACTATGACTGTAGCGACAATCCCAATAATGAGTGGTTTTTTCATGTGTTCAGTATAGCAAAGTTTGCAAAAAATTAAAAAATATGCCAGTATAAAAGTGTAATAGGTCAGCGGCCCACCAAGAAAAGGGCGCCCATTGCGGTTATTACAAGGTCTTGCACCTTGATAACCGCTGTTTTATTTTCTGACCATTCCTCAAAACAAAAAGGAGAATAAAATGGCCACAACCATCCCTATGTTGGTCCGGTGGTTTAGCGTTGGCGTAGAGCAGGGTGCCACCCACATGATTGTGGTGTGCGACACCTTCGACTGGGAGGATTACCCAATCTACGTTAAGCCAGGTGAAGATGTGCACGAGAAGTTCGATGAGTTTCACGAGCGCAATATGCAGAAGGTTATGGAGGTGTACGACTTGCGTCTCAATCGTGATGATCAGATGGCCGAGCGGCGTGCCCTCCATTTCTAACCTACTCACAGGGGGAGGGCTACGTGCTCTCTCCCTGTTATTTGTGTTCTAAGTGATATTTCAGTTAAGGAGCTTACAATAGGGGTGTTAAAAGGAGTAATACACTCATGAATAAAAAGAAGATGATTGCTGCGGCAATTGCATCCCTCGGAATCGCTTCGGTGGTTGGAGTGGGTACTGTAGCTGCACAAGAAGCAAATAGCACAAGCTTAGCGGATAGGATTGCCACGGAGTTTAATCTCAATAAAAAAGATGTGCAAAAAGTGATTGATGAAGATCGCGATGCACGACATGAAGAGATGCAGAAGAAGGTTGAAGAACGACTTCAGGAAGCAGTTGATGCCGGCAAGCTAACCGTCGAGCAAAAAGATAAGATTATTGCCAAGATGGAAGAAGTGCATGAGAAGCGTGAAGCTCAACGCGAAGAAATGCAAAACATGACACGCGATGAACGCCGAGCAGCAATGCAGGCTCAACGCGAAGAGTTACAGCAATGGGCAAAGGACAACAATATCCCAACTGATTACATGATGTTTGGTGGTCGAGGACATGGCCCTGGTCCAGGTGGCATGCGGGGTAATGGCCCAGCAATGGAAGCGCCAGACGCAAATTAATTTGAAAAAATAACGCTTACCGTATAAGCCGGCCTACCATCCAGGCCGGTTTTGTTTTAAGTTTTTTCTCAGATTCGGGGTAGAATATAAAGGTATGAAGATCTTAGTAGTAGAAGATGAAGAGAAGATTGCGCGAGCGCTTCAGCGCGGTTTAGAGCAAGAGCGTTTTTCGGTTGAGATCACACTTGATGGTGCGGCCGGATTGGCAGCAGCCGAAGCCGATGAGTACGACGTGATTATTTTAGATAGAATGCTTCCGGAGATGGATGGCATGGATGTTTGTCGGCAGCTGCGTGATGGCGGCAATAAAACGCCGATTTTAATGTTGACAGCAAAGGACCAAGTGCGCGATCGAGTGGCGGGACTTAACGCAGGCGCAGACGATTACTTAGTAAAGCCATTTGCCTTTGAAGAACTTTTAGCTCGACTCCACGCGCTTTTGCGCCGTCCAAATCAGGCTACCGATGTGGTGCTGAAGATTGCTGATTTAGAGCTCGACCCAACGTCGTTTACTGCAAAACGTGCTGGAAAGCTCATTAAACTTTCTGCCAAAGAGTTTGCGCTTTTAGAGTATCTGATGCGCAATGAAGGCCAAGTGCTTTCAAAAGAAAAGATTATCGATCACGTGTGGGAATATGATGCCGATGTGTTGCCGAATAATGTGGAGGTATTTATTGGCTACTTGCGTCGTAAGATAGATCAGCCGTTTTCTGGACCTGATTTAATTCACACCGCCCGAGGTTTTGGCTATTCGGTGGGAGCTGAAGGCGAGTGACCAAGCCGGCTGAAAAAACACAGGTAAGTTGGACGCCCGCACTGAAGCTTACGGCTTGGTATCTCGGGTTTATTATGCTTTTGAGCTTAACTTTTAGTGTGTTTGTCTATCGGGTTTCTCTCTCGGAGCTGGAGCGTGGTTTGCGACGTCCGACGGTTGGTGGGCCGATGCTGTATTTTGATAGTGAAAACAGCTACAACTCATTTCGTCTCGAGCGGCTCAAGCAAGGCGAGGCCAATATTCGGGCAAACTTGTTTGTATTCAACTTGATCATTCTCGCGGCTGGCGGTGGGTTAAGTTACTTTTTTGCGCGCCGGACGATTCGGCCGATTGAAGAGGCGCTGGAGGCACAGACTAGATTTACGGCCGATGCCTCGCACGAGTTGCGCACCCCGCTGGCGGTTATGCAGACCGAAACTGAAGTGGCGTTACGGGATAAAAAGCTTACAGTCAGCGATGCGAAAGAGACGCTTAAAAGCAATCTTGAAGAAGTGACGCGCGTCCGTAGCTTGGTGGATGGCTTACTGCGATTGGCCCGGAATGCTGGCGCGATAGAAAAGCCAGTGAAAGTTAATGTAGCCATGGTTGCGGAGGAAGCGATTGGGCGTGTCGAGAAATCAGCCAGTCTGAAGAAGATTGAGATCGATCAAGAACTGGCGCTGGTGTTTAGTAGAGGTGATCAGGAAAATCTCATCGAACTTGCGGTAATTCTTATTGATAATGCCATTAAGTACAGTCAGGTCGGCAAGAAGGTTTGGATTAAGACATACGCCGAAGGTAAGCACGCAGTGTTGATGGTGGCTGATGAAGGGGAGGGCATAAAAGCGAGCCAGCTGGAGCACATATTTGAGCGGTTTTATCGAGCCGACGGGAGTCGCACCAAGCAAAAAGTTGAAGGATTTGGCATTGGTCTCTCGATTGCAAAACAGATTGCCGAGGCGCATGGCGGCCTCATAGAAGCACATAGTGAATTGGGTGTTGGCTCGACGTTTCTCGTGAAAATTCCCAAAGTATAGTTGAGCTTAAGCGGCGAGCAGCGTATTCTATTCTTATAAGCATAAGGATAATTACGTGGCAAAAAAAGTTACCCCTCAATCGTTAAGAAAATGGAATTATACTATGGCGGCACTGCATGGAGTGCAGGCGCTGGTGATGGCGGCAATCGCTAAGTGGGATGTTGTGTACCCAATAAATGTGAGCTTTTTAAAGTTCGATTTAGTTTCTAAAACTCTCAAGCCAGCGGTTGAACAAATTGGTGATGTGGCATTGGTACTGCCAATCATCATCTTTTTAGCTTTGAGTTCGTTTTTCCACCTATTTATAGCGACCGTTGGTAATAAAAAATACAATGCCGATTTAGCCAAAGGCCTGAACCGTTTCCGATGGGTGGAGTACTCATTTTCTGCCAGCACCATGATTGTGGCGATTGCGCTCTTGACGGGTATTTATGATGCAGCATCTCTGCTGATGATGTTCTCACTGGTGGCGACTATGAATCTTTTGGGCCTCGTGATGGAAGTGCACAATCAGACTACTAAAAAGACCAATTGGCTCTCATACTGGCTGGGTTGTTTGGCGGGGTTGATTCCATGGATAGTGATTGCTATTTACTTCACCGCTGCCGAGGCGTTTGGACCGGCTGAAGCCCAAATCCCGAGTTTTGTGTATGGTATTTATATTTCGATCTTCTTCTTCTTTAACTGTTTTGCAATCAACATGGTACTGCAATACAAAAAGATTGGTCCCTGGAAAGACTATCTGTATGGCGAGAAAGTGTACGTGATTCTCTCTTTGGTAGCGAAATCAGCCCTGGCTTGGCAGATTTTTGCTGGAACTTTGCGTCCATAAAAAAATACCCGTGCTTCCTTTTTAGGGGAAGAACGGGGGAGCTCAGAGCTTGCCGATGATGGATACCAGTAGCAAGATGATGCAGAGAAGTAGGAAGGCAATGACGAGGAATCCTGTCTGGATGCTCTTGAATTGATCTTTGGTCATTGCTGACCTCGATCCCAGTTGGAGCCGAAGCCGTTGTTGGAGCAGGACTCGGGCAGGGTGACGGTCTTGCCATCCGTGATGGTGCCGTTCAGCTCGGGTTGTTCCTCGGTGACCAGGGAGATGATGTCCTCCATGGACACAGAGTCGTCGAGTGCCCCATCGACGTTGCCGAGGATGAGTACGGTGAGGTTGTCACCGGTTCGCACCTCGACGGTCTGCTCGCCCGAGCAGGATGTGCTCGAGAGCATGATCGGGAGCAAGATGACCAGCAAGATCACGGAGACGATGCTGGCGACGAGAATGAATCGGAAGGTGGCGCGCTCGCGCTTTGCCTCCTGCTCGTAGCTCGGTCGGGAGTCCGGGGTGGTGGAACGTGGCGACATGCCAACTCCTTTGAAAGGGTGCGATTAACCTATATATTATAACAAAAAAACTATAAAAAGTCAATATAAGGGAATAGTGAAACATTCCTGTACAATATAAGCATGAGCAGAATAGATGCCAGTCAATATAAAAAAACCAAGATCATCGCAACTATTGGTCCGGCCAGCGAAGAAAAGATAGAAGCCCTCTTAAAAGCCGGCGTGAATGGGGTACGTTTAAACTTTTCTCATAACCGTCATAGTTGGCATGCTGACGTGATGCGCCGAGTCCGCGAAACTGCCCACAAGCTTAAGCGCTCGGTGGCGATCATTCAAGATTTGCAAGGTCCGAAGATTCGGATTGGTACGGTCCCTGAAATGTTGAGCGTTGCTGCTGGCGACACGCTAGAGTTTGCCGTGGAGGGCAAGGCGAGTTCGGGTCAGATCCCGATTCAGTATGATTTTACGGGCGAAGTAAAAAAAGGCGAGCGCCTCTTATTGCGCGATGGCCAAGTTACAACTGAGATTGTTTCGGTGAAAGCAGGTGTCGTGAAAGCTCGAGTCCTGAGTGGGGGTAAGTTTGGTTCACAGCATGGTATAAATTTGCCGGATACACTTATTGAAGGATCAAAACTCACCGAAAAAGATTTGGCCGATGTAAAGTTTGGCCTCAAACAAGATATCGACTACATCGCGCTGTCGTTTATCCATACCGCCGAAGATGTAGAGCGCCTCAGGACAATCATTAAAAAGTCTAAGCGCAATGTGCGCATTATCTCAAAGATTGAGACAGCGCCAGCCGTAGAAAATCTCCATGAAATTATTGAAGCCTCAGATGCGGTGATGATTGCGCGCGGTGATTTAGCCACCGAAACCAGTCCTGAGCTAGTACCGATTGTGGGCCGACAAATTATTCGTATTTGTCGTGAGAAAAAGCGTCCGGTAATTATGGCAACCCAAATGCTCGAATCGATGACGACAAATCTGCAGCCAACGCGGGCGGAGGCAAATGATGTTTCGACAGCCGTTTCTTTAGGTGTTGATGCGGTGATGCTCTCGGGCGAAACAGCTACCGGTACGTTCCCCGTTGAAACGGTACAGATGATGAAGCGAATTATTCTTTCAACTGAAGAATTTTTGGGCGAGACGCATCAGTTGGGAACTGCCCACAAACTGACGGCTGCTCACAGCGCGCAGGATGCGGTGAGCTTGGCGGCAATTACGCTCGCCAACCACGTTGGAGCAAAGCTGATTTTAGCCGAAACCCTGACGGGATCAACCGCGCTTTCGATTTCTTCAATGCGCCCGAATGCGGCAATTATTATGGCCAGCCCGGATGAGCGGGTCTGTAACCAAATCGCAATCGTGTGGGGCGGAAAATCTTTTCAGGTGCCAAAGGGGCGACTCATTCACGCCGAAGTTCTGGCTGAATTTCGTAAACGCGGCGCTTTAGAGGTGGGGGATATCGTGGTATCAGCGTTTGGTACTCATGTTGGTGTGGCCGGTAAAACCGATACGGTAAGACTATTGGTGGCCTAGCCGATGGCGACAAAGAAATCAACAAAGCGTAGCTCTACCGCAAAACCCCGCCAAGTTCGGAAGGCGAGTTCGAGCGGTCAGTATGTCGCTAATGTGCCACCACCCCCGAAGCGTTTACCAAAATATACCCGTTGGTGGCAGGCAGTATTTTTTGTACCATTTTTACTGATTGAGTTTTGGCTCGCCTGGTCGTTCTCGCTTGAACTTCTGGCAAACTGCGGCTATGAGCAGGCCTATATTTTGCCGCTATGGTGCGAACCGAACGGCAAGATTTATGTAGCCCTACAGCTTTCTTTGGTACTGAGCCTCTTGGCGCTCGGTTTATTTGCGATGCAGCTAGCATATAAGCAGGGCATACGGTGGAAATTTTTAGTGATCTATACTGCCGTAATACTGTTTGGCCAATACATGGTTTCACGCCTGCTCGCGATTGCACTTTTTTAGGCCCGACAAAATGCTACAATAGAACATAAGAATTATGACAAAGAAGACTTACATCGTTGGTAACTGGAAAATGTACTGCTCTCCCTCGGAGGCGAGTCTTTTGGTGAATCGCTTAAAAAAAGAAGTTGGGCGCGTGCCGGCTGATGTGGAGGTTGTTTTGTGTCCGCCGGCAGTCGATCTCACGACCGTGCGCCAGGAGCTATCTGAGCACGATAAGTTTTCTTTAGGCGTGCAAAATGCCTATCCGATGGATGAGGGTGCCTTTACTGGCGAAGTGAGTGTGGCGATGGTGGCAGATTTGGTTCACTTTGTACTGTGCGGGCATTCCGAGCGTCGCCATACGTTTCATGAACGCGATGGCTTGATCGCACAAAAAGTTGCGGCTACTCGTCGACACGGTTTAACCCCAATTTTGTGCGTGGGAGAGACCCGTCATGAGCGAGAATCTGGTCATGCTAAGCAGGTGGTAGCCGATCAGCTCGAAACTGGTTTGTCGCTTTTAACCCCCGAGGAGATGGGTGATGTAATAATTGCCTACGAGCCAGTTTGGGCGATTGGCAGTGGAGAAAGCGCTAAGCCCGGGGATGCTCGCGAGATGTTTGAATACATTCGTAAGTCGCTTGGTGCGCTGCATGGATCGGCTTTGGCGAATGCGGTTCCCTTGCTCTATGGCGGCAGCGTAAACGCGAGTAATGCCGCTAGCTATTTAAAACTGCAGGATTGCCAGGGCCTCTTAGTGGGGGGCGCGAGCACCAATTATAAGAGTTTTGCGAGCATTATAGAGAAAGCAGCAGCATAAAGCTCAACCTTGTCTTTTGGCGCTCTCATGGTAATCTAAATAACATAACTATCTGGAGAAACTATGTCTTTAAAGAATGTTGGAATTGGTGAAAAAGCACCAGAAGTAGTAAATGTTGTAATCGAAATCCCACGCGGTCAACTAAAAAATAAGTACGAAGTCGATAAGGATACCGGTGCAGTGTTTTTGGATCGCGTAAATAATGTTGCCTTTGGCTATCCATATGACTATGGCTATGTACCAGATACGCTCTGCGATGATGGAGATCCGCTTGATGCGCTAGTTTTGATTGATGAGCCATTGTATCCAGGTGTCGTGGTGCCGTGTCGTGCTATTGGTATGGTGCGTATGGTTGATGACGGTGAAGGCGACGAAAAACTCATTTGTGTTGCTGTGAAAGACGCCACCAAGGACCATCTCACAGAAGTTGATCAACTGGGTGATGAATTTAAAAAATATGTTGAGCACTTCTACAGCCACTACAAGGACTGGAAAAATGACTGGTCGGGCGTAGACGTACACTTTGATGGCTGGGCTGATGCCACTGGTGCTCGCGAGCACATCGTAAAAACTCGTACTAAGTAAGGGCTACTCGGCCAATTTGAGTGAGACGGTGTTGATGGCCTTGAGATATTCGTCATGAATTGCGAGTGTATCGGCACCCAATAGTCCGCGCTGAAAATCTGCCACAGTCGCGTTTATTTGCGCGGTAGTTTCCTGATCGCTACGTTCGCGAAGTTCGTTAATGGTTGCCCAGGCAGTGTCGCGCACGTTGTGTTGACTGTAGATAATAAGCTTTTTGCCCTCGTACGTTCCCGCAAGCATAGTAATGATTTCTGGGGTGTACGCTGAACTGGCACGATTGGTGATGTAGCTCATACCACGTAAACGATTTTCGGTAACCGAGATGGGGGTAAGATGTTGGCGACCGCCAGCTTCGGAGCTGAGACGTGGGTTTGGTATGGCGCTAGAGAGTGTGGTGATATTTTGCGGCGTGATTGCAGTGAGGTCAGTAAACCATTTTTGCTTTTGAGCCACAGTCATCGGGACGACATTCTTATCGGTTTTAAGCCACTCAGTGATGTCCATAATTGCAATGTAGTTACCAGATACAATGCTCGTGTTCGAGCTCGAGAGCGGTGAAAACTTTGAGGTGAGCGCTTGAGTGAGGGTGCTGCTTTCCCAGGGGTAGGCCTTACTTGGCGAGTCGGTAAAGGCGGCATCCCAGGCCGTTGGAACGGTAATGGCGAGGTTGTAGGGAACGTTAAAGCTGGCTGCATTGCGTACAAATACGCGCTCTGGGCCCAAGTCGGAGGTTGCGGTTGGATCGACCGATGGTTTTGGCGTGACAACGAGGTTGTTGTCGGTGGTCTCTTTTTTGGTGTTTTGTAGGACTGTCAGAATGATGACGGGTACGATGGTAATGAGTGCGATGGCGACAACGGCAATGATCGCAATTTTAATAATCTTACGCTTCTGGAGTTCGGCGGGCGTGATTTCTGGGTCATTACCTTTTTTGGCAAATTCTTTTTCGCCGGTCGGAACAGGCATGGTGTCATTTGGTGGTGTTGGTTCCATCTTGCCTTCAAGTATACAGTTTTTCTTTTCGCAACACACATTAAACATAAGAGTTTTCGTAGCACTTTCGGCTTATGCTTTCTTGAGGTAAAATAGTAGGTATGCATGCACTTCTACAAGATTTAAACGAAGCCCAGCGCGACGGTGTTTTAGCCGTGGATGGCCCAGTACTAATGTTGGCTGGAGCTGGCTCGGGCAAAACTAAAACGCTCACGCACAGGATTGCGTACTTAGTTGAAGAAAAAAAAGTTCATCCCTCGCATATTTTGGCAGTTACCTTTACCAACAAAGCCGCCGCAGAGATGCGCCAACGATTAAATGCGCTTTTGGGGCGCGAGAGTGATGATAAGAGCTACATCCCATTTCTAGGAACATTTCATGCAATTGCAGTACGTATTTTGCGTCGTGAGGCAATGCATCTTGGTTACCCGCAGAGCTTCGTCATCTACGATGAAGCCGATGCGCAGGCGGTCGTGAAGTTAGTCTGTAAGGATCTTGGAATCCAAGAAAAAGTTTTCTCCCCGCAGGCTATTCGTTCGGCAATTTCTTCTGCGAAAAACGAGCTGATGCTGCCAGGTGAATATGCCAAGTTGGCACAGGGTCGAGTGCAAGAAACGGCAGCCCGAGTGTATCCGGAATATCAAAAGCGTTTGCGCGAAAATGGCGCCATGGATTTTGACGATATCATTATGCTCACCGTGCGCTTGTTTGAGGAAAATACGGAAATATTAGAGCGCTATCAAAAGCAATTCGCTTACATTTTGGTAGATGAGTATCAAGACACCAATCATGCACAGTACAAACTTATTCAGTTGCTTGCTCAGGTGCATAATAATATTTGTGTAGTTGGAGATGATTGGCAGTGTCTTCCGGAGGGTAGCCTTGTTAAAACTCCTAACGGGGAAATGCCAATTGAGCAGATTAAGAAAGGCGACCGTTTGCTGGCTGCAGCGGGTTATGGTAAGACACATAGTTTTCCAGTGTCGGCACGCAAGCGCTTTAAATATCAGGGGGATATGCTGCGCATTACAACGCAATCAGGTAAGGTCTTACGCGTAACTCCAAACCATATCCTCTTTGCGCGCTCGGGAGTTACTCAAGATTATTTCGTCTATCTTATGTATTCAGCGTCGAAAGGCTATCGCATAGGCATGACGAAGGGGATACGGTTTGATGGTAAGAAACATGATGTTGGCTTACGAGTGCGAGCAAACCAGGAACGAGCAGATCGTATGTGGATACTGGCTGTAGAAAAAAGTCGTTCAGAAGCGCAGCTTAAAGAGGCTTTCTTTGCATATAAATACGGTATTCCTATGATGGTCTTTCATGGGTTGGTAAATCGTAGTATGGGACTCAAGCAAGATCAGATTGACCGACTTTATCAAGATATCGATACTGTAGAGCGGGCAGAACAGTTGATGACTGATCAGGGTTTACATTTTCAGTACCCTCATTTTATGCCTCAGGCTACCACACGAGGTGAACAGCAACGAATGAATCTTAATTTAGTATTATTTGGTGATAGGAGATCGAGCCTGAGAAGTCCCTGGTCTGCGAGTCGTTTGAGTGCGAACACAAAGCATCTAGATAGCTTAAAGCAACTAAATGAACTAGGTATGCAAATCAGGGAAGCTCGAGCAGAGACTTGGCGCATCGAGGCGCACAGTTTAGATTATGGCGCTTTAGAAGCATTGCTTGATAATCTAGATGAGCATGCAAAGTCAACTTATCGGATTGCTAGGTATGGGTATATAACAGAAAATAAATATACTTTTATGCCTGCAGGTCAGTTACACGCAGACATGATGCTGCCGACATTAGATCAGTCTGGTAGTATAGTGGATGATCCAGTTAGTACGATTAAGCGCGAACAATATAATGGCTTTGTTTACGATTTAGATGTAGATAAGGTACACAATTACTTGGCTGAAGAAGTAGTTGTTCATAACTCAATTTACTCATGGCGTGGCGCAAATTACGAGAATATTCTCAATTTCGAATCGGATTATCCAGCTGCAAAAGTTATTAAACTCGAGCAGAATTATCGTTCGACCCAACACATTTTAGATGCCGCACATTCGGTGATTACTAAAAATACTGTGCGGACCGATAAGCAGCTTTTCACGAATCTTGGTAATGGCGAAAAGATTATTATCCAGCAGGTTGCCGACGAGCAGGCTGAAGGGCAATTTGTGATTCAGACTATCGATCGGCTTGTTGCAGAGCAAGGCTACAAACATTCAGATTGCGCAGTGCTCTATCGAACTAACGCTCAGTCTCGCAGCCTTGAAGAATCGTTTCTGCGCTACAACATGCCGTATCAAATTGTGGGTGGTTTGCGCTTCTACGAACGTAAAGAAATTAAAGATACATTGGCATATATGCGCTTTGTGGCCAACCCGCAAGACACCGTCAGCTGGCGGCGCATTGTAAATGTTCCGGCGCGTGGGCTGGGGGATAAATCGCTCGCGGTGATGAGCGATTACGCTGCCCTGCACGATTTAGATATTCTCACTGCCTGCGCGAGTGCGGCAGAAGTTCCTGGCCTTACACCAAAAGCTAAGGCCGCCTATGAGGATTTTGCAGCGCTCATTCATGATTTTCGTGAATCCTCCGAGCGTTTGCCGGTGGCGGAGCTGGCTGAACTTATTTTAAAGAAAACTGGCTATTTGGATGCGCTCAATGATGGTTCGCTGACAGCTGGTGATCGCATTGAAAACGTACAAGAGTTTCTGGGCGTGGCGCGAGGATTTGGCACGACGGCACTCGAGGAGTTTTTATCGGAAATCTCGCTCGTTACAGATCTTGATAGCTGGGAGGCAAGCACCGATGCAGTTACAATGATGACCCTGCACGCCGCCAAGGGTCTGGAGTTCCGAGTGGTGTTTATGATTGGTATGGAAGAGGGGATTTTCCCGCATTCGCGTACGCTATTCGAACCCGCAGAGCTCGAAGAAGAGCGCCGGCTGTGCTACGTGGGGATGACGCGAGCGCGTGAGCGTTTATATCTCACGCACGCTACGATGCGGTTACTCTACGGCTCGACTCAGCGCAATGCTATTTCGCGCTTTGTCATGGAAATCCCGCCAGAATTCTGTGAATCTGGGCTAATTGCCGGCCCGCATAAGTTAGGTGTAGGCGCACTCAAGCTTGGCGGCGTTGCGCAAAAATCTGGTTATCGCAGTGATCCGTTTCCCGATGAATTCGAGCACGTTGTCGAGCTGGAAATTGGCGATAGAGTGGAGCACGCCATGTTTGGCGTTGGCAAGGTACTAGATATTGAAGAAGATGATGTGCAGGTGTCGTTTGACCGAGTAGGGATTAAGCGGCTGAATCTGAATTTTGCTCCATTAAAAAAATTGTAGAATAATAATACTATTGTCAAATATTATTATTTATTTTATTATATGCACAACCTTTTCATTCTTCTTGAAGTGGAGTACCAATGAGTAATGATGAAGTAATCCAGCGTATAGCCAATCAACGCCGCATAGCCGCCGAAGATACGCTACGAGAAAGGCAGGCATCGCTTGATGCGGCTACTCATCTACGCGAAGCAGCACAGCAGACTTTTGAGGCTAACGCTGCTCAGAATATGGAGCTGATTCAGCAGTTCGTAGCCTGGGCCAAACGTGTGCATTTGATGGGTTCGACCAGAGGTTGGATCATCGGTACTCGCGAAACAATTGCTTCAGGCACGCACGATTCCTATTACACTGTGACCCATGCTCTCATGGTGAAGCGGAACGGCAAGGTGTACGAACGAGGTTCGTGGAGCAGAAAAAATCCAGGCGATTATTCCATCACTACTATTCGCGAGCACATCGCAGCTCATGTGGCTGCATCGGGTCATCCTTGGCCTTGAGGAGCGACCGCAATCACTACTGAAGAGTTACTGCTCTTCAGTTTTTTAGTTTTTCGAGGCTTTTTTGCGTTCTCCAGCTTTGAGGAAGCGCTTACGCATACGAAGCGATTCTGGTGTTACCTCGAGGAGCTCATCGTTTTCGATGAAATCCAAAGCTTCTTCAAGTGAGAGCTCGGTAAATGGCGTGAGCTGAGTGGTCATGTCTGTAGAGCTGGCGCGCACATTTGTGAGCTTCTTTTCTTTGCAGACATTAATTTCCATATCATCGGAGCGACGATTCAGGCCAATAATCATACCTTCGTATACTTTTGTGCCCGGCCCGATAAACGCAGTGCCACGTTCTTCAACAGTTTTGAGTGAGTAGATAACCGCATTACCGGTCTCGGCTGAAATTAAAACACCATTGCGGAGTTTAGCTAGTGGCGCTCCGACTGGTTCGTAGCCAATGAGGAGGCTATTCATGATAACGGTTCCCTTGGTGGCGGTGAGGAGCAGGTTACGCAAGCCCAAAAGCGCGCGAGTTGGCAGGTGGAAGACGAGTTGCGTGACACCCTTGGTAGTTGGCTGCATGTCCTTCATTTCGGCTCGTCGACGACCAAGCTCGGCATTCACGGCACCGGTAAATTCTTCTGGAACTTCAACCATCAGCTCTTCGATTGGTTCGAGTTTTTTGCCATCCTCTTCTTTGTAAACAACGGTTGGGCGACCAACTTCTAATTCGAAGCCTTCACGACGTAGTGTTTCGATAAGTACTGAGAGGTGAAGTTCGCCGCGACCGGAGACGAGGAATGTGGTTCCTTGCTCTTCAACGCGCAGACTCACATTGGTTTCCAGCTCTTTCTGCAGGCGAGCAGCAATTTGCCGGGAAGTGGTAAATTTACCTTCTTTACCAGCAAACGGTGAGGTATTAGGGCTAATTGCAATCTGCAATGTGGGCGCTTCGATTTCCATTACGGGTAGTGCTTCGGGAGCTTCGGCATCGGCAAGAGTTTCGCCAATATGGGCTTCGGCTATACCGGTGAGTTGGGCGATTTCGCCGGCATTGGCAACACCAACATCAACTCGTTCAAGGCCGCGCGAGACAAAAATTTTATCAATTTTTACTTTGTGCTCACTGCCGTCGGTGGCGATGCGAACAATGCTATCGCCAGCTTTAACTTCTCCACGCTGAATGCGTCCAATTGCGTATTTGCCCTGATATGAGTCCCAGGCTAGGGAAGTAACGAGCATTTGAAAAGGCTTTTCAGCCTCCACGCGTGGGGCGGGGATGTGGTTCACGATGGCTTCAAAAACCGGCGTGAGGTCAGCTGATTCGGCGGGATCTGCCGGCATGCTGATCCAAGCTTTACCTTCGCGGCCGATTGCGTAGTAGGTAGGATAGTCGAGTTGATCATCTGAAGTGGCGAGGTCTAAAAAGAGGTGTCCAATTTCGTCTTCCACTTCGGTAACCCGTTGGTCACGCTTATCAATTTTATTAATAACCACAATTGGCTTAAGGCCAAGTTTGAGGGCGCGAGTGAGGACAAACTTGGTTTGTGGCATCGGTCCTTCTTGCGCGTCAACCACAAGGATCACGCCATCGGCCATTGAGAGGGTACGCTCTACTTCGCCTGAAAAGTCAGCGTGGCCTGGGGTGTCGATGATATTAATTTTTGTGCCCTGGTACTCGACAGCAGTAGTTTTGGCAGTAATGGTAATACCACGTTCACGTTCTAGATCGCCGGAGTCTAAAATTGTCGTTTGACTCATTTCGGCTTGATGGTCTTGGAAGGTTTTAGATTGCTTTAAAAGCCCGTCTACAAGGGTGGTTTTACCATGATCCACGTGGGCGACAATGGCGATATTGCGAATATGTTTGGCGTCGTGCATGAGTT
>JAUPVH010000067.1 GCA_030917125.1 Patescibacteria group bacterium | reverse complement strand
GAACGGTTCTAGGAGCTGAGCAAGAGTCGCAGCATGCTGACGGGCCAATAAGTCTGTTGGTGCCATGAGCGCTGTCTGATAACCTGCATGAGCGGCTACAAGCGCGGCAATACCTGCAACAATAGTCTTACCCGAGCCAACATCCCCCTGCAGGAGGCGGTTCATTGGTGTCGATGATTCAAAATTTTGAATAATGTCCCACGCGGCTCGTCGCTGATCGTTAGTGAGCTTGAACGGTAATTCTGCCACGAATGCCTTGGTTTTTACGACATCGAACGGGATGTGCCAACTCTCGAGAGACGCGTTTGCATCTTTATTAAGCTTTGCAGCATAAAGTAGCTCAAGCATCTCCTGGAATGCAATGCGCTTGTTGCCCTCTACCACGTCTTTGGATGACTCGGGAAAATGGAGTGCCAGAAGTGCGTCTGCGAAGCTCAACAACTTAAATTCAGAAATAACTTCACTGGGTAGCAGTTCGGGCATCATAGTTATTAGAGGCCTAATCTCTTCGAGTATTTTTTGTACCACTGCAGTCTTTAGGCCTGCAAGCTGTCGATAGACAGGGACGATACTCGTACCCGCCTCGAGAAGCTCATCTGAATGCCGGGTGCTGGGGTTCATTATCTGGTAGCGACGCTGCGATAGCGCAAATTCACCTGCAAGAACCCATTCGCCACCAGTTGTTAAATGTTTGGCACGGTAGGGCTGATTAAACCACGTCAAGGGCACTTTACCTGAGTCGTCAGATAACACTGCCTGCGTGACATGTAAACCGCGCCGAACATAACGTGCGGATACGTTTGAAATTTTACCTCTGATGACGACATTTCCAGGTGTAATATCAGCGATCTTTGATGCCTGGGTGTAATCTTCGTACCGTCGTGGTAGAAATTCGATAAGGTCACCGACCGTATGAAAGCCTGCGAGCACTAACTGTTCAGTCGTCTTGGGCCCAACGCCTTTGATATCACCGAGTGGCGTATCAAGTCGCATAATTGTTGACCCAGCCTATATAAGTACCCATATGCCTCCAGCGAGTGCAACGATGAACATAGCATATGTAACAAATTCTTCACCCTGCTTCAGCGCAATCTTTGAACCTATGTGAGTCCCAATGAAACTTGCGATTAGCAGTGGTATTCCATGAATAAGAGATACATAGCCGGTCAGTAATAGTCCGACAAAGGTAATTGGCACTAAAAATGCTGTAACAGCTCTTTTAGTCGCATTAGTTTCTAGCTTAGTGGTGCCAAATAATAAAATCAAAATAAAATTCGCTAAGGAGCCAGCTCCAGATCCAAAAACAGCTTGCAAGAACAAAACAAATGAATATAAGACGTACCCCACTCCCCTTCTTTTCCGAGAGGGCTTCAGAAGTCCTTTCTTCTTGATCAACAATGTTGGCGCCATAATTATGAGTACGATTCCAAGGATCGTTTGAAATGTCTCGCTGTCTATACGCTGGAAAATAAACGGAGTCATAAGCCCTACCGAAATACCGATAGGGACCATGACCCGTAGTATATCTTTGCGTACGTGACCGGATTTCCAAAAGACAGTCAGCCCACCAAAGGCAGCCCCTAAGCCCCCCATTTTAAGTGTACCTACTGCAATTTGCGGCGGTAAGCCCGCTGCGATCGCAAGCGGAACCATGATCGAACCGATACCCCCACTCACAATACCCGATACTATTCCTAAGAAGAAGCCGCTAACAGCAATTATTAGGACCTGTAGCTCAAGAGCCATGTCACTTTACCAGGAGGAAGGTGTTCTTACCTTTTTTAATGAGTGCTGGAGCAGTAAGTTGTGCGTCACTAGACGAAAGTTTCTCATTATTGATGCTGATAGCGCCACCGTCTACAAGACGTCGTGCTTCGCCATTACTCGTAGCTACACCGCTCATCACGAGTGCATCGACGATATTACCAGCAGATGTGGTTGTGATTTCACGAGCAAGCATATCAATCTCTTCGGTTAAGAGTTGAGCAAAAGGAGTATCCCCGAATAGAGTTGAGGTAACATTGCGGGCTTGTTCGGCGTTGTCTTTGCCGTGTACGAGCGCAGTCACGTCATACGCGAGCTGTTTTTGGGCGCTGCGTTCAAATGGTTTTTCGTGGAAAGCAGTCATAAGGGTGTCATACGCTTCAGGTGTTATGTCTGTAAATAGCTTTAGCAATTCACCAACCCCGATATCATCGACATTTAGCCAGAACTGATAAAACTTATACGGGCTGGTCATTTCTGCATTGAGCCAAACAGCATTACCTTCACTTTTACCAAACTTTTTACCTGATGATTTATCAATAACAAGCGGTACCGTCCACACATGCGCTTCCTGGCCATCAAGTTTTCGTATCATTTGTGCACCAGAAAGCATATTACCCCATTGGTCTGAGCCGCCGATTTGCATGGTGGCGCCGTGCTTACGGAACAGATGTAAGAAATCATAGCCCTGAATCAGGCTATAACTAAACTCGGCATAACTTATGCCAACGCCGCCCTGACCAATGCGGGCTTTAATAAACTCACGGTCAAGTAGCTGCGTCATCGAAAAATGTTTGCCAATATCGCGTAAGAACTCAAGATACCCAATGTCCTTAAACCAATCATAGTTGTCTACAAGCGTAAATGCATCACCCTGTAAGAGTTGTTTGTACTGGGCTGCAATGCCAGCTTTGTTTGTTGCGATTTCATCGAGTGTCTTTAGCTCACGCTCAGCGTCTTCTTTAGGAT
>JAUPVH010000066.1 GCA_030917125.1 Patescibacteria group bacterium | reverse complement strand
GTCCGACGTGATGAATCTGGCATCCCTCTGTTCGACATCGCGCGCGAGGGTCGCCACAAGGTCAGTCGCTGCGAGAAGCAGCTCGGTTACACCGGCACCATCAATATCTCCATGGGAGAGTAGCATCTCTCTACCAAGCCCCCACCGCACGGTGGGGGTATTTTTATGCAAAGTGCTTTGACTAAGGTCCTACAAAAGATTTAACATGTTAACTATGTCCAAAAAACCAGCCCCTCAAAAAAAGCCTCAACAAAAAGAAGCCTTTTGGCACAAATGGGGAAAACTGGTTGTACTTTCTCTGGCGCTTGCCATTATCGTAATTGATACGACGCTTTTAAATGTCAGTCTCAAAGACATCGTTGCTGATCTCGATACGAATTTCACGCAAATCCAATGGGTGATAACCGTCTATACCCTCATGCTGGCGGCGTTCACAATTACTGGTGGTCGATTGGGAGATTTATATGGTCGCAAACGTGTGTTTATGCTCGGCGCAATCTTGTTTGGGGTAGGGAGTTTTATTGCGTCAATTTCATTAAATATTACGCACATGCTCATTGGTGAATCAATAATTGAGGGATTTGGCGCTGCACTGATGATGCCCGCAACTGCTTCGCTTTTGGTGACTAACTACGAGGGGCGTGATCGTGCAATTGCCTTTGCGTTTTTTGGAGCCGTGGCGGGCGGGGCCAGTGCACTCGGACCAATTTTAGGTGGCTGGCTCACCACTAATTACTCTTGGCGCTGGGGCTTTCGCATTAATGTCATTGTCGTAATCTTACTGCTAGCCGGTTCATTCTTAATTAAAGACACTCGGGATAAGCTCGAGAAAACCGAAATCGATTGGTTGGGGGTGGCACTCTCATCGCTCGGACTCCTAGCTCTGGTATTTGGCATTATCCAAAGTTCAGATTACGGTTGGTGGCTCGCTAAACAGAGCTTTGATGTCTTTAAGGCCGATGTAACACCATGGGGGCTTTCAATTACACCAATCGCCATTGCCTTGGGTATTATCCTACTGACAGCCTTTGTTTTTTGGCAGAAACGGCGCGAAGCGTTGGGGCACACTCCACTTGTCAGCCTAAGCCTCTTTAAGAATCGACAATTCGTCAGTGGTATGTCGGTTACTGCCGCAAATTCGCTCTCTCTAACTGGGCTCATTTTTGTGCTTCCAATTTACTATCAGGTAGTGCATGGCCTTGATGCGTTTGAGACCGGCAAGGCACTTTTCCCGCTTTCTCTAGCAGTGTTTATCTCTTCACCAGCCGCGCTCTTGCTTGCTAAAAAACTCAAGCCAAAAACGATTATTATGATTGGTTTAGTCGGTACCGCAGTGGCAGTACTGATGATGATTAATTCACTTACTGCCAGTGCTGATGTAAATTCGCTGATTCCGGGCTTGGTATTCTTTGGTGCCAGCGTTGGACTTATTCAAAGCCAGGTCAATAACCTCACGCTCTCAGCGGTGGATGGAAACCTTGCCGGAGAGGCCAGTGGTGTAAATAACACCATGCGTCAGGTGGGTGCGAGCTTTGGCGCGGCCCTCATTGGCGCGGCGCTGTTTGCAAATATTGCCACCCAAATTGGTACAAAAATTCAGGCCGATAGTGTTATACCAAATGCAGTTCGAGAAAAAATTATTTCTCAGGCTCGTGAATCCGCAAAAAATGGCGGCATAGATAGTGCGGAGCAAAACCAACAGCTCGACCCCGCTTTCTTGCAGCAGATCCAGCAGCTACCAGTGGCCGCGCAGTCTGCAGCCATCCAGAAATATCGCGAAGAGCAGCTTAAAATTGGTACTGCGGTAAGAAACGATGTAGAAGATGCCATAGTCGTAGCTTCTCAGGACACGCTTTGGGTAGCCTTTGGTTTTGCGGTAATTGCCATAGTCATCGGTTTTGGACTGCCAAATGTAGCCTCATTTATGGGCGACAAACCTGGTGCGCGAAAACCCAACGTTAGCCATTAACTCTTGCATAAGCAGCATTTTTCTAGTAAAATACTCCCCACGCCATACATATGGAGGAACATTGTCATCAGAAAGAATGAAGAGTCAGGCGCAGAGGATGATCCTGGGGATCCTGGAGACCTGCGGTAACGAAGGCTGCCACAATCGCACTCTCACCGGGCGACTGGAGAGCATGGGGTTCACCCGCAAGGCGTACAAGCCTGCCCTGCAGTCCCTTGAGGAATCCAAGAAGATCATCAAGGTGACGGCCGGCGACACGCACTTCTGGCGACTCGCCAATCAGCCCGCCGCCATCTCCTGACTCTGCCTTCCTGAAGGCTACTCGCTCTCGAGCGAGGCCCGTCCTTACGCATTGCGCGTAGGGGCGGTTATTTTTTTTACTGACTTTTTTGTAGTTTTCTTTGCTGACGCTTTTGTGGTCGTCTTTTTCGGTGCTGTTTTCTTGGGTTTTGTGGCTTTCTTTGATGTCTTCTTGGCTGGTTTCTTTTCGCTATCTTTCATCGGCTCTTTTGGCTTCTCGAGTGCTGGAGTTACGGCCGCAAGTAAGGCGTGGTTCGGAATTGAGAGCTTTTCCTGAATATCTTTTACGGCTTGCGCATCCACGGCCTCCAAGAGAACTCCTGGCGCGCCACCAATCAAGTCTAGCTGCACGTAGGCGGCACGCAACATGCGGTCAAACGGGTTCGAAACAATCGTCATTTTCTGGATGTGGCCATAATCTACAATGGTAGTACGACGGGTAGGCCAACCAGACTGAATTACGACACCTTTAGGGGTGAAGGCATATTTGGTAGATTTTGTCGAAATGATTGCGCGAATGAGGGCATACACGGTAATGATTGCCAAAAATGCGGCTAGCGATCGAGGCATTGGATTTAGGAATGATTTAGCAATGTCTTCGTCGGCCATGCCAAAAATTTCTGCGGATCGAATCAGGCCAAGTGCAGTCGTGGCAACGATGAGTATGAGCACCCACAAGATGAGTTTTTTAAACGCCGCCCACCAGTGGTACCCAAAGAAATACAACAATGCTCGCTTCGAGAGCTGTATCGAGGTGTCTTTTGATGTACTGGTTTTATTCTGCCGGGCCATATTCTTATTACAGTACAACTTTTGACTCAAATTACCAAGCATGTGGGTGTTAACTCAACTAAGTTGAATTTTTTTTAGACAATATCTGTCGTGTACTGTGATGTGACTTGGTTTAAAGGGTTGAGCTACGCTCTAGTCCGCAGCTTGCGTCAGGTATTACAATAGAGATATGAGTTTAGGTACGCAGCTTTATTATCGCGCCGAGCAGTTTGTGCTTTGGCAGCGGCATGTGAGCGTGCAGGAATTGGCTGATGAATTTAGTATTTCTCACATTACGGCGATGCGGATATTATTGCAGCTTGAGCATGATGGAGTAGTTTCTGAAACCGAGGAAGAGGGTGAGTTTCGGGCGTTAAAATCTAAGCCACTTAATGCTAATGAGGCGAATCGTGAAATGCATCAGCTACTCAGCGCTGCAACCCGCTGTATGCGAGATGCTGGCATTGTTGATGTTGAGACTTTCGCAGAAGCGCTGGGTCTTACACAGAAAAAAGCTCAGGAAATATTGCAGTTGATGCAGGAATTGGGTATCACAAAAAAAGCACAGATGTATCGGGCACTGAGCCGGCTCGAAGTTGAAGAGCTCGATAAGAGCTGGTATGACCCATATGAATCTTCGGTACAGTTGGTGGATCCGGCTGGTTTGAACAAGATTATTTATCACGAGTACGACGACCCTCTCTATCCCGAAGTAGTTCGGTTTGTAATAGAGGTCCAAAAAGCTTCAGCGGCATTGTTGCAGCGATATTTTCACATTGGTTATGCGCGAGCAGCTCGCTTGATGGACATTATGGAAGAAGAAGGGGTAATCGGTTCGTCTGACGGCGCGAACCCACGAGAGGTATTGAAGCAATTGCCACCAGATTTTGATATGGGCTTAGATGAAAATGAGGAAGTAGACAATAAGAAAGATCAGGCCACGTAGCGTATGAAGATAGTTTTAGGCGGTGGTTGTTTTTGGTGCTTGGAAGCAGCCTATCAGATGTTGCGCGGTGTTGAGGGGGTGCAATCGGGATATGCAGGTGGTGACACGCCGCACCCGAGCTATGAAGCCGTAGTGCAGGGTAATACTGGTCATGCAGAAGTTGTGGAAGTGGATTTTGATGAAGCGACGGTATCGCTGGAGAACATTTTGAATATTTTTTGGACAGTGCATGATCCTACTTCATTGAATCGCCAGGGGGCGGATGTTGGCACGCAGTATAGATCAGTGATTTTTTATGCGGATGAGACACAGAAGCAAGTGGCCGAAACCTCCCTTAAAGAGGCGCAAAAACTTTGGGATGAACCGATAGTGACAAGTATTGAGCCATTAAACATGTTTTACCCCGCGGAGGAGTATCACAAAGATTATTTTAAGAATCACCCCGAGCAAGCCTATTGCCAAATAGTGATAAATCCCAAGCTCGCGAAGTTGCGAAAACTGCATTACGATTTACTCAATCAATAAAAAACCCGAGATTGCTCTCGGGTTACAGATGACGATCTGTTATCGGTACTGATTGATCGCGCGCCGCCAGGCGTCACGGAAGATGCCCAGCCAGCCACCGCGCGACTCGATGTCACGCTGGAACTTCGACTTGGACTGAGGGTTGTAGCTCTGGTTGACCACGATTCGTCCGTTCTGACGGAGGAAGTGGAACGTGTCGGGCGCGCGGTCCTGGATTGTTGCATGGTTGTGGCCGGGGCCGTCTGGAGCGCCTCGACCACCCCAGAAAAGGTGAGTCTGCTTGCGGTCGGGGTGGTACACAGCCTTGGCCTCTTGGCCATCGACGGTGCCCCACGAAGTGATGGTTGGCATCATGTCTCCTCATTGTCCAACGCATGGGTGCGTATAGGTACGAGATGCATATTTTATACTATTAACAAATATTTGTAAATACTAAAGTTCGAGAAATAAGTTATACTGCTCATGCTATACTTTCATGTAAAGAGATACGCATGAGCGAAAAAGAGCCTACTAAATTTGATGAAGAAATGCTCGATATTCGACACGAGCATGAAGTAGTAAGTAGTGGCCTGCAACTTGCCCGACAGTTGCGTGTAATGGGCGAGACTGGAAGGTCGCGCCTCAGGCAAAATGTCGAGGGTCATCGAGAAGCGATTCGTCAGCTCAACCTCACCGAAGAAGAAAAAGCCGCCCACTTAGATCATATGACGCCAGAAATTATCGAAGCCGAATTCCCGGGTCAAGAAAAAGAGGAAGTCGAGTTTTTGCATAATCGCACAAAAGATTACACCGATAATATCGCGCGATCTCAAAAGCACTATGAAAAGCATAAAGATCGCTACATAGACACGGCTCTCCAAGAAGCGACCGAGGCTGGCGTGCCTATTATGCTCGAAAATGCGCATAATCTCGAAAGTATTACTGACCCGAAAAAAATACACCCCTTGTTGACCGAAAACGAACTAGCCCACCTGCAAAGTATGACCGAAAGAACTGGGTTTGATTATTTACCGCTTTTTGTAAAGGCTCTTGATAAGAAAACGAGCGGAGAAGATATCGAGAAGGATCGGGCGATTATTCAAGATTCTATTCGTGTTTTCGAAGTACATACTCATGTATTGCAGGCAATGGAAGAAAAACACGCTAATCCGGAATATGGCGAACGGCAACTTAGGCTGTATGATGTTCCGTTGCTGCAGGAAAATTTGGAACGACTTGGTTTTGATGAAGCAACGCAAAAAGCGTTATTTGAATCCTGGAATAGCTACCAACCGATAAAGCGCGCGATACGCAGTAGTGGTGCTAAACATTTAAATGAAGAAATTATCCGCACGGCGAGTGAACAAATGGCGGGCTATATAGCCGTAGAATTTGAAGCAATGCAAGATTTCATATCGGAATATGGCGTTGAACAGGCACAAACTATCATCTCGGAGTTCGGCATTCATCATTTTAGGCGCTATGAAGCTAAGCAGCTCGCCACGCAGCTCATCATTTGGCAAGCTAATCTGGTTCCGATTGAAAACGTAGTTGCCTCAGCACATTCGGATTGGAACGGTGCTTTTCAGGATGCGGGCTCTGCAATGCTAGATCGGTTTGATGGTCTACCTACTGTATATTTTGAGGTTGAAGACTCGACAGATCTAGCTCACAGGCTTGTGAGCGTTGGCAATCGCGAACGCGCTGCAGGGCGCGATCCTGAGGCTGGAAATTTCGTGAATAACCTCATCATTGCAGGACATGGGAGCCCTGAGAGCATATTGCTTGGAACTCATGGTGAATCGATTAACGTGCGCGGGTATAAAGAGGCCGGAACTGGTCGAGAACGTGTAAATGCCCAGATCAACACATTTCGGCGACATTTAGGCTCGGGCTTCCAGGTTATTCTCGATAGTTGCTCAACAGCAGGTGTTAATTTAGGAGGTAGAAATATTGCTAAAGCCATTAGCGACGAGCACGACACCCTGGTGCATGCTGTACCGGTGCCCTCATATAATCCAAGTCGGCACGGCGAGGAAGGAGAGTTGATATTTAGAATTTCCCCCGATGCAGAATGGCTTGAAGCGGCACGATACGATGGTCGAGATGGAAATGGAGTGACAGAAAACTCACCATTTAAGACTCGCCTCAAACGTTGGGCGCATTTTTTACACCCAAGGTAAGTGTGAAAAAGTTCACAGCAATTTTTTAGTCAAAACTCGTACTATGTAATCACAGATAACGAAAGGAAACGATTGAAAAAGATTCTGTATTTCTCGCAGTTTATGAAATATTTTGGAAAGAACAGTCCGCAACTTAAAAAGGCTGGCATTGTTATAGCTATCATGGCAGCACTACTGTTCGGTCTTGTTACTATTGCCGGAATCGCGCTGATTGTCTTGCTCTTCCAGATATTTTCAAACTCTAATATTTCTCTCGATGTGAATCAGCTGTTTAGTCAGCTCAACGCTTGGCTGAGCGGATTGTTTGGTGCTGGCCAAGAAGCGCTTGAAAACGCTCCAGTGCAAATAGAAGTAAACCCGGCTCAGTAAAAACAGTACTAGTCTGCTGATTTAGCCTGAATGCGCTTGGCGGCTGCGCCAATTTCTTTAGACATATCTTTACGAGCCACGACAATGCCGTTTGGCGTATTGACGACGACTATGTTATCAAGCCCAATTACGGCAAGTGGCTTGTTTTCGTGATTTTCAATAAACGAATTCTCAACGCTATCAAGTTCAATGTTGTCACCAAGTCTGTGATTTCCGGCTTCATCGCTGAGTGCGGCTTTATGAAGGTCGGCATATGATCCAAGATCCATCCAATCGAAAGCTGCTGGTACAACCAAGAGATCTGGGACTTTTTCAATAAGTGCATAATCGATGGCGATATTTTCAAGAGCTAAGTAGGCGGCTTCGTAGTCCTCTGGGCCATTGGCCTCTTTGAGTGTCATGAAGCCTGTGTGTAGGTCCAGAGAGTTTTGCTCCATCGCTTGATGAAATGCCTGTGGGGTAGCGACAAAATAACCGCAGTTCCATAGATAATTACCGCTTTGAATGTAGGTTTGCGCAGTATCAAAATCCGGCTTTTCGTGAAACGCCGCTACGTTATAGACGAAGCGTTCATCGTTATGGATATCACCTTTTTCGATATAGCCAAAACCTATTGCAGGCTGATCTGGTTCGATGCCGATAAGAACTATGCGATCAGTTTCTTGCGCAATATCTTCAGCGGTTTTAAAGGAATGGCTAAATCCCTTTGTATCACGCACAAAATGGTCGGCCGCAATAAAGGCGATAGGTTCATTAGCTTCAGTATGGCGAGCGATACGTTCCAGACCGGCAATTATGCAGCTGGCCGTACCGCGACGTGCTGGCTCGATAACAATCTGATCTGCATTGAGTTTGGGTAATTGTGCCGCAACGTGGTGAGAATGACTGGCGTCGGTGATGACATATACTTGTGAGCTTATCTGTTTTACGCGACGATAGGTATTTTGCAGAAGAGATTTTGTGTCACCATTTACCTTAAGTAAGTGCTTTGGATAGCTATTTGTTGAGAGTGGCCAAAGCCGAGTACCAGATCCACCAGCAATAATTACACTAATCATAGAAGTGATTGTAGCAAAGAATCGCTTCAGATGGGAAATATGGATTTAGCGCTTGGTGCTAAAGCTGTATGCTGCTCATTGTAATTTGATTTATGAAATTACGTGGTTATTTATACTTAACACAGCTGTATTTGGCATACCTATATTCTTCAGAAACCGAGCTCTAGCACTAGCTCTTTAGTAAAGTTATGAGTAGTATACTTATAGATAAATTATATTGCTGATTGTTCTGAATCTATGAAAAAACCCACATTAAACCAAGTCTCATGGACGCTCGTAATTATCGCGACACTTATCCCGGTGATTATTTGGAGTAGCGTTGTACCGCTTAACTTACGTTTTGCGACTCCAGCCCAGTCACTAGGAAGTCTAGGAAGAGTTACTGGTTTACTTGCTATCGTGCTCTACTGTATTAATTTAGTATTATCAACGCGTTGGCGGTTTGTGGAACAGCTATTTGGAGGGCTTAATAAAGCCTATGTCGCTCATCACTTGATTGGCGGCTTAGCCATATCATTCGCTTTGATTCATCCGATACTTTTAAGTTTGCGCATAGCAGAAAGCAGTTTTCGGGAAGCTGCCTTGCAGCTTTTACCGACATTTGCCGATTTGGCGATAACACTTGGTGTTCTGGGATTATGGCTATTTATTGGGCTTATGATTGTAACTTTTTTTGTAAAACTCCCGTATCGCATTTGGCTGTTATCACATAAGTTCCTTGGGTTGGCCTTTTTACTGATGGGTTTACACGTACTGCTTATTTCAAGCGATACATCACGGAGCCCACTATTGTTTTACTACATTCTTGCTTGGTTAGTTATGGCTGCCGTGGCATTTATATATCGAACATTACTTCCGCGTTTTTTCGTGCGCCGCTATGAGTATGAAGTTACAGAAACAGGGATTATCGCTCCGGGTGTAGTGAGACTGATTATGAAGCCAAAGCATGACAGTGTAGGCTTTGAGAGTGGACAGTTTATATTTGTTTCTTTTCGTAGTGAGGGGCTATCGCATGAATGGCACCCATTTACGGTTTCATCAAACTCTGCATTCCCAGGAATTTCGATAACCGTTAAGTCGCTTGGCAGCTATACAAAAGCACTTGTAGATTTAGCTCCCAGCATGAAGGGGCAGACAGTTTGGATAGAGGGCGCATACGGACGATTTTCATTCCGTAATTTTACTGCCAAAAAACAGGTTTGGGTTGCCGGTGGAATTGGGGTTACGCCATTTCTTTCAATGATTTCAGATGTTGCAGATGATTATGATGTAGATTTTTATTACTCAGTGAAAACTCCTGACGAAATGGTGGACTACAGCGCGATTGTGCAAACTACCAACAAGCATGCGGGTAAAGTTAGGTTTTTCCCAATCATTACAGACAAGGATGGCTTCCTCACCGCAGAGAAAATTGCGAGTAATTCAGGGGATCTAAAAACAGTTGATATTCTTATATGTGGCCCGCCACCGATGATGCATGCCTTAACTGATCAATTCGTGAAAAAAGGTATAGCAAAGAGTAGAATACATACAGAAGAGTTTTCAATGTCATGAAAATAAAGCAGATTGTATTAATTAGCTTGGTAGTGTTTGGGCTTGGATTTATGAGCCTACTCATTGCTGGTTTTGCCCTGCCTGAAGGATCGAGCTTTCTTGGCAACACGAGCGTAACGACTGATTCGACCGCGGATAGCGAGGGGCAAATACAGGACGGGGTACAGATTGCAGAAGATGGAACCCCTGTCATAACTCCACATGGTGATCCCGATGCCGCCCCTCAACCTAGTGCAACTACGAGTTCACCAGCTCCGAGTAGTAGTTCAGCGCCAGCTCAATCTGGAACAGGATCTTCTACTACGAGCCTATCGACTCCAAAACCGGCATCACCATCGGGCGGAACAACTACAACAACCACGCCGAAGCCGCCATCACCAACGCCCAAACCTCCAGCGGCGGGTTGTGGTTCGCCCGGAGGAGTTTGTACGTCGGCTGAGGTAGCAAAACATAATTCGGCTTCAGATTGCTGGGTAATCTATAATGGCGGATATTATGAAGTGACGCCATATGTCACAAAACACAAAGTCCGTACAGTATTTAATTCATCTACGTGCGGAAAAGACATTACTGGGTATCTCAACGGCTCACTCTCAACTGCAGGTGAACAGCACCCGCATAAAGCAGGGGCGTATACAACGCTTAATGGTTATTATGTAGGAAAAGTGCAATGAAAAAACGATCGCGGGTTCAGCATATGAATAAGTTCCATAATCGTAAGGTTTCTCCTATTATAAGCTTTGCAATGATGGCAGTTTGGGTGGTGGTTGGAATTTTGGTTGGGGTATTTGTGATTAACCATGGGAAAAAGACTGAACTTGATACCCGTGCAAGCGCAGAAGCGGCTCAAGTTGAAGTTACAAACGTGCGATATGACTCTGTGGGCACAGAGCCTTACTTGGCACCACCCGACTTGAAGTTTGCCATAGTAGATTTGAAAGTTAAGAATTCTTCCCCTGATATTTTTCACTTTGCGCCAGTACTACAGACAAAAGTGATTGATGAGGCTGGGCAGGAGTGGCCGATGGCTCCGGCTACGCAAGAAAATCCAATCAACGCTGGGCCAGTATCGGTCGGTACAGAAATTACCGGTACGGTTAGCTATTTAGTTCCGATAGATTCACAGACGCTAAAATTTGTTTTTACCCCAATCGTAAAAAACGCACAAGAATCGAAGTATACGTTAGGGCAATAGCTTGAGTTAGGGCTTAGAGTTGGTTATCATTAACCATAACTAGTATGAAAAACTCAATAAATCAAAAATCAGGATTCGCCTTAATCGAGGGCGTAATAATTATAGTTGTCGTATCGTTGATTGCCGGCGGAATTTGGTTTGCTCTCAATAGTAATAAAAAACCGACGGAAACTACCGCCCCAATCGCGGAGGCGCCTAAAGAACAGAAGTTGATCTGGCAACAGACCGAAACAGGTTGGCAGGCCACCGAAACACCACCAGACTGCCCCGCTCAGCCAATAATGAAAACCCCGACTGATCTAACTAAGGTTACAAGCATTTTGTATCCCGGCCAAAAACGCGGTGGAAATTATAAGCCGCACGGCGGGTTCCGTATGGATAACTCATCTAATAATGCCATCGCCGTAGAGGCGCCAATTGATGGCTTTGCAGTGCGTGGTGGTCAATACCTCACCAATGGAGAGATTCAGTACACGTTTGATGTAATGAATAACTGTGGCGTGATGTATCGGGTTGGGCACTTACGCGAGATACCAAACAATCTCAAGAAACTGACAGAGAACTGGCCAGCTGCTACTGAAGGTGATTCCCGTACGCAGCAAATTGAGCCGGCAATGTATATTCCACAAGGAGAACCGCTTGCTACTTCGGTGGGGCTCACAAAAACCAAGAACACCTTCTTTGACTGGGGTGTGTACGACTATCGAGCGCAGAATGAAGCCAGTAAGTCACCATCGTACCAGGCTGCCCATCAGCAGGATAAAGAACTTTCATGGTATGCCGTGTGTTGGTTCGATTGGGTGCCTGAGGCCGACGAAAAAAATATCCGCGCGCTTCCAGCAGGGGATCCAGCCAGTGGTAAAACCAGCGACTACTGTCGATAAGACCTATAGCGTCTATATAGTACGGTGCGCCGACGATTCGCTCTACACCGGCATTGCCCGCGATGTGCAAAAACGCGTCGCCGAGCATAACTCCAACCGATCTGGGGCAAAATATACCCGTTCCCGTCAACCAGTTGAGCTGGTGTATCGGTCAGATTGCCCAGATAGATCGACTGCCCTAAAGACAGAAGTACAAATAAAAAGCATGACGAGAGACCGTAAGCTCAAGTTGATTGATGGTAGCGAGCTGGGTTTGCGCTCAAATTAGCTTAAGTTGTATGCTAAGTTTTAATAAGTATCGTTGAGGGAAATACAAAAAATGTTTATCACGCGTCAGCCAAAAAATCTACTTGCTAGCTGGAAGAATATTACACCCGGTACAGATGTTCTTGCCGGAGTCACCATTGCCGCCCTGGCAATCCCACAAGCAATGGCGTACTCACAGTTGGTAGGGGTGCCTGTAAATGTTGGACTGTTTACAGCAGTAACTTCGATGTTGATGTACGCGCTATTGACCTCCTCGCGTCGAGTGATTGTAGGGCCTGACGCGACCATGGCAATTATGGCTGGTGCGGCGATTGCGCCACTCGTGAACGGCAATATTGTTGTGGCCAGTTTTTTCTCCGCGATTCTGGCGCTTTTTGTCGGTGGTCTGCAATTGGTAGGTTCAGGCTTTGGCTTACATTATCTTGCCACCTTTTTATCTCGCCCGATTTTACTTGGTTATTTGGCTGGTGTATCTCTGGTATTAATTTTCGATCAGATTCCTAAGATGTTAGGTTTATCTGCTGGCGGTGAAAATGTCTGGAAAAATATTGTCGCAATCGTTACGAATCTCTCAGCCATCCATATACCTACGGTGATTCTGAGTTGTATTTTGCTCGTGGTGGGGGTTTTAATGATTCGTTATCTCAAATCTGTGCCGATTGCGATTGTGCTGTTAATTGGCTCTACGATTGCTTCAGCTGCACTGGGCTTTGCCAATATGGGTATTGCCACAGTTGGCCCGATCCCAAGTGGATGGCCGCAAATAACAGTTCCAGCAAACTTTGATTGGAGCACTCTGTATCTGTTGGTATGGCCGGCAGCTGCGATTGCGCTCATTTCGTACGCGGATTCGGTGGCAATTGCGAGGTCGGTGGCATCCAAAAATCGCGAGGAAGTTTCGAGCCAAACAGAGCTCAAAAGCATTGGCGTGGCCAACCTTGCCGTCGTACCGGTAGGGGGTATGCCAATTTCTGCCAGTGTTTCTCGTACATTAGTAAACGATACTATTGGCGCATCATCCCAATGGTCGCAAATTTTTGGGGCCATCATTATTGCTGCCGCGATTTGGCTGCTTTCACCATTTTTGCAATATATTCCGAAGGCAGCCCTTGCCATCATTATTATTCTCTCGGCATATAAAATATTTGATCTCGACGAACTGGATGCTATTTGGCGTGGCTGGCATACCGAGGCGCTCCTTGCAATTGCTACGCTATTGGGAGTGGCGATATTGGGTATTTTACCAGGGATCGGCTTAGCGATTGTGCTTGCAATTATTAACTTAGTACGAACTCACGCTTTTCCTCACGATGCCACACTCGGTGTCACTAAAGACGGACTAACATTCCGAGATACCTCTAGACCACCAAAAACTTATGACACGCCCGGGCTGATCATTTACCGTTTTGATGCCCCGTTGTTTTTCGGTAATTCAGATTATTTTCATGACCGCGTCATTCATTTTATTAATCACAGCCCTCATAAAGTTCGTTGGCTTTTAATTGACGCTGAAGCCATCTCGAGTATCGATTCAACCGGCGCAAAAATGCTGAAGAGCCTAATTTTCGAGCTCGAAGATCTGGGAATTATCGTGGCCACCGCCCGCGTAAAAGGCCCTATTCGAGACACCCTACGTCGTACCGGCTTAGGCGCACGTCTCGAAAATCGGCCACGCTTCGCTTCAATTGGGAAAGCTTACGGCGCATATTGTGAACGCTACGACATTGATCCGGTAAAAGATGTTATTGAAGCAGAATTACTTTCACCCAAAAAACATCACCACAAATCTTGACACTCTTATTGTAAATCGTTTACATTAAGAGCATGCAAACAATCACGCGCACAACTAAGTATTCTCAAGCGGTACAAGATTTCGTGCGAGCGAAAGGCCATGCCACTAATGCCGACATTTTACAAGCGCTCCGACAAGCGTATCCAGATTTAAGCGCTACGACCGTACACCGTATTACTGCGCGACTCGTAGAGCACGGCGAACTTGCGCTTGCTCCAAATGCTCCAGATGGCTCAGCTCGCTTTGATGCCAATCTCGATCCACATGATCACTTTGCGTGCTCGCACTGTTCTGGCTTGCGTGATGTTAAGCTCGACCACCGACTGCTCAACGCGCTTGAGCAAGATCTGGGCGGTTGCAAAATTACGGGACAACTCTTAGTGCAGGGGAGCTGTGTGAACTGTCAAAATAGGAGGGAAACATGAAGAAAACAGGAATTTTAGTAGCGCTCGCCTTAGTTGGCACTGCAATCCTTGTCGGGGGGATATATGTGTCGCGCAATCTGGCAACAAGTGAGGCGGCAACTACCGAGAATGCGAGGAATAACACTCCTCAAGCATCACAAATAGCTACTGATGCTATCGTGCTGAATGTACGTACGCCCGAGGAGTTTAGCGCCAGTCACGCCAAGCAAGCAGTAAATTTGCCTCTACAGTCACTGGAGGCGGCGGAGACACCTAACGCCGATAAAAACCAAAAAATCTATCTGTATTGTCGGAGCGGTAATCGTTCTGCACAGGCGGCCACTATCCTCAAGCAGGCTGGTTATACAGACGTCATCGATCTCGGCGGAATGGCTGACGCCGAAGCTGCCGGACTAGAATTCACTAACATCTAACGAATCGGAGAACACTCATGAAAATTACCGTATATAGTACCCAATCTTGCCCATTTTGTACCATGCTCACTAATTGGATGGACGAGAAAAATATTAGTTATGAAGAATACAAAGTTGACCAGAACCCCGAAAAAGCTCGCGAAATGATACAACGTTCTGGGCAAATGGGTGTACCTTTCACCTATATAGAAGCTGGCGATTATCATAATGGAGTGCTGGGCTTTGATCCAGGTGCCATTGAACATAGCCTGGTAGCGAGTGGAGC
>JAUPVH010000065.1 GCA_030917125.1 Patescibacteria group bacterium | reverse complement strand
GGAGGGTGAGGATGAGTTTTGAACAAATTAAAAAACGAAACGGGTCGATAGTTGCTTTTGATAAGCAGCGCATTGCTGATGCAATCTTAAAAGCGAGCTTGTCGGTAGACGGCGAAATTGAGATTGAGCGTATTAATGAATTGACTGAGTCGGTAGTAGATAACCTAGCGGCTTTGCACATTGATGCCACGCCAGATGTAGAGAGCATTCAGGACCTTATTGAGCAAGAGTTGATGCGAGCTGGCTTCTTCCAGACGGCGCGTAGCTACATCGTCTACCGTGAGCAGCACAAAAAGCAGCGTCTGACTGAACAGCAGGAACAAGTAGCCAAGCTTGAAAAATCCGGTATTACCGTAATTGACTCAAAGGGTAAGACCGAAAAGTTTGATCCTAAAAAACTCGAAAAAACTATCCTCCGCTTTACCAAGGGGCTCGATAATGTTGATGCTATCGCCATTATGGATTCGGTGAAGACGAATTTATATGACGGTATTGCAGTTGATGAGCTCTTTGAAGCTATCGTGATGGCGGCTCGTGGCTACATTGAACGCGATCCAGACTACACCAAGTTTGCCTCTCGCCTCCTCCTCCATAAGCTGCACCAAGATGTGGCCGGTGAGAATGATGAGAAGAAAATTCCAGCCGCTTACCGTAAGACTTTCCTTTCTAACCTAGAGCGTGCCGTAGAAGAAAAGCGTTTGCAAAAAGAAATTCTGGACTTTGACCTTGCTGAACTCGCTGAGTACCTAGACCTCGATCGTGATGATTTGTTCGACTACATGGGGCTTCAGGTGCTCTACGATAGGTATTTCCTCCGAGCGGCTGGTAGCGAAGACGTTATCCTTGAAACCCCACAAGCCTTCTGGATGCGTGTGGCAATGGGCATGGCGATGCACGAAAGCAAAAAAGAGCGCACCGAGTGGGCTAAGAAGTTTTATGACATTATGTCGACCCACCGGTACGTGCCATCTACCCCTACCCTGTTCCATTCTGGCACCACTTACCCACAACTCTCATCCTGCTACCTCAACACCGTTGGCGACGATCTGGAAAGTATCTTTAAGCTTTTCTCTGACAACGCGCAGCTTTCGAAGTACTCCGGTGGAATTGGGACCGACTACACGCCAATTCGTGCCACTGGCTCCCTTATTCACACTACCAATGTAAGCTCACAGGGTGTAATTCCCTTCTTAAAGATTGCCAACGATGTGACGGTGGCGATTAACCGCTCTGGTAAGCGACGTGGTGCTACGTGTGCTTACCTGGAAACCTGGCACATGGACATTGAAGAGTTCCTAGAGCTCCGTAAGAACACTGGTGATGATCGCCGTCGTACCCACGACATGGATACCGCGAACTGGATTCCAGACCTCTTTATGAAGCGCGTGCAAACTGGCGCGATGTGGACGCTGTTTTCGCCAGACGAAACTTCCGACTTGCACGATTTGTACGGCAAGAAGTTTGAACAAGCTTACGAAGCCTACGAAAAACAGGCCGACGAAGGTAAGATTGAGAACTTTAAGCGTATTCCAGCGGTCGACCTCTGGCGCAAGATGATTACCATGCTCTTTGAAACCGGCCACCCATGGATTACCTTTAAGGACCCGTGTAACCTCCGCTCGCCGCAAGATCATGTTGGTGTAGTACATAGCTCCAACCTGTGCACGGAAATTACCTTGAATACTTCGCTAGAAGAAACCGCCGTATGTAACCTTGGTAGTGTGAACCTCTCGCTCCATGTAAAGGGCGAAGTGCTGGACCACGACAAGATTAAGGAAACCGTCACCCTTGCCATGCGCATGCTCGACAACGTGATTGACCTAAACTTCTACCCAACCGCTGAAGCGAAGGCCAGCAACATGAAGCACCGACCAGTTGGACTGGGCATTATGGGCTTCCAGGATGCGCTTTATCAGCTTGATATCGATTTTGCCTCCGAGGCGGCTGTGGAATTTGCCGATGTTTCGATGGAGCTCATCTCCTACTACGCGATTATCGGTTCGTCCGAACTCGCCAAAGAACGTGGCGCCTATGAAAGCTTTAAAGGATCCAAGTGGGACCGTGGTATCTTCCCGGTCGATACTCTCGACATCCTAGAAGAAGAACGTGGGCAGAAGATTGATGTGGCGCGTACTCGTCGCCTCAATTGGGAGCCAGTGTATGAGCTCGTGAAGAAGCACGGTATGCGCAACTCCAACACCATGGCGATTGCTCCAACTGCGACAATCTCAAATATTGTGGGCTGTTACCCATGCATCGAGCCAATCTTCAAGAACTTGTATGTAAAGGCTAATATGTCTGGAGACTTCACCGTCATCAATCCATACCTCGTAAAGGATCTGAAGGCTCTAGAATTGTGGAACGATGACATGATTAAAAAACTCAAATTCTACGACGGAAGTGTGCAGCAAATTTCCGAGATACCAGTGAATATTCGCGATAAATATAAAGAAGTGTTCGAAATCCCTGCCGATTGGCTGATTCGAACCGCAGCCTACCGAGGTAAGTGGATTGATCAGAGCCAGAGCCTGAATATCTTCATGCGCGGAACCAACGGTAAAATGCTTGCTGATGCCTACAGCTACGCGTGGCGCATGGGCTTAAAGACCACCTACTATCTCCGTTCACTCGCAGCTAGCCAGGTAGAAAAGTCGACCGTAGACACAGCAGCCTTTGGCGACACCCACAAGCGCGACTTTAGCTCGAGTGCTCCAGTTGGTAACGGCATGTCGATGCAGATGGATTCTTCGGTAGCAACGCAAGTTTCTGCGCAAACGATGGTCGCGACCAGTCAAGAGACCCTGAAGGTGTGCTCAATTCTCGATCCTGACTGCGAAGCTTGTCAGTAAGCAATAGTAGAAACCTTGTAACCGAACGATAACTTTAAAGGAGGGCTCTATGCCGATTACCAAGACTACAACCCGCCCCGACGTCAATGCTCGCCGCGTTATAAATGGCGCCGATGCCGATGTCATCCAGCTACACCCCATGAAGCATACCTTTGCTTGGGATGCCTACAACGCGGGTAATGCCAATCACTGGCTGCCGACTGAGATCACGATGATGAGTGACATTGAGCAGCTGCGCAATGGCCGTCTGACCGAAGACGAAATTAAGGCTTTAAAAACCGTACTTGGATTCTTCACGACCGCTGACTCAATTGCTGCCAATAACGTGGTGCTGGCGATGTACAAGCATATTTCTAGCCCGGAATGCCGCATGTACCTCTTGCGTCAGGCTTATGAAGAAGCAATTCACACTCATGCCTATCAGTACATTGTAGAGAGCCTCGGATTAGATGGCGGTGAAATCTTTAATATGTACCGAGAAGTAGATGGTATTTACTCTAAGGCAGATTTCATCTTGAGTTTTAACGAAGGAATATTTGACCCAGAATTTAAAACTGGTACGTTTGAAAATGATCAGAAATTCCTGGAGAATCTCTGTGTATTCTCACTCATCTTAGAAGGTATCTTCTTTTATAGCTCGTTTGCAGTGATGTTTGGTTTCCAGCGCCAGAACAAGATGGTCGGAGCGGCTGAACAAATTCAGTACATCATGCGTGATGAAACTCAGCACCTGAACTTTGGTATTAAGCTGATTAATACTATTAAGGAAGAGCAGCCAGAATTATGGACACCAGAATTCCAGCAGCACATTGTTGATCTCGTGCGCCAAGCTGCCGAGCTTGAGTATAAATTTGCAGCTGAAGTCTTCCCACGTGGTATCTTTGGTATGAATGCCGAAGGTTTCCGCCAGTACATCGAACATATTGCCGACCGCCGTTTGCAGCGCGTTGGCTTACCACCACAGTTTAACGTTGAAAATCCGTTCCCATGGATGAGTGAGGCAATTGACCTCACCAAAGAGAAAAACTTCTTTGAAACTCGTGTTACCGAGTATCAGACGGGTGGTACGCTCAACTGGGACTAGTGTTTGAACACATAAAGTGCTCATGCTATAATGCCGGTAAGTAAATTTGCCGGCATTGGCATGTAGGGGCTATGCAAAAAAAGACAAAAAGTACATCATCGCAGAAGGATTTTGAACCAGGGTCGGTCGATATGTCCACCGACCCAACTTTGCTGCGTCCGGAGCCAATCACCTCTAAGAATCGTGGCGAGTCGCTGATTAATCCGCAGCACCCGGCTTCAAGCAATCTTAAGAAAAAATCACGCAAAAAAACACTCATCATCGCAGGCGCTGTTTTGTTGGTATTGGCACTAGGCGCTGGGGCATTTTACGCTTTTGGCAAAAAAGCTCCCGAAACTGCCACTTCGCCGCAACCAACCGAAGAAGTAAAAGCCGAGGCTTCTCCTGCGCCAACCACCAAGCCGAGTGTGCTCACGGGCGTGCTCGTGGAGCCAGCCGTCGCGGATAAGCCAGTGATGGCCTCGATTATAGAGAATATGGCTGGTCGTGGCGGCGCGCGTCCACAATCTGGACTGACGAGTGCCGGCGTGGTGTATGAAGCGCTGGCCGAGGGTGGTATTACCCGCTATCTCGCTCTCTGGCAGGCCGATACGCCTACTGATATTGGTCCAGTACGAAGTTTGCGTCCGGTATTCTTCTATACCGCAATGGAATATGGCACGCCCACCGCTCATGCGGGAGGATCCTCGGATGCGCTCTCACTCGCGCAAGATAACAACTTTAAAAATGTTGAAGCCCTGGGCGGTTTGCCATTTCGCCGTGTGAGTAGTCGAATTGCCCCGCATAACCTCTATGTTTATGGCGAAAAATATGCCGAGTTGGTAGCCAATCGTGGGTGGAATAAACCGGCAAGCTTTAACGCCTGGCCACGTAAAGATGATGCTCCTTCAGATACACCAACAGCTACCGTAATTACGGCGAATTTCTCTAGCGCAGATTATCGGGCAGTGTTTCGCTATGATGCTGCAACGAACAGTTATTTACGCGAAATTGGTGGCAAGGCGGATGTGGATGCAGCGGCCAATAATAAGCAAGTTAATCCTAAGACAGTAATTATTGTTAAGGCGAGTGCGGTGGCCGGAAAACAAAAAAATGGTAAGCCTAAAACCGACATCGATATTATCGGTAAGGGCACTGCCTATATTTTTCAGGATGGTACGGTTACTGAAGTAAATTGGGTAAAAAATTCAGCGACTGATAGAATGCAGTTTCTGGATTCTGTAGGCGCACCAGTTGCCCTCAATCGTGGTCAAGCCTGGGTCAGCATCGTTCCAACGACGCTCCCGCCTACCTGGAAATAAGTACGCAAAAGCCCTTCGTACTCCGATGAGTAAAAAGGGCTTTTAAAGTTTGCGTTGTTTATTAGCGAACGCGGTTCTTGATTGCGTAGAGCATGCCCCATGCAACCAAACCGGCTGCAATAGCGGCTGCCAGAACGATCATCCAGCTGTCGGTAGCGCCAGTTGCAGGCAAAGCTGCACCAGTTGCGATTCCGACTGTTGTTGGGAGCGTCCCCCCACCTTTTCCGTAAGTCATAGAGACTCCTATATAGTTTGTTAAGTGATATGCATACAAAAAAATGAGGACAAGTCACGGTATGTGACTCACCCTCATTTCTTATAAACTGTATCATATCAGTCATTAGCCAAAATGTCAATAGCTTCTCGGTTGACGTCTTCTAGGCTTATGCAATACACTAGAAAAAGCATAAGGGGGTGATTTGGATAAGATAGTTTTACGTCGTATCAGGTTAGGGTTGCTGACATTTTTGGCTGCAGCCTTCTATGTTGGTGGCGCTATTTCGATTTCACCATTGCTTGCTCGTTATTTACCGGTAGCAAGTCAGCAGTTGGCTGCGTCTGTTGCGCAACCGCAAGCCACAGCTGCACCTCCGCCCGCTCCAACTGAAAGCCCAGAAGAAGCTCTTAAGAAAGCTGAAGCACAAG
>JAUPVH010000064.1 GCA_030917125.1 Patescibacteria group bacterium | reverse complement strand
TGGCTACGCACTGGCGCGCTACAAACTCCATATTGGCGGCCTCACCCCTGTACTATTCGCCTTCGTCGGTTCGATGCTCTTACACGGCCTGTACGACTTCGGACTCTTCACTGGCAGCACGGAACTCATTATTGGCTCGCTTGTGCTAGCGCTTTCTTTAAATGTTGGGGTATTTCTCATGTACCGTCACGCGCAAAAAATTGACGCCAAACTTGTTGCTGCCGGAATCGAGGACAAACCCGATCCACCAACTAGTAAGAAGTAGTTTTATCTGACATAATGTCCGGGTTAGCTTCTACCCTGGAGGAATCATGAGGCTTCGCACCCTAGCAAGGCGCGCTCTGCGCAATCGCACGCATCCGACCGTAGCGGTGGGAGTTGGTCTAGCCGCTACTCAGGTAGCAAACATTGCTACTACCACCTGGCTCCATCGCTCACTGGCCCACAATGCGGTCACCTTCGACCCACGTGTCGTGAAGGTATATGACCTCATCATTCGCTGCTCCACCGGCATGGAGCCCAACGAATGGGCGGCCGTACATCAGCAGCACCATGCCCATTCTGATGAAGCTGGTGACCCGCACTCGCCGCTCATGGATGGACTGGCAACCGTGCAGTTCAACAATGTTGGTGAGTACAAGCAAGCTGCCAAGACCGAGGCCGTCCAGCGACGCCGCGACTTGCTGCCCGCCACTCCATATGAGCACGTCAAGTGGCTGTCAGGCGGGCGCGGGCTCATCTTCGGCATTGGCGCTGCCGCAGTACTGCTTGGTCCAGTCAACGGTCTGATTGTCTCGCTGGTACACTGGCCCGCCTACATCGGTTTGTCGGCTTCGGTGAACAGCTCGCATGCGTTCTACCGCCACGAGACTGCCATCACGCAAGGCAAGGCCTCGCATCTGCTCTGGCACTTCTACAACCGTTTCGGCTACCGCAACTACGAAACTGGTGAGTACAGCTCAAACCAGCGCTGGTTGGCCTGGCTGACGATGGGCGAAGGCCTGCACAATAACCATCATGGTAAACCTAGCTCACCAAATTTCAATCACAAGCCAGAAGAGCTTGATTTCGGCTGGATGGTAATTCGCTGGCTGGAACGACGAGGGCTCGCTACTGTGCGGAATCCACCGATAACTCTACCCTAATAATCCCGGCTTCCTTCTTGGAAGCCTTTTTTATTTTTTTAAACTGCTTATGGTATAATCACTGCAATTAGTAATTACCACCAGATTAAAGAGATAATCATGACTCAAAAGAAAAATACTACACTAAAAAAAAGCAATGTTGCTCGCTCAAATAAAGTTAATACCAAGTATAAATTTAAGCCATGGCATGCAATGGCAGGTCTGGCTTTATTCATTGCCGGTGGCTTTGTCGTTGCCTATTCGCAAGCCGCCACCGAAACCGCAGCTTTTAAGAAAACCCAGCCACTCATTCACTACGAATATAGCGATGCGCCAACTATAGTCGAAAAGAATAATAGCACTGCAACACTCACCCAAGGGCCAAAAACCATCCAGCTCACCAAAGATGGTGATCTATATTGTTTTGAAAAAAATACTGACGCCGGCAACAATCGTAAGCTTTCAGCTGCCGAAATTCGGGGTCTGCTCAACGAGCTCAAAGCCGCCCAACCAACCCAGATAGCAGTTAGTTCCGAAACTGCCACCATTAGTGCTCAATCAATTACCTACCTAGATCCGGCAAGCAATCAACCAATTAGCATCGATTTAGCTGGCAAAAATGCCACTAGCCCGGGTGCTATAAAAGTTAGTGCAGCGCTCGAAAAAGCCTGCAAAACAAACCCTAAGCCCGTAAAGCGTAAAGATGCACCGAGCGCCAGTGTCGCAAAACCAAAAACTACCACGTTTAACATCAACTCCATACAGCGTAGTCTCATAGGTGTCGCCCAAGCTGCAGAATACCAGCAATATAACGATCAATTTAATATCACACTTCTCTCGCTCATCCAAAAAGCCCGCCGCGATGCCCGCCTGGCTGAATACATCGTTACGCCATGCCTGAATAAATCGGCCAACGAATGGAGCGGAGTCATGGCAAATCGCTGGAATCAGTCTGTGGCTACTTTTGGAGTCCCCCCAGGCGACTACAAACAGTGGCACAGCGAAAACCTTATGGGTCTTGTCGATAAGCACTGTGGAGTAAACTGGCGCGGTGTGGCTGAAAATGTCGGTTGGAATCCAGCCGCAGCTAAAGGCATAAACGCAAACCAGGCAGCCCTAGCTATGTTTACCAATTATATGAATAGTACAGGACACCGTGCCGCTATCCTGAGCACAAGCTACCGCGAAGTCAATGTTGGTTCAATTATGACGCAAGATAAAAAGGCCATATTCAACACTACTCATTTTTTGCGCCGCTAAATAATCAGCATCGAATCGCCGTACGACAGAAAACGGTAATTACTTTTTAGGGCGTGTCGGTAAGCAGTTCTTAGAAATTCTTCGCCAGCAAAGGCTGCGGCTAACTGAATCACAGTCGATTCCGGTGCGTGAAAGTTCGTGAGCAGCGCATCGACCACTCGAAACTCGTAGCCTGGATGAATAAAAATATCGGCCTCACCATGAACGATTTGCGTTTTGCTTGTGAGAATACCCCCTGCAGCGTATTCGAGAGCACGCGTCACGGTTGTACCAAGTGCCACCACTCGCCCACCCATTTGTTTGGCAGCACGAATCTTCTGTAACGCTTGAGATGGAATTTCAAAATATTCTTCGTGCATCTTGTGATCATTAACTTTTTCAGAGCGAATTGGTAAAAACGTTCCGCGGCCCACGTGCAGCGTAAGGTAAACAACCTCGATACCCTTTGCTTTAATTGCCCGCAACAATTCATCCGTCATATTCAGCGAAGCAGTTGGTGCCGCCACCGAGCCGACTTCATGTGCAAAGACAGTTTGGTAACGCTGCGCGTCATCTTGATTAGCCTCGCGTCGAATATACGGAGGCAGTGGCGTGGCACCATATTCATCAGCAATTGCTGCAATACTTCGATCAGCTTCAATAATCGCTTGTCCACCCTCTAAAATTTCGAGTACGCGTAGCTCTTCATCGCCGACGTACAGTTCGTCACCAGCGCGCAATTTACCGCGATACACAACCTGTGCCTGCGTTTTCGGAAGTTCGCGTGCATGTTTTTCCGTCAGCATCATCTCTCGTTCACGGCCGTCCGCAAACTTTGTAATTAAGCGCGCTGGCATCACCTTAGTATCATTCAGTACCAGTACATCTCCCGGCTCAAGATAGTCAATCGCATCTGTGTAGCGCTTATCTTCCAGCTTTTTTGTGTCTCGGTGCAGTACGAGTAAACGCGAAGCGCCACGCACCTTCGGTGGCTCCTGTGCAATCTTTTCCGGTGGAAGAACGTAAAACTCGGCCGCCACTTACAGCTCCGTCAGATCCGGCCGATTTTCTTCAGTTTTCTTAATAGAGTCTTGCCTGCGCCATTCATGAATTTTCGCGTGATTACCACCCAAGAGCTCTTCAGGTACCTTCATCCCCCGAAACTCTTGCGGTCGAGTATAATGAGCGTGCTCCAAAAGTCCTTGAGAAAAGCTTTCCTCTTCGTGCGAGCGCTGATCGCCCAAGACTCCCGGCAACAATCGTACAATGCTATCCGCTACCGCCATGGCGGGAATTTCTCCGCCTGTAAGCACAAAGTCACCCATCGAAACCTCTTCATCCACTATCGAAAGAATCCGCTCGTCAAAGCCCTCGTAATGACCGCAGAGAATTATTAGGCCTTGTTCTTTTGCTAACCGCTTCGCATCGAGCTGACGAAATTGCTTACCGCGCGGCGTCATCATGACTACTTTTGCGTCAGGATTTGTTTCTCGACAATGCGCTACGGCCGCAAACATCGGCTCAGGCTTCAAGAGCATGCCGGCTCCTCCACCATATGGCGTATCATCTACTTGCTGACGTGGGCCAATGCCAAATTCACGCAAATTGATTGCGCGAAACTCTACCGCACCAACCTCTCGAGCTTTGTGAAGCATCGAGTGGTCGAGCACGTGCGTAAATATTTCTGGAAAGAGTGTAATAATATCGATTTTCATAGCTTCTAATCTGTTGTCACTTATTGACAAATCTGTAAAATTTTAGCATAATACTGCTGTTCTGTCCATCTTCTAGAGAAGGATTAACGTGATAGATCGCACCCCTCCCGATGTTCGAGCCGCCTACACGCTTCAGCTCGCTGAGCTTGATGACTTCTTCGCACAAGAGTGCTACCTAAAAACAGTTGGCTTCTTCCCCACACAACGTGTGTGGGTGTGCCCATACTGCGAAAGCACCATCCCAGATGCTGGACTGCCCAGCCCTACGGATATGCTTCACCACCAAGGCTGTGCATGGGCTGAAGCCCTTTGCGAATGGCCGAAGGAACTCGTCGAATTCTATATGGCCGCCTGGATGCAGCGCAATCCCATGTCTAAGCGGATTATCCGAACAGCCTGCCCTATCCCGCAGACACCCAACCCTAGCGAAAGTTAGGGTCTTTTTTATATATCCATATCGAGGTCATCAAGGCCTTCGCGGGCTTTTTTCTTGATTGCCTCAACATCATCCTCGTCTGAAGAAGCTTCCTCTGTAGGCACATCTTCAGTCTGCTCGGGCTCGTCTGCTGGAGCTTCATCTTGATCTTGCGACTCATCGCGCTGTGCAGCTGCATTCGCGCGCTCTGACCCCTCTGGATCAACAATCTTTAAGTTATACCGCGCATCATCCTTTGCGCCCAACACTCGCAACAAAGTACGAATAGCCTTAGCGGTTCCTCCGGCCTTTCCGATAATCTTCCCCATATCTTCCGGATTCACCGAAAGCGTCAAAAGTACACCTCGATCATCAATCGTACGCTCCAATTGCACATCATCTGGATAATCAACAATATTCTTTACTACGTACTCAATAAAATCCTTATCATGTTCAGCCATATCTGCTCCTCACCCGCGGGGTATTATCGTTTCCGCTTACGTTGTATTGTACGAGAAAGTTCTCAGGAAAACAAAAAATCCCGCTGATGTTGCGGGATTTTTATTGTGTCTGCGAGAACAATTAGGCGGCGTCTTCTTTAGTAGCCTCTTCGGCGGCATCGGCAGCAGCTTCCTGAGCTGGAGCATCATTCTGCGCTTCAGCTGGAGCTTCGGTGGCTGCCTCTGCGGCAACTTCTGCAGTTGGCTCAGCTTCTTCCTGAACTTCAGGCTCTTTTTTTGGAGCGCGCTGCTTTTCGGCAACTTTTGCCCACTTTGGCAATTCCATACCCTCACGCACCATCAAGCGCAAAACAGTATTTGATGGCTGTGCGCCTTGGCTTACGCGTGTTTCAATGCGCTCTTTATTCAGAACGAGTTCCTTAGTATGTGGGTTATAGTGGCCGAGAACTTCAACAAACTTACCGGTTGCGGCCCGAGTTTTTTCAGCGGCAACAACGCGATACGAGGCAGATTTTTTGCGGCCCGTACGAGCCAAACGAATTACTAGCATACAATCCTTACTTGATTACAATTACCATTTCTGACCAAAGCCAGTTGCCCTGAGCGCTTCAAGAGACCCTCATTAGGCACGAATGAACCCCATTTTACCGATATTCCACCAGATTGTCAACAGGTTAGCTGCTCACCTCCACTTCTGAGAGGTTTACAGACAATACCGTTGAAGCAGTACGAGGACTAGCTGTCACGCCATACAGTCGATCGGCGTGCACCATAGTTTCGTGATTATGCGTGATAACCAAAATCTGCGATTTTTTCGCGAGTCGTGTCAATGTCTGCTGAAAAAGCTGGGCATTACGATCATCTAGCGCTGCATCAACCTCGTCTAAAAGAACAAACGGGCTGGGATTCACTTCAAGAATTGCCGAAAGCAGCGCAATTGCCGAAAGCGCCTTCTCCCCGCCAGACAGCGCAGAGAGCGCAGTCACCCGCTTACCTGGAGGCTGTACCGAGATTTCAATACCATAATTCTCTTCATCAATCTGCAACAGCGCAAGCTCTGCAGATCCCCCACCAAACAGCTCGGCAAAATTCTTTCCAAAGGCCTTATTAATGCGGGAAAAGTTCTCCTCAAAGGTGGATTTAATACGCCTGGCGAGCTCCTCTAATACCTTTTCCAGATCACCAATCGCTCGCTCCATATCCTGTGCTTGGTCATCTAAATAGGCAATGCGGCCATTGAGTTCGGTGTGAGCCGCAACCAGTGTCTCGTCAATCTCACCAATTAATGCGAGTTCAGCTTCAAGACGCGTGATATCGTCCCGCGAAACCTCACGTACACTAGGCTTGCTTACTATTTTCACTCCCCAGTGCTGCGCTTGCCGTGTCAAATCCTCTTCTTGGCGCTCAAGCTCAATAAGCTGCGTCCGACAACGCTCCAGCTCCTGTCCACGCACCTGCACTAACTGATGCGCTTCTTCTAGGGCGTGAGCTATTTCAACCTGCTTTTGGGTCGTATTTTGACTGGAGAGCCCATTCAGCTCGGCTCGCAACCGCTCCTGTTCAGCTTCATGTTTATCGCGCTGAGCACGCATCCGCTGAAGGTCTTTTTCTCGCGCAGTAACTTCCTTTTTCAGTGCCTTCAATTCTTTTTCATGTACGGGAGCCTTGAGCTCTTCAAGTTCTCGTTCCAGGGCATGAATATCCAGCTCGAGCGAACGGATACGAATAATAATAGTCGTTTGCTTTTCGGTAATCTCTTCACGCTTCGTCATCTCACGAGCAATTTGCTGCTGCAAGCGAGCAATTCGCTCCGGTGCATCAGCTAAGTCCGAATCGTGCGCGAGTTTTACCGTGCGCACTAATTTATGCAGCACAATTCGTAATTGATCCTTTGAAAGTTCCTTATCGTCGGTGAGCTGGCGTGAAATCATCTGCGCCAAACCAAGTGCCTGCCCTAAATAGCCAGCCCGTTGGTTGGCGCGTAATGCCTGTCGCAACGCTGTCAGTTGCTTTGTGAGGCCACGAATTTTCTCATCAAACTGGGTGACTTTCTCACTTAAACCTTCTGATTTCTGGCTTTGCTCATCAAGCTGCTGCTTGAGCGCGACAAGTCGTTTTTCAGCCTGACCGCGGCCTTTACCGGGCTGCACCATTCTAACTTTCTCTACAAGATCGGCTTGCTTCAGCTCCAGCTCTACTTCGGCTCGAGCAATCAACTCCGTAATCTGAGTACGCTGCTCGTCCAAACTCGCCAATGCACTGAGTACTGTCGCATGCTCAGCGGTGTTCGACTGGCTAGCCGAAGCAAGTGCATCGGCTTTGGCCTGCAAATCTTGCTCTTGCTGCTTTGTCTGCTTGATATATTTTTCTAGACTTACAGCCTGCGCCTTACAACTTTTTTGCGCCTCTCGAGCGCGTGCAATTTCCTGCTGTAAGAATGCTTGCTGTATTACTTTCAACTCAGTCGCAACCTCTCGCCGCC
>JAUPVH010000063.1 GCA_030917125.1 Patescibacteria group bacterium | reverse complement strand
GTCGTCGAATGCGCCGAAGACGCGGCTCTGGGTGTCGAACTGGTGATAGTCATAGGGATAGCCTTCCTCTCGGAAGATCTTCTCCTCGACCGCAAGCGCAGCATCACGCTCAGCACCTTCTGCAAGGCGAATCTGAATGTTGGACATTGTATTCCTTTCGACTCACTGCGAGTCTGTGGGAGAGCGGGTAAAACGCTGACGAATGTTGACGAACTTTTGGCGCAGGTGAGTCACCTTGTCGGCAAGACGAACTAGCAAACCATGGCCTAGCCGGTACTTGAATACCAACGAAAGCACCACCATGAAGATGATACTTGAAGGCACAAGCCACACCGGGAAATTCTCCCCAAACGCCAGTACGTAGATGTACGGCGCGAATGTGACCAAGCGGTTGAACCAGATTGCCTGTCGAAACGCACTCTTGTCGGCGCGCTTGTGGCTCCGCACCAAGAGATACCATGAATACCAGACTAAAGGCCAGGTAATGGCATACATCGCGATGAAGACTGCCGGGTTAACGGCATGAAATTCGGCCCTATTGAGGAGGCCATTCCAGAAGTCGTGAAACATGGCTACTCCTTACTAAAGGTACTTCTCACGAACCAGTACATTATATCATATTTTTACTTATTTTGCAATACTCTAATCCAGTAAGACCTTAGGCTGCTTAAAGCCGTTAAAGCTATTTGCAAGAGCATTTGTATACGCACCGACATCTTCAAAGACAAGCCTATCTCCTATCTTGAGGTTATCCGGTAACCGAGCATCTTCAGTGATTGTATCAATACTATCGCAAGTCGGACCAGCAAGAATATATTTCTGCTTTTTCGTTGATGTGGGGTCAGCAGCGCTTACTCCATATTGAATATTTCCCTGAAAATCCATAGCTTCAAATAGTGCATTATAAGTACCCGCATCGAGATAGAGCCATGTATCGCCCCTTCTCACCGTGCGATGAATTATTGAGGTCGTTAAAGTCGCGGCATTTGCCACCAAATATCTGCCTGGTTCTGCATAGATATTAGGGATTCCGAGCTTTTTAAGATACGGTTTGATGACCGAAGCAATCTGCTGAATCGTCGGGGCCTTCATACCTCGGTAGACATATGGAAAACCCCCACCTAAATTTAATGCCATAACTTCGATACCTCTTTCTCTCAGCTGCACTTGCACTCTGACGATTTTTTCAAGAGCATACTTCCAGGTATTCAGCTTGAGGGACTGTGAACCAACATGAAAGCTCAGCCCATAAAATACCAAACCGGCAGCTTGAGCTTGCTTTGCAAGCGTCGCCGCCTGCCGCTCCTCTGCACCAAACTTATCTTTCAGTGAAAATACACTGCCCCTTTCATACACTCGCAGTCGAAGAATCACCTGGCAACCAGGAGCATACTGAGCTAATTTGTCTATTTCTTCCGGCGAGTCATAGGCGAATACTTTGACACCCTTCTTGTGTGCATACTCAATATCTAAAGGATTCTTCACTGGGTTACTGAAGAATATCTGTGATGGATCAACATCGCGAGCTAACAATAGCGCTAACTCAGTTTTTGAAGCAATCTCAAAACCTGAGCCCTGTTTGGAAAGTGTTTCAATAACTTCCTTCATCGGGTTGCTTTTAACTGCATAACGCACCATTACTCCAGGTATAGCTGACTGGAATGCATGAAAATTTTCTTCAATTTTTTTAAGGCTATATGAGTAATAAGGGGTGTTTTCAGACTGATTCATTACACTTACTCTACAATTATCTAGGAAAAAACACTAGAATGAATGAGTATACAGTTTGGAAACAGATTAGTTTATTGACATAACTTTTATAAACTGTTATAATATCAGCTATTAACTCGGATACTATGGACACAACACAATCACGCAAAGATATAGGCTTCCCCGAAGACCGCGCCGACTGGAATAGAACTCCAGCGGTTTTTGATGACCACACCTTAAAGATTTCTGGCCATCCAGTTATGGAAGACTGGGAAGATGGCTATATGAAACGCCTGGCTCAGATTGCTTCTATGCAAGGTGGTCGCGTACTAGAGCTTGGTTTTGGAATGGGAATTTCCGCCGGCTATATTCAGGAGTCAAAAAAGCTTAAAGATCACGTTGTGGTTGAATGCCACCCAGATGTCATTAAGATTGCTGTCGATATGTACCCAGAACAAATTGCTAGCGGCAAGATGCACCTCATGTCAGGATTCTGGGAAGATATTACTCCCCTCCTCAAAGACGGAAGTTTTGATGGGATTTTGTTTGATACCTACCCACTCACAGAGCAAGAAATTCATGGAAATCACTTCTGGTTTTTTGAAGAAGCTCATCGCCTTCTGAAAAAAGGTGGCGTGCTTACGTATTACTCGGACGAAGCTAAGCGTTTTTCAGAGAATCACCTTTTACGCCTCAAAGCTGCCGGATTCCATGACATCACTTACGAAGTAGTAGATGTAGATCCGCCGGCCGATTGTGAATACTGGCAAGATAAAACTATTGTTGCCCCAATCGTAGCAAAGTAATCTTAAAAGATTTGGGATTTTACTATTTCCCACTGCGCAAGCGAGCTCAGCTCGCCCCGTTCAAAACTAGTAAATGAAATCTAGCGCAATTTATTGAATACTCAATTAACTAGAAGACACTGCGTCAAATCACGCCTAAGTTCGTACTTGATAAGACAGCCGATAAAGTTTATGGCACATATCTGATGACTAGATAAATTAAAACACATACAATTGAACCCATGAATAATAACGTCAATCCTCGCATTCGAGATGCCTGGAAATCACTAGTTGACGCCGATACAACTGAGCGCGTACCGGCTTTCACTAATTTGGTCGAAAAACTTGATTACTCCGTCATGACTAAAGAAATAAGCATCGTAAATGCCAGCTATTCAGTCTGCGGCGCAATCATGTTTGACGAACTCGATGCAGTGCCAGAACTTGAGCAAGCAATCAGCCTAGCTTGCCAACTTGAGCTGCCTCCGAACATCCGTGACCAAGAGTACGATGAGGTGGCTACGTGGCGAAAGATTGTTGAGCTCACGCAAGATGTCGCACTCGGCCGACGAAGTGGTATCACACCGAGTATCCGCCTCACTGCCGTGCGCCGCGACAACAAGAATAGAGTCACCGCTACCATGGGTGGCCTGGTCACTATGAAGCTCGGCAAGGTGCGCATTATGTTTGGCAATACAGCTATTAAAAAGCTTATCGAAGATCTTGCCAAAAAATTACCACATACGGATGATACGCGCGCGCACCTAACACAACTTGCAGCTCAGCTCGAGGGGTTAAGCTTTGACGGCTTCACCCTGATTGCCTCAGTAGTCGAACATCGGTGTGGTGATCGACATTCTGAATTTCATAGCGAAAAGGCGTTTTGCGGATCAGCTGGCCCAAATGAGCTTAAGCACCTCGAAGCTCTAGTAGTAGAACTAAGCGACGAAGAGCTTGCGTAGCTCGTCGAGCGTTGCAACATTAAGCTCCATGATGATGCGCAACCGCCGAGAGACGTGCTTGAGGGCGTCATTGATGAGGCTGCACGAGAAGATTTTTACCGTGAATATGTGGCAAATTTGAAAAATAGACAGAGGAAATAATTTCTATAATAAGAGCTGTTCTTTTACGAGTAAAAATAAAGCAAAGCCACACAAAAGACATATTTTAGTCAATAAATTTTAAGAAATTGTAGGTATGATTTGAGCGATTTTCATGTCCTGCAATGCACTTACGTTCGACGTAAGAAATTCCTGAAAATCTGTTCTAGACAAACTGCTTAATGATTCTTCTGCCACGCTATACTCTTCCCAAGTCTGACCCCATGTTATTGCAGAAAAACAATAATTTGAAAATCGGGCTGCGGGATCCGACTGTGCGATTGACTGAATTTTAGCTGTCTTATCACGAAGACCGATAAAGTCTTGCTCCGAAATATCATATGCCTTCTGTATAAGTTGAGTCAGAAACTTTTGATAGTACGACACCTTTTCCTGAGAAACAGTTACCGATAACGACAGCTCAGTTTGAGAGCCTACTGTAAACGTGTCGGCTCCATAGTAATACATATCTCCGCTGGTGTCGGCCTGAGCCCGAAGCTGCTCTTCTAGGTATGAGCCAAGCAATAATAAATGGTTGTTTTGACCCTCGTTCATTACACGCGCCATAAGGAATGCATGAATAACTGCATCCTCGCCGTAAGTTCGTACCAGCTTTAATTGCGTAGTTTCCGCCGTGTGCTCTAATGCAATTGGATTCGGATTGTGCCAGTTTTGTACCTGTTTGAGTGGCAGTTTTGACTGATAATGAGCAGTGGAAATAATTAATAATTCTGATTCGATAAGATTTTGCTGCCAATCGATGACGTCACTCAATTGAATATTACGAATCGATGCCGAAGTACCGCCATTCGGTTTTTGGAAAGTTTTCGAGTATAACCATTCAGCCTCTGCTTGCTCATTCGCGTAATCAGGATCTGATTCCTGCTCGACAAGCTCACGATGCAAGATATCAAGCTCTCGTTGATACTCTGCTTGCGACAATGCAAGTGGTTTTGTAGTGATCGAAATTAATTCGTCTATAAGACTTTCGTCGCCGGCCGAAACTGTAATAGAAAACTCTACATGATCTCGAAAAGTGGTAGCTGTAAAAAAATCTAATGCGTATTTTTTTTGACCATCTTGCCATACCTGAAGAACCTGAGCATACAAACAATGCTCCAAAACATGAGTAAGTCCTGATTTACCCCCTGGATCAATAGCGCTCCCCAAAGGCAACACTAAACATGCACGGGTAACCGATGCATCTTGGAGAGTGATTTTAATTTGAGAGATTTTCATAGTCTTAAAGAAGAACTAGTAGGGAATAACCCCTACTAGTATAAAAGTTAGGTGCGCAATGCGCTCAGCGCTTCTTGCCCCAGCCTCCACTACCACGCGACTTAGGCGACGAGGTGCGCCCCTTACTGGTGTTGGTGGTTGAACGCTGCTGAACGCCCTTCGCGGTACGACTGTGGGTTTCCCCACGTGTGCCGTGCGGCATGTTCTTGCGACTCCCTTCACGGGACATATGTGCTCCTTCGCACACATTCGGAAGACTTCGTCTTCCTACGCTTCTGACCATCTAGTCCTAGATGGCTGGGTGCATAGTATGCTATTCATCCGCCCTAGTCAATAAACAGAATATAGATATAAATCTTAACTTGATTACTTTGTTGTGCTGTTAGGTAACATTCTTTGCAAATTCAGTAGATGAAGCCAACTCCGAAGCAAGCATTTTTTCTGTAATTTCCTCAGATTTAGTTGCGACTGATAGTAACCAGTGCGAACCCTCTCCCGAGAGATACTGCTGCGCGACTTTCTGCAGATTCTCTTGGCTAACCGCATCTAGCTCAGCATAAAAATCGAGCGGCGATTGCAACTCTCGCCTATGGCGCAATTCGTCAAAATACCAGTTGAGAAAATCGCTAGAACGCTGAAGAGCAGCTTCTTGGCTATTTTTGATTAAACCCTTAGAACGCGAGAACGCCACTTCATCAATCTCTCCATCCGCAACCGCCTGGATATAGGCAAAACATTTCTGCAGTAGTGGCACAAGATTTTTATGCGGAACCCTATCGGCAAAGCCAAAGCCACTGTGCTCATCTTGATTCATAAAATATGAAGAAATTGTGTAAGTTAGACCCGCCTCGCGTAACTCACGCTGCATTACAGACCCCAAACCACCCGCCAAATAAGCTCGTAAAACCCGCCGAGCTGCCAATGTTTCATCATCAAGATACGGCACATAAAAGCGCAACTCAAAGCTTGATACATCCTGTGCCGTTGCTTGTGTTATTAAGATATTCTTTTTGGCGATACGATCTGACTTAGGTTGATATGCGCTATGTTGACCTTGAGGCGCATTCTTTAAAGCGGACTGAAAAGTCGCCTTCATTTTCTTAATTGCAGCATCAGAAATATCGCCACACACTACAAAGTGCAGATTTTGCAGATGATAAAACTGCGCGTAATAATCTAAGATGTCCTGGCGGGTAATGGATGGCAGCTTTGCTATGCGATCGTCGATCGATGGCGTAATATCTCGCCATAATGCTCGCGTAACGCTTTCCCGAACTCGATAACCATCTTCTTCACGTTTACCGTGCAGCTCATTATCGATCACCTGCTGCTGCTGATTGATAGCTTCTTCGGCAAACAATGGTTTATATAATTGAGCAATAACATGCTTTTGCATAAGCTCTAACGAGGCATGCGGACCGCTAAAATCGTACCAATTAAACTCAGGGCTCGTAGCAGCATTATGATAAACGCCAGCTGTATCTAGCTCGATCGACATGGCTTTTCCCTCTGGAAACGTGGTGTTGCCTTCAAAAGCAAGATGTTCTAAAAGATGTGGCAACTCATATTTATCTTTTGGCGCTAAATTAAAGCCACTGTTTACGATGGTAGTAAAATGCACCATCGCTTTGCCGGGAGTTTGAATAACCGTAAAGGGCACTCCAGGAAAAATTTCATCCTGCACTATGGTGTGGTCGAGATATGTCGCCATGGGTTCTCCTATTCGTCTTTTTCGCGAGCCAGATGATGCAACTTGACGTACTGGCTCGTTTCTTTTTCGCTCAGTACTTTACCTTCCTGGATAACTACAAACTTCGAAATCTTTGCATCGTCGAGGAATTCACGGTCGTGACTCACGACAATCAGCGAGCCAGGATATGTGGCAAGCGCCTTGCCGAGCGCCTCGGCTGCACGCACGTCTAAGTGGTTAGTTGGCTCGTCCATAATAAGTAAGTTTGTGGCTCGAAGAGCGTGTACTGCCAAAAACGCTTTACCGCGCTGACCCGGGCTGACGCGATTGGCGGGCAGCATTTGCGATTCACGCACAATACCGAATCGCGCTAGTTCAGTAGCAGCCTTTGTGCCGTCCACACCAGCCATACGCGCAACGTTATCGACCAATGGTTCATCAGGGCGCTCAAACTCTGGTTGCTGTTCGACGAGTCCAATACGCGTGGCTTCGGCAGCTTCGCGCGTACCCTTGGCAGGCTCCATGAGGCCGGTAAGCAACTTAACAAATGTTGACTTACCTTCACCATTCGGGCCAATCACCGCAACCCGATCGCCACCTCGGGCAGTAAAATTATATGGACCAAGTTCTTTATTATCATATTTGGCGACAGCTTTTTCGAGCTTTACCATATCTCCACCCGGCTTACCTTCCGTAGTTGGGAAAAGTAACTTGAGATCCACTTCCTCATCTGGACGATCAACATCCTCCAGGCGGTCCAGGCGAGTTTCCAGGGCTTTGGATGCCTTCGCAAGTGTATTGGCCGCGTTTTCATTCTTCTTATCAGTCGCCATTTTGTCATTATCTTTAGAGCCTTTTTCCGCGCGATCAGTGCGCACGCTCTGTGCCATCTTGCGCTGCATAGCTTCTTCGAGTTTGGAGCGCTCATTCACCGCCTCACGATGCGCTTTGGCCTGGCTGGCGCGCTCACGCTCCTGTGCGACTCGCCAATCTGCATAGCCACCGCCAAAAAACTCCATACCACCGGCGTCTGCTTTGAGATCGACAATTTTATTCATCGTTTCTTTGAGGAAGCGACGGTCGTGGGAAATAATGAGGAATCCGGCCTTTGAGTTTGCGATAAATTGCTCGAGAATTTCAATACCGGCAATATCGAGGTTATTAGTTGGCTCATCTAGGAGAAACACGTCATACTTCGCGACCAAAATCGATGCCAGAGCCAGCTTGGTTTGTTGTCCGCCGGAAAGATCACCCACTTTTTTATCAAGAAATTCGGTGGTAAGGCCAACATCTTGCAAAGCTCGTGGCAAGCGTTCATCGAGCGTGTAAGCACCAATCGCATCAACTTTTTCCAGCGCTGCATTGTAGGCATCTTCGTCTTCCATCATGTTTTCGCTGGCGGATTCTAGCTCCGTATACGCCGCGCGAATACCCGTAAGCTCTTCAATACACTCTCGGCACGTTAAATCATGCCACGGAGTGAGTTCTTGCGGCATAAAACCGGCAATGTCGCGCGTACGATCAATCTGCCCATCAGTTGGCGTGAGTTTACCTTCGATGAGCTTGAGTAATGTCGACTTCCCCGCACCATTTGGGCCAACGAGGCCAATGCGGTCGCCCGGCCCAAGCGTAAACGTAATGCCACTAAGCACTGGCGTGTGATTATATTCGAATCGTAATTTTGTAATCTTTATCATAAAAAACCTTGAACTTCTATTGTACTACAGATAGAAAAAATAACGCGCCCCGGTTACCCGGAGCGCAATGTTCAGTCCACATCACTGGGTGGAAGAGTGAGAAGAAGGAGAAACAGTGTCTCCAAATATGTCATGTGCCTTCTGTTACCGGGTGAAGTTTTGACCATACTGCCCAAGCGAAAACTGGCCCAGCTAGAACGGCTGGCGTTCAAGAGTTCCTTAAGCGGGAGAAACACATGCTGCCCCTCAATGATGGCTTGGTAGTAGAAGTCTTCCCTGAGTGGGGAGCCGAACACATCTTGAACCAGTTCATTGCGAGCCAGCCAAGCCATGAGGCAAATCGGCACGCAGAAGCTCAAATCTCGAATTGAGTTATCAGGCATATCCTGCACCGGGTTCCAGCCTACCGGCATACGTGTCTGGAACGTTACCTCTGGGATTCGCAGGAAATGAGCCCCCTCTGGAATCTCGAGCCCACAACCAGAACATGTGTAAAGATTCTGGCTACGTTCAAGTTGATATACCGAGCAAGAGCGCTGATGTGTCTTCATCCCCGTAACAGTAGCATGTCGTCCGCACACACACTGAGCGTGTGGCTCGGCCGCGTGCTTTTGCATCGAAGCAGTATCGGTGTATCTCGCCGAACACCCTTGATGGGTGCACTGCACTCTCTGTGATCGAGGCATCGCCTCACTCCTTCACTATTCAGGTACGAACGAGGGATATTTTACAATATTATGTGTAATTATTCAACTGCAGAATGCGAAATAGCAATCACCGTAAGCTCTTTATCCCCCGCTGGTGAGGCAAAAACCTTTGTATCACCAACTTTCGCATTGTAGAGTGCTTTACCGAGCGGCGCCTGCACACTCGCCCAGTTCTCACCCATCAACCAAGCAGCATCGCCGGCGAGGCAGATTTCGTGTTCTTGCCCGGTATCCACATCAAGATAGCGAACACAGGTGCCAATATCTACCTTTTTAGGATTTTCAGTTGGTTCAATAATTTTTGCTTGCTCGTGCAACATGTCTAACCGCGCCAAGCTAAGGGTGGCGATATTCTTTTTGTCTTTCGCCGCATCAAAGGCCGCGTTATCGTGCCATGTTTCCGCACCATTATTCGTGGCATCAGCTAGCTCTTGCGTGGCTTGCGCGTCCTCACCGCGCAAGATAGCGATGCGCCGTTCAATGGCGATATATTCTGCTCGGCTAATTTTCGGTAGTGTCATCTTAAAATTATAGCAGAACTACGCACGCCAAGCGAACGATTACAGAGCGTTTTTATGTAAGAAATCCTTCACTTCAGCCAGTGGAATTTGCTCTTGCAGACCAGATTCCAAAATCTTCACGCTCACCACACTCTGCGCCAGCTCATCTTCCCCAATAATAGCAACCGCCTTCATCCCAAGCTTTGAAGCCCGCGATAATACTTTTGTAAGCTTCGTATCCGAAAGTGATAATTCACTGGCCATTCCCTCGGCGCGTAACTCTGCAGTCAACTTCCCCGCTTCTGACCAGGCCTCATCGCAACCTGCCCACACAATTATCTGCGTAGTAGTAGCCCGAGCACCATCAAAATGCCCAGCATCCCATAAGCCATCAAACAAACGCGTCAGGCCAATCGAAATTCCTACGCCCGGCAGAGAGCGCCGGGTGTAATACTGCGCCAAGTTATCGAAGCGTCCACCGGAACACACACTCCCCAACTCAGGAATATCTGTGAGTACCGTCTCAAAAACCGTTGCCGTGTAATAATCCAGGCCACGGGCAATCGCACAATCGACAATTATCTCGTCTTCCTGTGCGCCAGTGGCAAGAGCTGCGGCTACTGCCCGCTCCAGCTCTTCTACGCCAGCTACAAATGTATCATTCGTAAGCTGTAAGCTGCGTAAGTCCGCCAAAACTGAATCGGGCGCGCCATGCAAGTTCGATGTTTTTACGAGTGTATCTACAGTCTCTTTTTCTAGCCCCTCTGCCGACAATAGCTTTCGCACCTCCGCTTCGCCAATTTTTTCGAGCTTATCGATAATTCGCATCAGCTCCACCGACTTATCAGCAACACCAAGCGCTTCGTACATACCAGTCAATACCTTGCGATTATTTACGCGCACCGTAAATTTGCTAATCGCTAAGTTGCGCATCGTGGTAGCTGCCAGAGCGATCAACTCACCATCTACAGCTACATCGGTTTCGCCCACAACATCGGCATCACACTGATAGAACTCGCGAGCGCGGCCTTTTTGCGCCCGCTCAGCTCGCCAAACCTTCTGAATTTGAGAACGTCGAAACGGAAATACCAAATCGTTCTGCCGCTCGGCTACATAGCGCGCCAATGGTACCGTCAGATCATAGTGCATCACATAATCCTTCGAACCTTTGCCAAACCGAAAGACTTCTTTTTCTGTCTCGCCACCACCCTTAGCAAGCAGCACGTCAGCAAGCTCAAGGGCTGGTGTTTCAATAGGAGTAAAACCAGCTAACTCGTAGCTCGTGCGGATTTTTGCAAGCAAACCATTAAACGCAAGCTGCTGGGCTGGCGTGTATTCTGGAAAACCGCTTGGGCGTCTAGGTGTTACGATTGTCATGTCATCTATTATCGAGTTTTTCGAGCAAATACGCAAAATTTCACTTGCACAATCATGCATAAGGGCTATAATAGTCTTCAGCAGTAGCACTGCTAAAACTAGCAGCACCAAAAACCAAGCGTGGCAGCAGCACACTTGGTTTTTTAGTTCCCCTCGATTTAAATCTTACAGCTACTTGATATATAGATTCGAAGTACATAGCTGTGCTAAAATCCCATTATGCCCTATAAAGACCCTGAAAAAAGTCGGGCCGCTATTCGTAGGCACTATGCAAACAATAAGGCCTACTATTTTGAAAAAGCCAATAGGCGCAGACAGGAAATTCGAGAACAAATACAGCAGTTAAAGACTGCTAAACCTTGCGCCGATTGTGGTATATTTTATCCTTACTACGTTATGGATTTTGATCATATCGAGCAAACTTCCACAAAAGTCGATATAATTAGTCGGTTAGTAAAATCAAACAGCACCAAAAAACTTCGCGAAGAGATAAAGAAATGTGAAGTTGTATGCTCTAACTGTCATAGAATTCGCACATATAACCGAATCAAGTCACAATAATACGCCCACGTAGCTCAGTGGATCAGAGCGTCTGTCTTCGGAACAGAAAGTCGTAGGTTCGAATCCTACCGTGGGCACCATAAAAAAGACGAGTGTTAAAACTCGTCTTTTTTATATATTTGCAAATGTTTTAAATACTTACTTCGCTGCTGGAGGTGCAGGTGGAGGAGCAACCGCTGGAGAGGCAACCGCACCTTGGTACACAGCCTTACCAAAACCGAGCATCAGATAGCCTATCGCGCTAAAGAAGAAGAGCCCTACAACTCCAAACAAACTACTCTTACCAAAGGCTTTAGCGATATCAATCGACACAATTAAGTAAACTACGATGTTTACCAATGGAATGAGCATGAGGAGTAGCCACCAACCTGGGCGGCCAGCAATCTTTAACATGATATAAGTGTTGTAAATCGGCACAATGGAAGCCCAGCCTGGCTTACCGGCCTTAGTAAATACTTTCCATAGCGCAACCACGAGCAGCACAACAAAGGCCAGCCAGAAAATACTGGTTACCGGATCGTACACCGCCGTGGTGGTAGTTGTTGGATAATCGTACATAACAAAAAACTCCTTAAATGTTTATGCCTTAAGCATAATCTCAGTTTTTACAGAACACAATATTTTTATCTGATTCTACCTTGAATTTTAGGCTTATATATAGTAGAATATCTGAGTTTTCTACCGCAAAAAGCGGGCCAGTAGCTCAGTTGGTTAGAGCACCTGCCTCTTAAGCAGGGTGTCGAGGGTTCGAGTCCCTCCTGGCCCTCCAGAAATCATTTAGACTCCCGTGGGAGTCTTTTTTTTATATAACGTAAATTGTCACCGAACCCAGCGTCATTGGCCTAATACCCCTTCAGCGAACGTATATATCCATGTCTGTAGAAAAATAATAATCACATGATGCGACAAATCATACAGCTTATTTAAGCTATACAACGTATTATTACCATATGACCAATAATCATAAACTTCAAAAAAGAAGCTTTTTTAAAGACGCCCATGGTAATACAGTCTTATTGCAGTGGCCAAACATACCTCTCTTTGGCTGGATGGCCTGCAAGCTGATATCTATGTTCGCACCGGCCGGTAACCTGAAAGTTGGCACTGAGCAGATCGGTTCAGCGTTCCTGTTTACCTGGGCTTTTCTTGAAATAACACAGGGGGTGAACTATTTTAGGCGCGCACTAGGAATAATCATAATGGCGGCGCTCATCCTAAGCTATCTGAGTAGATACTAGTTGTAAGCGATAAGTTAAAAGACGCGCATGGGTCTACTTTTGTTATGATGAACACATCATGAAACCCAAGCCCTTTACTAAAGCCCAACTCGCCTACCAAGAGCTGTTTATCGGTACCCTGATCTATATTGCTGTACTGGGTCTATTTAATGATTACACCACCATAGTTTCCGCAAAAAGTTTTTCCACCATCATTCTTGCTTCGATAGTACTCGAGCTCCTCACTTACCTGGCGTTCCAATTAAAAAGCCTGATCATCGTGTGGCTCAAACATCGTGAAGGAACAATCTACAAAATTCTGATGTTTTTCAGTGTCTGGCTGGTGATGTTCGTCTCAAAATTCGTTTTCATTTGGGTGCTCGACGTCATTTTCGGTGATTATATTAACATTAATGGTTTCTTTGGAATTTTGCTGATAGTCGCAACGGTTACAATCGTGCACAAACTTGCGTACTACATTTTTCACAAACTCGGAAAGGAATAATTCACTGTGTCGTTTCAAGCTTATTTAGATAACATCGAAAAAAAGACCGGCAAAACGCCGAATGATTTTCTCGCCTTAGCGCACGCACAAGGCTTTAACCCAGATACGAAAGCAGGCGAAATCGCCACCTGGCTCAAGACCGACTTTGGACTCGGTCACGGCCATGCCATGGCGCTCGTCCACGTCATCAAACACGGACCGCAGATCGGTAGTAAGCATGTCGGTAGTGATGGTACACACCATGATGACTCAGACACACTCCGCCTCGACGGCATCGCGAACCGCTAGTCGCAGACGAAATCTTAATATTGACCAATCATATTTTCGATGATATTATACTGCAACTTGGTTACATACAGTGACCCTCAACGAGGGAGAGACCCTTGGACCTTACCAACCACTTCGGTATCAACGTGAAGAGCTTCTTCAAGAGCTGGTTCCACGGCGAGTTCGCAGAGTACTTCGCAGC
>JAUPVH010000062.1 GCA_030917125.1 Patescibacteria group bacterium | reverse complement strand
CCATCTGCATAATTGGCTCTTCATGCGACCACGCGAGTCCAATTTCAGTATCATCCTGCAGCTTAGTTTTAAACCAAATATCCACCAAATCATCATCCCAGCGCTTGGTTTTCTCCCACACAGCCTTGGACTGCAAGTTGGTCATGACAATTTCTTGGCCGCCAATAGCATTCATTTCTTCACGAATGATTCGCTTGATGTTTTCCAATACACGCAAGCCAAGCGGTAAATAAGCATACACTCCGGCCATTTCTTTGTGTACGTAGCCGGCCCGAATGAGCAATTGAGCATTTTTAGCTGTTTCGTCAGCCGGTAAGTTTTTGCTGGTCTTGGTAAATAATTGTGATGCGCGCATAATTTCCTCTTCTTCTAGCATTGTACCAGATAGCCAAAGCGAGCAGGAAATTCTAGCTCCGCGGAAAACTCGCTAGTAATGCGCGAACTTCGGTAATGGTTTTGCAGTCCATAAGTTGTGCGCGGAGATGCGCCGCTCCGTCAAAGCCTTGCACGTAGATTTTAAAGAAACGCTTTAAGGGGTCAAATCGCTTCTCGCCATCTTGCCAAGTGGATTCAAAAATATCTAAATGACGAGTCAAGGCAGCTAGTCGCTCATCAATACTGTGCTCTGTAGCCTCGCGCTCAAACGCCCACGGATTATGAAAAATGCCACGGCCAATCATAACCCCATCTTGGCCAGTTTCGGCGATACGTTCCTCAGCAGCATGACGATCTTCAACATCACCATTCCCCATCAAAACCAACTCAGGAGCCAGTTCATCACGCAACGCAACAATTTCCCGCGCCAACTCCCAATGGGCGTCAACTTTACTCATTTCCTTGACGGTCCTGAGATGCACTGTGAGCGCCGCAATATCCAGCTGCATGAGAAACCCCAGCCACTCGCGTATTTCCGGCTTTGACCAACCTAGGCGCGTCTTTACGCTCACTGGTAAATCACCAGCACCTTCTTTGGTGGCCGCAATTATCTCCGCCGCCAACTCTGGCGTATTAATAAGCGCCGAGCAGCCACCATTTTTAATGATGTCGCGCACCGGGCAACCCATATTTATATCGATGCCCGCAAAACCACGCCCAGCAAGCTCCGTGGCCATCTCACGAAAATACTCTGGTGTCGTCCCCCAAATCTGCGCCACAACCGGCCCCTCCTCTGCATGAATATGCAGCCGGCGCTCGATTGCTTTCCTCCCTGGCGAGCAAAACCCTTCCACGCTTGCAAACTCAGTAAAGTACACGTCGGCTGGTGCCAACTCCTGCACCAAACGCCGAAAAACAACGTCGGTGACGTCGTCCATGGGGGCGAGGGCGGCAAACGGGCGAGATCGCAGAGTCTGCCAAATGTTTTGAGTGGTATTCATAAGCAAAATATAACCGTACGAGTCTACCAAAAATCACCTCTCATATCAAGAAAACCGTGACCCCTTATGCTTGACCAATCAAGTAAATGAGGTTACTTTGCTTGTAGGACTATTAAATGTAAAGTAAGGAGTTCATTATGGACACAACCGTAATGGAAATGGAGTCTGTGAGAGACACTCAGTGGTGGATTCTCATACTTCGCGGCATTTTTGCCATCCTGTTTGGAGTAGCCATGTTGCTCTGGCCAGGTATCACACTATTAACCGCAGCAGTAATTTTTGCGCTGTTCATCTTGGTATCTGGTGTTATTGACATCATTTCTTCCATCATGCAAATTCGCACAAATAGCACGTGGTGGCTCACCATGCTCTTGGGTATCGTGCAGGTAGCAGCTGGTGCCTACATCGCTCAGCGACCAGGTATCACACTGTCAGTTCTGATTCTCGTAATCGGATTCGTGCTGGTTGTACGTGGTCTTTTCGAATTCATCGTTGCATTCGACTTCCACGGCTCAATGCGCGCACTCTTGATTGTCGTAGGCATTATCACTGCTATGGCTGGTGTATTTGTACTGCGTCACCCACAAACTGGTGGAATCGCATTCGCATGGATTCTCGGTATTTATGGCTTAATTGCCGGACCGGTAGCGATTGCCATGGGCATTCAAACTAAGCACTTCCAAGACCAACTCAAAACAGCTGAAAAGTAACATCTGCATTTAGCACTACAAAAACCCGGGAAATCCCGGGTTTTTTAGTAAAAAAACCGTAACCCTTACGGGCTACGGCGCTTATCGCGAACAACGCGCTTTTCATATGCGCTCAACGCACGCTGATAAAGATTCGGGGTGCGGTGGTAGATGTGTGGTACCAGAGACTGACGATGGCACTGGTGAGCGACTTCGTCCATCATGTCATGACAGTCATCGGTGCCCTCAATCCAACGTGGCTCAAGCACACGACATGCCGGCGGCTCATCGCCATCAAGTGTCACGGCAACCGGAATCGCCCACGTTCCAATCATCAACTCCATTGTGCCATTCTTAAGTGGCTGCATGTGCTTACCGTTGGAGAGTAGGCGATCTTCAGAAGCACTCGGTGCCATAGCGATGATTTGCCCGCCAGCCTGCAACTTTTCTTCATGGAGAATTCGCACAAGTTCGTTCGATGCTTTCACTAGCTCCGGATCAAAGTTGATGCCCTTGACCGAAAACGTGGTTGGAAAGCTTGCCAGCACATGCGTGTAAAAACGCAGCACTTCAATTGCCGGCATTACGACAGCAACACCATTAACTTCCACTGCAACTTCGAGCGTACGCACACCAGCGCTCACAATGAGCGTGCTGTGGCGACTAAATTCTATCGCCGGTAACTTCGTTGCAATATTGAGTCGCAAAGCACCGAGGACAAGCGCAATATCGAAAAGCGCACCATGATTGGTTACGAGCGTGAAGTTGCGCCCGTGCATCCGCATTTCACCAGCCATGATTGACAGAAAATAATCCAGATTCTGCCAAGCCTCATAAATTACCGAGAAACCATCATGTACTGCCGGGCCATAGGGATGGAGTTCGCCATTACTGATTGCCGGGTCAATTGGCGCAAAGCCTACGTTCTCGGGTTGATGAAAATCGAAGCGAGGATTGTATGGAAGCCCACGAAACCGGCTTTTTGCGGCATGCTTTTGCGACAAACGCGCCAGCATTCGGTATACATCTTCTGGATTGTAACTGCGCAGAATGGTGTCTAGCTCGGCTTGCGTACGGCGGGGTGCCATCGTTTGCAAGTCCTTTCGATCTAGTATGTGCAAAACGACTGCATTATGCCAGATTAGACGCGCTTCGTAAATATAGAAGCCAATCCATCAATCAATGTATAGTGGCAATAGCATGAAGAGACGCACTCGAAACGGCATCATGATAACCGGCTGCCCCCGCAGCGGATCAACTATTCTCGCGAAGGTACTCGCCTTATCGCCCTCAGTTGGTTACGCAGAAGAACCATTTAATTCACAAACCGGCATGATTGGTACCGATGATCGGTTTTTTCCTTACATCTACCCCGGCTCAACCTATCAGCAACAATATGACCAACTCCTCCATGACATCCTCACCAGCCAAGCTCACTACAAAGAGAATGTATTACAGCCCCCCACCAAAAACCCCTTGCGACTTACCTACCGGCATTTCTTTACGAATCGCTACCATATCCGTTATTGGCTCGACACTCACAACCCGCGGGTAAGCACGCTAGTACTCAAGGATCCAACAGCGAGTTTAAGCGCCGAACACTTCACCAGTCACCCAAAATTATCAGTGATATACACGCTGCGCCATCCTTGTGGAGTGATTGCCTCGCACATTCGCCTTGGCTGGGTTGGCTCTCCGCTCGAGAGTTTACTGCAGGATACGGAGCTCCGCAATAAATT
>JAUPVH010000061.1 GCA_030917125.1 Patescibacteria group bacterium | reverse complement strand
TGCTAGGGTGCGAAGCCTCATGATTCCTCCAGGGTAGAAGCTAACCCGGATATTATCCCAGATAAAACTACTTCTTACTAGTTGGCAGATTGGGTTTGTCTTCGAGCCCGGCAGCAACAAGTTTGGCGTCAATTTTTTGCGCATGACGATACATCAGAAATACCCCAACATTTAAAGAAAGCGCTAGCATAAGCGAGCCAATAATGAGTTCCGTGCTGCCAGTGAATAGTCCGAAGTCGTACAGGCCATGTAAGACCATCGAACCGACGAAAGCGAATAGTACAGGGGTGAGGCCGCCAATATGGAGTTTGTAGCGCGCCAGTGCGTAGCCAAACCACATCGAGAAACCGGCGTGTAAAAAGGGCGTAATGATGATGCGCATGAGTCCTACGCCGGCACCAGACATGAGTGTATAAATAATCGATTCGGCTAGTCCAAACACAATACCAGTAATACCGAAGTAGAGAATGCCGTCGGTGAGCTCGTTAAAATATGGCTTCTTATAAATGAAGAGAGCTAGCGGTAGGGCTTTGGCGGTTTCTTCAACCACGCCAATCAGCATAGCCGCAAGAAAAAGATAGGTGATGTCAATGGTTCCAGCTTGGATTGCGTCTCGGTTTAGGTCGGTAACTTCATTGAGGCCGGGGAGGGTTTTAATAAATGTTGTTACAACAGCAGTAATGATAAGAGCTATCAGGCCAAAACTTATTGCTGCATTAATACCAGTTTTTGGCTCTTTTTGTCCATGATCATTGTGTATGACGTAATAGATAAAAAAGCTTGCCAGAGCAATTTGTAGACCGATAACGAAAAGAAGCTGAAGCATTATTCCTATCTTGCTGCCACACCCTTTAGGTGTCAAGCGATCGTCAGAATATCTGAATCTATAAAAATTGTTTACTTTTCGCCAATGTCGGCGCATATTTGAGCCTAAGCGTTTCGCAAAACTCTTACATGTAAAATGCTCGTTCCTTCCAAAACCAAAGGGGGTGAGTTATGCGTACGCAGCCTCGGCCCTGTGCCGATACTACCGTAGTCATCTTCATGGGTACGTTTTGCCCGCAGCTTGCCGCTTTTGCATATGGCAAGCTGGCTAGCTTGTTCAAGGCTCGTGGGTACGACGTTGTCATCCACGCCATTCCCAAGCTCGGCCTCGGTCGCATTGATGAAGCCTCAGATGAGCTTGCTCGCAAGGTGTTCTTCCCCGGGGTGAGTCGTCGCTTCATTTTGGTTGGCCACAGTCAGGGTTCGCTTATTGCCTTGCACCTGGCACGCTACTATCCAGAACGTGTCCTGGCAGTCTTCTGCTTCGGTGCGCCGTTTCATGGCACGCGCCTAGCAAACCTCGGCAAGGTGCTGTGGCTACCGGCAATCCGCACAATGGCTGCTCACTCGCGCTTCTTGCATGAGCTGCGTGAGGACCAGACGTACACCGCCGAGAATGTGCATTCGCTGTTCTCGGTGCTGGATGAGTTGGTAGTGCCATGGTTTGCGTCCACCGTGGTGGGTGCGCACAACGTAGTATTGGCTCCGGCCTGGTTGCATGGCCCGCTCATTCGGGCCGGGCTGACACGCTCCCACGGCATTGAGCTTGTCGATGGGGTTGCCGATCATCTGGGTGTGATTTGGCATCCAGCGTTCTCCACATACATCGAGCAGCAGCTCGACCATCTAGAAGGGGGGAATTTGGGGCTGGTGGCATAACAAAATCGGACATGTGGGACTCACGCGTGTCGCTAGCTCTTGGCCCCGCACATCAACGTGCGGGGCCATTCATTTTATCTCTCGCACTAGAAATTTACTCGAGAATAAGCTATAATTCGGCGGTACTTTGAAAGTAAAAAACTCATGGGATGTGGCCAAGTTGGTAAGGCGCCTGTTTCTGGCACAGGAGATCATAGGTTCGAGTCCTATCATCCCAGCCATGCTAAGAGTCGGTACTGTTAAGTACAGTCTCTTAGCATAGCTATGAATCATAAGAATTCGAACCGTGCTCGCTTTAGCGAGAGGTTCGGCGTAGCAAGACCACGCGCAGAAGCTTAGCTTCGAGCATGGTTGTAGCGGAGAAGGCGCACGCGCCGCTGTCCTATCATCCCAGCCATAGTAAGTAACTCAAAGAGTTGTTTACTATGGCTCTTTATTTTTGTTGTCGAGCGTAGCTTATGGAAAGTGCTGTTGGTAGAGCTATAAGTAGTAATGACAGCACCATGAGCAATGCATAGTCATCGCCAGTTTCCGCAAGTGTGGTGTCAGAATTTGTAACTGCGGCAGCTTCTAATGTTGTAACGGAGAATGATCCATCATCCCAGTCGCTGTATTCGCCTACGCCGTCAAAGGAGGCACGGATTTCAATCGTATATTGAGTGGCGGACTTTAATCCGCTAATCGTTAAATCAAAATTTTCAGTCTGTACATTTGAAAGGTATGTCCATTGCTCGGATGAGCCAGTCTCTCGATAGCGAATCTCAGGGGAAGAAATTGAGCCCGTGCCTTGTCCGCCTAAGAAAGTATATCCAAAATTGATTGAATTACTCGTGGCTTCGGGTATATCGACTTGTACGACACCAAAAGTAGGGAATTCAGGTAGCCCAGCAGAGTTGTACCAGAGATTCTCAAAGTTCCAGGTGTCGAGCGGCGGATTAGTATTGTTATTTACAAAGTAGTTTGGTGTAGCGTTGCC
>JAUPVH010000060.1 GCA_030917125.1 Patescibacteria group bacterium | reverse complement strand
CTTCCATACTGATTGGCTGGCCAAACAGGTGAGTGGCCCGACCCTCAGTAAGTGTTACCACTTGGGGATTGAGGCCCAAGAACCATTCGGCCAACCCGTCGCCGGGCGTCAAGTTCTCGCGGAGCATGGCGAGGGCGATTGCTCGATACACGCTACCTGAGTCGAGTGCGATGAAGCCGAGCTCTTCGGCAAGTAGTTTGGCGACAGTGGATTTGCCACTGCCAGCAGGACCGTCGATGGCAATGACCACTTGTTCTGTCACGGGTGACTACTTTCTCTTCGTGGAGGTGCGTTTGCAATCTCACTGTACGATAAGAGAAAGCGATTCTCCAAGCATGAGTTTTTTAGAGCTTGACTTTGCCAGTAGCAGACTGAAGCTCAAAAAGTTTTTTATACAGGCCGTTTGATTTTTGCATGAGTTCGGCATGCGTGCCGCGCTCGGCGATAGTGCCTTTCTTTAATACGAGTATTTCGTCGGCGTGTCGAACAGTGCTGAGGCGGTGGGCAATTGTTAGACTGAGTCGATCCTTCATGAGGCGTTTGAGGCCACTTTGCACAAGCCGTTCGGATTCGGAGTCGAGCGCTGAAGTAGCTTCGTCCAGAATGATGAGGTTTGGATCTTTCAAAATTGCGCGAGCAATCGCGAGTCGCTGCTTTTGTCCGCCTGAGAGCTTTACGCCGCGCTCACCTACGATAGTATTGTATTTTTTCGGAAGGTTTTCGATAAATTCATCGGCATATGCTTGCTGGGCGGCTGTTTCGAGGTCGGCTCGGGTGGCTTTTTCTTGAGCGAGCTTAAGATTTTCTTTGACGGTTGTATTAAAGAGGGCGACGTCCTGCATCACCATGCCGATGTGCTGGCGAACTGATTCGTGGGTAAACGTGTCGGCCGGCTGGTCGTTAATGAGAATTTCACCACTGGTTGGCGCGTAAAAACGTAGCATGAGTTTGGTGATGGTAGATTTACCGACACCTGATGGGCCGACGAGGGCAATCGAGCGCCTGCCATCCAGGCGAAAACTAATGTTTTCGATTGTGCCTTTTTTGCCATCAGGGTAGGAGAAGCTGACATTCGCGAATTCTAGCGATTTGAGTTCTTTCAGCGGGGTAGCTCCTGGTGCATCCGGGAAAGATGGTGTTGTTTCGAGTACCTCAATGAGTCTTTCGACGTCTCGCTCAACTCGATCCGTATCTGGAATGAATTGAGCAAGATTACTGGCAGCCTCTCGTATGGTGCCAAAATACGCTGTAAGAGCTACAAATTCACCCACACTAAAATTACCCTCGATTGTTTGCTGAAGTACGATAATTACTGCCAAGAGAAAAGCGAGCTCATTGAAAAGTGTGACTTTCATCCCGGCGGTATTCCAGCGCGTACGAACTCGTATTCCTGCTTGCCGCCATTTACCTTGGCTGTCCTTAAGTTTGTTACGCGCATTGGCATACCCGGATAGTGTGGCGATGGTTGTCATATTCTGAATTGTTTCGGTAATAATGCTCATGCTCGTTTCGTTATGCTTACGCCATAATCGATTATCCGTTTTGAGCTTTCTTTTCATTCGTCCATAGGTAAAACCAGAGAAAATTACAATGGAAAGACTCAAAAGACCAAGCCAAATGCTATTGGTAAATAAAATGCCCGTAATAAGGACTATGGAAAAAATCGGACCAAGCAAACCATAGTTAAGGGTGCCTATCCAACCCGCAAAGCTCCCAACGGCTTCATTGGTTTTTTGCAGGATGGCGCCTGGCCGATTAACGTCGAAGTACTCCGCACTGAGTGTTGTTAATTGATTAAAGGTTCTGGTTCGAAGAGCTGCGCGGGCTGCAATCTGAGTCCGGAGGGCCATGATATTAAAACCATAGCTCGCAACAGACCAGACTACGGAGACAGCGAGTAAGGTCCATAAATATGGTATGACATCAGCCCAGCTTAAGTCGGATCCAAGTGCTGAGACAGTGTCGACAATTTGCTTATATATTTGCGGGCGATAGGCGTTAATGGCGGCGATAATCAGGCTAAAGCCGGCTAGGCCAGCGATTTTCAGATAAAAACCCTTGATGTAAGCAAAGAGCTTAAAGATGTTCTTCATAGTCTTATTCTCCTGGAAGTGCTCAAGTTTGACAACTCTTTATTTTATTGTCCGACTATGCTATAATAGACGCAGACGAGAGGGTGAGAATTACGCAAGTTATCTCTCGTAGTTTTTATCTATAAACTATCTGGCGTTTAGTGCTAAAGCGAGGCATAATAAAAAGATATGGCAACCGGTTCAAAAAAGGGCGGACGTAAAAAGTCGGCTCGACCAAATACTCGCAAAAAACAAGAAGTCGCTGAAAAGAAGCCACTACTTTCCAAGGCTGCAAAACAAGACATTGCTGCAATCATTTTGATTGGCTTGGGTGTTCTTCTGATTGTAGCGTTTTTTGGTGGTGCCGGTACGCTTGGCACTTCGTTTATGGATGCAGTAAAGGCCTTGATAGGTCAAGCGGCTTATCTGGTTCCAGCCGCGTTTTTTGGCCTGGCGATTCTGTTATTTTTACCTAAGCGATTCGAACTCAAAGGTCAAAACTATTTTGGCCTGATTGCATTCTTTATCGTGCTGGCAGGAATTCTGCAGTTCTCGCTAGCTGGTGAAGGCACTACGCTGAGTGATTTGCCAAGCCAAGGTGGTTTTATTGGCTACGCCCTCTGGATGATCTTGCACCCACTACTTACTACGCCTCTAGCTATTTTCTTGCTCGTGCTGGTTGAACTTGTAGTGATTGTGATTGCCACTGGTGTTCGTCTGGCAGATTTGGTACGTAAGGTCTTTGGCCGAGAAAAGAAAGCCGAAAGTAAGCTGGAAGTAAAACAGCCCGGTTTTGCCGTGAATAACAAACTGCCATTCCGCGGAACCGTTGGAGAAGAGGAGCCTAAGCCTAAGGTCGGGCCTAAAGCTGCGATGACCGCAACGCTTGATAAAGATTGGAAGTACCCGCCGTTTGATCTATTAAAAGGCATGTCTACCAAGGCTGATGCTGGTAATGAAAAAGAGAAGGCTAACATCATTCAAAGGACTTTCCAAGACTTTGGTATTGAAGTTGAGATGGTTGGCGTAAATGTTGGTCCGACGGTAGCGCAATATACGCTCAAACCTTCAACTGGCGTGAAGCTGAATAAGCTGACCGCGCTGGATCGAAACTTGGCGCTAGCGCTTAAGGCGCCGCATATTCGTATGGAAGCTCCAATTGCCGGTACGGATCTGGTAGGTATTGAGGTACCAAACGAAAAGGGTGCGCAGGTTCGCTTGCGCGACATCTTAGAGAGTAAGGAAATGCAGTCGAAACTTAGCCGCCTCGAATTTGTATTGGGGCGCGATGTAGCTGGCGAAATTCTTACCGCCGATTTGGCGAGTATGCCACACCTCTTGGTAGCTGGAGCAACCAAGGCCGGTAAGTCGGTGATGATTAATACGATGCTGGCTTCATTCTTATACCGCAATTCACCAGCTCAGTTACGGTTGATTTTGGTTGATCCAAAACGCGTAGAGCTTACGCCATATAATGATATTCCACACCTGTTAACACCGGTTATTACAGATCACGAAAAGGCGATTAGCGCGATGAAGTGGGCCGTCGCCGAGATGGAGCGCCGACTTAACTTACTGGCAGACCATGGTAAGCGTGATATTGGTGAATATAACCAGCAGAAAGGCGTGGACGGTATGCCATATATCGTTATCGTGCTTGATGAGTTTGCGGATCTTATGGTGGTGGCCGGTAAAGATGTTGAGACGTTAATTGTCCGCATTGCTCAGTTGGCTCGTGCAGTTTGTATTCACTTGGTGCTCGCCTCCCAGCGTCCGAGTGTTGGTGTGGTAACAGGACTTATTAAGGCTAACTTGCCAGCTCGTGTTGCGCTCACCACCGCCAGTCAGATTGATAGCCGCACTATCTTAGATCAAGCTGGTGCAGAGAAGTTGCTTGGAAAGGGTGATATGCTCTTTTCTTCGCCAGAGTTTATGAAGCCAAAACGTGCGCAGGGAGTACTCATCACTGGTGAAGAGGTGTCGGCCGTAACGAAGTTCTTGCGGGATGAGCGAGCGCCACAGTATAACGAAGAAGTCTTGGCGCAGGCGGTGAAGATTGGTGCACGCGGCGTGATGTCTATGGGTGATGGCGGCTCGGGCGATGATGAGTTGTATGACGAAGTGGTGGCCTTTGTGGTGCAGAGCGGTAAGGCATCTGCTTCACTCTTGCAGCGTCGCTTTAAGGTTGGCTACTCGCGAGCGGCCCGACTTATGGATATGCTTGAAGACAATGGTGTAATCGGACCGGCGGATGGCGCTAAGCCACGAGCTATTCTAATGTCTTCGATCGACAGCGGGCCTTCGACTGATGGCGGTTTTCAGGAAAGTTCAGGGGAGAACGTGAGCGCGGATGAATGAACAAGCTCGCCCCAAAACCACTCAGTCTAAAGTGCAAACTCTCGCTTCAATCCTGAAGCGTCGTCGTGAAAGTCTAGACATCTCAATCTCCGAAGCGGAGCAGGCAACTCGTATTCGGTCGCGCTACATTGAGGCGCTTGAGGCTAGTGAGTACGACATGCTCAAGGATGATGTTTATACCAAGGGCTATGTGAAGAACTACGCGGATTTTTTGGGGCTGGAAACGAAGCCAATCTTGAAATTGTATGAGCAGGAACGAGCTGGTGCACGTGAGATGAAACGCCAGAGTCAGCGCGGCAAAGATGTTCAGTTGGGCGTGAAGCCGATTAAGTCTACGCGCATGGTAGTCACCCCAAAGACGTTCGCTTTGCTCTCTGTGTTTGCTGTCGTCGCTTTGGTGGTTGGCTATATTATCTGGCAGGTGGTGGTTCTTTCGGCTCCACCTAAATTGACAATCTCTCAGGATGAGGCGCGAAGTGTGTCTACAAATTTTGGCTATGTTGCCGGAAAAGTTGAGGGCGGGGCAGATCTTTCTATAAACGATTCACCAGTTCTGGTTGCGGCCGATGGCACGTTTCGGGAGCGTATTGCCCTAACGAATGGCCGTAATGAGATTAAGCTTACCGCCACCAATAAACTTGGTAAAAGTGTAACGGAAACGTACATTATTACCGCTACTTTGGAGGGTGCCACGCCAAGCCCGGCGCCAACCGCTTCGCCAACGGTGAGTCCTTCACCCACGGTCGAAGCCGGCGCCGTACAGGCTGTAGTGAGTATGACGGATGCTGCCACTTGGTTAGTCGTAGAAGCCGATGGGAAAGAAATATTTCGCGGCACCATGCTTGCAGGCACCTCCCAAACATTCGCCGCAGCGGATGTGCTCATCTTGGCAACGGGGAATGCTGGAGTGACTCGGGTTGTACTCTCCAACGCTGTAGTGCAGAATAAGGACTTAGGTTTGCTTGGTGCTCCAGGTGAAGTAAAACGAGGCGTAGAATTGCGTCGCGATACGAAATAGGAGGAAAACATGGCTAAAGATGCATCCTTTGATGTAGTAAGTAAATACGATGTGGCAGATATGATTAATATTGTTGATCAGGTGAAACGAGAGCTGTCGACTCGATATGACTTTCAAGGGACGGGATCGGAAATTGAGTTTGACCGAGATGCTTCAGAGCTACGCTTAAAATCAAATTCAGAATTGAAATTACGGGCCATGAAAGATGTGATTGAGTCAAAGTTTATTCGTCGTTCGGTAGATCTCAAGTTCCTAGATTCCTCGCAGGAGATTACGCAGAGTGGCATGGACTATAAATGGACATTGTCGTTGAAGCAGGGGTTGGATCAGGATAAGGCCAAACAGGTCTCTAAGATTATTCGAGATAAGCACTCGAAAGTGAAAAGCTCAATTCAGGGTGATGCAATTCGAGTGGTGAGCGCCAGCCGGGATGAGCTGCAGGCAGTTATGCAGACCCTGCGCGGTGAGGATTTACCATTTGCTGTGAGTTTTGAGAATTTTAGGTAACAAGAAGAAAAACCGAAACCGGCAATAAAAACCTCTTGACGTGTACGTATAGTGTTCGGTACTATGAATGCAGAACACGAGTATATAAGATAGGAGAGGTAATCCAATGCCAACCACAACAACGAAGTCAGATAAAGGAGTAGCAGTGAAGGAATCATCAAAACAGTCAGCCGCGGATCGTAGTGCTCGCCTGAAAGCAGTTGAGTTGGCGGTAGAACAGATCGAACGACAGTTTGGTACGGGTTCTATTATGAAGTTAGGCGAGGGCATGAGGGTTCATGTCGAGACGATTCCCACTGGAAGCTTGGCTTTAGACTTGGCACTTGGCGGCGGTTTTCCTAAGGGTCGTATCATAGAAATTTACGGACCATAATCGAGCGGTAAAACCACATTGGCCCTACATGCTG
>JAUPVH010000059.1 GCA_030917125.1 Patescibacteria group bacterium | reverse complement strand
TGTTGAAATTCGCACAAAAGCCGCGACTGCTGAAATTATTATCGAACAGAAGCAGGCGGTTGGGGTGCGCCTCGAAGATGGCACCAGACTAGATGCCGATATTGTGGTTTCTAATGCCGACCTTACGTACACCTACAAAAAGCTGCTTGCACCCGAGCATCGCCGCCGCTATCCCGATCAAAAAGTCGATAAGTTAAAGCAGGCATCAAGTGCTATGCTCTTTTATTGGGGAGTTGATCATCAGCTTGACGGCCTATTGCATCACAACGTCTATTTCTCCGAAGATTTTAAGCATAATCTTGAAGAGATATTTCATGAAAAAATTCTGCCCGATGATCCGGCATTTTATTTGTATATCCCTACAAAGACCGACCCTGATTTAGCGCCAAAAGGTAAGCATGTTTTATATGTTTTGGTGCCGGTGCCTAATCTTAGCGGCGAGGTTGATTGGGATGAGGGTGTGAAAAAGGTTCGTAAACGAGTGCTTGAAAGAATGAAGAGCGTGCTTGGTCAAGATATTGCCAAAAACATTGAGACGGAAGCAGTGTTTACGCCTGAAGATTTCTTAACGCGCTTTAATTTAACCGACGGTTCGGCGTTCGGTTTAAGTCATCACTTCTTCCAGTCGGGCTACTTCCGTCCGCATAATGTCAGCCGTGATGTGCGTGGCCTGTACTTTGTTGGTGCGTCGACCTATCCCGGTAGTGGTGTACCTATGGTAACCTTATCTGGTAAGCTGGTTGCAGAACGAATTCAAACAGATGTCGAAAATGGAAAAATCTCCTGAACTAGCGGCCGCCATTGCCCATGTAAAAGAATTAACCGACCGCGAGTTGGCGGTTTTCTTTGATTTGCGCGCTTCTGAAGCTGGTAAATATGATGCTCAATACAAGCGCTTAATCCAAGAGATGAAAAAATTCTCGTTGCGTGGCGGAAAGCGTCTCCGGCCGTTTATGACCTATCTGGGCTATCGATTAGGTGGCGGCAAAAATGAAGAGGCCTTCGCACGCTTGGCGTTGGCGTGGGAGGTGTACCACCTGGGTGCGCTTATTCATGATGACATTATGGATCAAGATGGTCAGCGCTATGGTGGCCTGAATATTGCTGGTGTGTACGAAAAGCAGTTGAAGCGCAGATTTTCCGATGAGTTGGCGCATAAACATGCCTTAAATGCCGCTCTTATGGCAGGAGATGCGGCCATGTTGATGGCGGTGGAGCTTATTACGACCATTCCTACTGAGCCAGAAGTTCGTGATCGACTCTTGGCAGACTTTTTAAAAATGCATTTTCGTTTGGTCGGCGGGCAGTTTGTTGAAGATTTTGCCGCCCTCTCTCCAAAGCTTACGCCACAGCAAATTCGCAAAATATATGTGAATAAGTCAGGTCACTATTCGATGGTTGCACCATTGCGGTCGGGTGCGGTTTTAGCCGGTGCAAATGATACAATTCTGTCGATCCTCGAGCGCTATGGCCTGCATGCTGGTGTAGCTTTTCAGATTACCGATGATCTTTTGGGTATGTTTGGATCGGCTAAGGAAATTGGTAAGCCAACAATCACGGATTTGCGTGAAGGTAAGCGAACGCTTCTCATGCACTATGGTTTGCAGTTTGCTAACGACGCCGATAAGGCCTTGATTAAAGCTAAATACGGGAATCAAAACATTACGACGCAAGATTTGAAGTTGGTGCGCAAAATTTTGACCGACAATGGAGCTAAGGCTAAAACCATCTTCACGGCTCAAGCTGAAGCTGAAGCTGCCAAAAAAGCTATTGCTAAGCTCGCTCTACCGGGAGATTTGCCGCAATTATTCGATGATCTTACGGGATATCTCACCGGAAGGAGCAAGTAGCGCACGTGGAGGTGAGCTTGAAGCAGAGTTATCAAGCTTGTCGGCGAGTTACGGCTCAGGCCAGCTCTACATTTTACTTAGCGTCGCTGTTGTTTCAGACTCGTACTCGACATGACATTCAGGCGCTGTATGCGTTCTGTCGAGTTGCCGATGATATCGCTGACTCGGCTGAGCTGAGTGTTGCCAAGAAGCGTGCGCAGATTCAAGCTATGCGGCAGGGGGTTACTACCCGTAAGCTACCAACGGTTGAGGCGGAAATTTGGCCAGCGTTTTGGCAGGTGATTGATCGGTATGACCTTCCTCAGAAAGAATTACTGGAGGTTTTAGAAGGAGTCGAGTCGGATATTGAGTTTGCACAACCTCAAACCCTACGCGACCTAGATCGCTACAGCTATTACGTTGCCGGAGTGGTTGGTATATTGAGTGCTCGAATTTTGGGTGTGACTACCAAAACGGGTTTTGAATCGGCAAAAAATTTGGGAATTGCCATGCAATACACGAATATTATTCGTGACGTTGCCAGTGATAGCTCACTGAAGCGAACCTATATTCCTGCCAATGTTCTAAAAAAGCATAATCTACCCCAAGACATAAGCTCGGCAGACAATTCAGATTATCGTCAGGCTGTAGCCGAATTATGTGAACGAGCTGAAGATTTTTACGATAAGGCTGAGCCTGGACTGATGGAAATACCGGCACAACACCGTAAGCCAGTGAGGGTAGCGTTTCAGCTTTATCGTGGTATCCTCGAACGAGTGAAGCAAAAGCAGTATAATGTGAGTATCGGTCGCATTCGTCTCAACCGTCTCAGCAAGCTGCAGGTTGTCTGGCGCGTCTACACCGGTCAGTAAGCTTACCTATGCCTAATCCGTCTTCTCTATCCAACCCGCAATCTCCGCGTGCCAAACGAATGGTAACCGTGGATGGCGTTCGCTATTCTCTCAATACTGGCGATAAGCTCGGGCCGGCCGTAGCCCGTCGCGTAGAGGTGCAGCCCAAGGCAAAAAGGCCGGTTCACCGAGCTGCACGTGTGGCTGAAAAGCCGCTCCCTAGTGCAATCCGGCTCTCGTCTCATCAGCAGGCGGTGATGCATCCAGATCCAAAATTGGCGGCGGCTCGGGTATTGCATCCGCACAATGTTAGCCATCCATCGCTGCCGTTGCCGCATCAGATGGCACCAGCGACCAAGCAGTCCTTGTGGTCGGCCGTGATTGTACCGTCTCTTTCCGAGGGTCGTACCAAGAAGGGTATTCTTGCAAGTTTTGGGATTGTACTGCTGTCTCCAATGACATGGCTGTACGTATTCTTGCCAGCACTCGTTTTTTTAATCGCTGAGCTACAAAAACAATCAATCGCCGAGTTGTATAGTCGTACTGTTAGGCAGTTACAGACGGCCAACCCTGAGCTCGTCTTTTGGGGAGTAATTTTTGCCGCTGCTTTAATGAGTACTATTTGGTTTATCCGACACCTTTGCGTCATCGTTGCCTACGGACTTTCGGCGCGCAAAAATGATCACCGCATGACAAGCGCCCGACATATATGGCTTCAGGCCGCGGGTAAAATATGGCGGTTTGCGGGGATTGCGCTGTTTGATTTTCTGTTTGTATCAGCAGCGCTGCTGGCATCTGGCTTAATTATTGGCTACGCCTATTCTGGACGAGATGATACTTTGAGCGCCAATTGGAGCTTGCTGTTTAATCTCGGATTGATGGCGGCCTTGATGTTGAGTTGGCTGATTGCCGCGCACCGACCGATTACGCGTGTCATGTTGGCGCTGACCAATCGGCCGGCAAGCTTTATTATTGTGCGTTCTTTTGGGTTGATTTTTAGAAATTGGACTCGTGCACTGGCACTTGGCTTCTTCTGGCTCGTCATGGCAAGTTTTACGGCACTGTTAGTTGGTGGTGTGAGTTGGGCTACCGTAGTGTATGGGCTTTTACAGATTACAACCACGACTGGTCGGGCACTCTTGTTTGTTTTTGCGGCTAGCTTAGTGTTGTTTGTACTCTCATTGTTTACTATCTGGTCAGTCAGTTATTGGCCGCGCGCCTATCAGTGGCTGGTGCGTCGAGCATACCCCAAGCAGGTATCACAAATGATGAATGACTCACAGCATGTAAAAAGTCGTAAACGCATCGTGGTTGAAATAGCCCTTTTAGTTGGACTATTTTCCGCTGTACTGACGGCACTTTTCGTTTTTGGACAGCCGCGTTTTGTAGATGTGTACCGCACAAATATTAAAAGCCTACCCCCATCGGCAGAGGAGCTCATTAAATGATTGGGGTTTTGCTGGGGAGGGCATTGACTTATTTAGATAAAATAGGTAGAGTAGTAAGGCAAAGCCCCGGCGGCTTTTTTAAGTTGCAAGCAAGTTTTGAAAAGTTGATAGTATGAAAAAAATTACTCGCTACATCAAGAGCTCCATTGACGAGCTCAAGCGTGTCATCTGGCCGACACGCAAGCAAGCAACCATTCTTACGGTTGTAGTGCTTGGGTTTACGGCAGTGGTGGCATTGTATCTGGCATTTTTCGATTACATCTTCCGACTCGGACTTGAACGCCTCATCACTCGTTAATAAGGATTTACCTCATGAAAAACACGCCTCCAGGATCATATTGGTACGTTATTCATACCTATTCTGGGTATGAAGATCAGGTTGCGCAAAATCTTAAGCATCGCATCGATACACTTGGCCTGAAGGATAAAGTGTTTGATGTGATTGTGCCGAAAGAAAACCAGATCGAAATCAAGAACGGTAAGCGACGCATCGTGGAGCGCAAAATATTTCCCGGTTATATCTTGGTCAATATGGTTGTTACCGAAGACTCTTGGTACATCGTACGTAACACGCCAAACGTAACTGGCTTTGTTGGTACCGGCACTACACCAAGCCCGATGAGTGAAGATGAAATCAAGGTGATTCAGAAGCGCATGGGCGTAGAAGAGCCAAAGTTCAACATCGATTACTCGATTGGCGAGCTGGTAAATATCACCGACGGTCCGTTTAAGGGATTTGATGGTCAAATTGCCGAGATTGACGAATCAAAAGGAAAAATTAAGGTATTGGTCTCAATGTTTGGTCGTGAAACACCGGTTGAGCTCGATAGCTTGCAAGTAAAACGCGTATAAATAACCTGTGGGAGGCTTTCAAGTAAGACCGCTCGAACCACATAAGGAGTAAAGTTATGGCAGACAAGAAGAAAATCACCGCAAGTTTAAAGATGGTCATTCCGGCCGGCGGTGCATCACCAGCTCCGCCAGTTGGCTCATCATTGGGTCAGCACGGTGTGAATATGATGGATTTCATTAATGCATTTAATGAAAAAACTAAGGACATGAAGGGCGCCCAGTGCCCAACTAAGATCTATATCTACGAAGATAAGTCATTTGATTTTGTGGTGAAGGGCACTCCTGCAAAGGTACTCATTAAGCAGGCCCTTGGTTTACAGAAGGCCAGCGGTGTTCCAAATAAGGACAAAGTAGGTAAACTCACCCAGGCTCAGCTTACAGAAATTGCTGAGAAAAAAATGGACGACTTAAACGCTAACGATATCGAAGCAGCTAAGAAGGTTATTGCCGGCACAGCACGTTCGATGGGCGTTGAGGTAGAAGCAGAATAATCTAATAAACGTGGGAGGCTTTGTAAAAGAAGCTGCTTGGACCACGAGGAGAATAATCATGGCAAAGAAAACTGAAGAAACCCCAGAAATTACCACAGAAGAACAAGCGATTGTCGAAGAAGTAATTGAAGAAATTGTAGAAACCGAAGTGGCAACCGAAGAAGTGGTGGAAAAGAAAACTGCGGCTAAGGCCGGTAAGCGAAGTGCAAAAGCTGCAAAGGAAGCCGAAGAAGAGGCTGAAAAAGAAGCTCGTAAGGCAGAAGCTGCCACAAAAGAGGATGCGCCGAAGCCAAAGCAGAAGCCACGTGTAAAGAAATATTCTAAAAAGCAGAAAGCTATGCGTGAAGCGATTGATTTTGAAAAGCTCTATTCTTCAGAAGAAGCAGTCGCGCTCGTAAAAGAAATCAGCAAAACAACGTTCGACCCAACGCTCGAAGTACACGTTCGCTTAGATATAGATCCACGTCAGGCTGATCAGATGCTTCGTGCATCGACTGTGCTTCCAGCTGGAACAGGTAAGGCTGTGCGTGTAGCTGTACTGACAAGCGATGAAAAGAAGGCTGCTGCCGCTAAAGAGGCTGGTGCTGAAGTAACTAGCTCCGAAGATTTACTCGCAGCTATCGGTAAAGGTACGTTCGAGTTTGACGTGCTTGTAGCAACTCCAGATATGATGCCGCAGCTCGGTCGCCACGCTAAAACTCTTGGACCAAAGGGATTGATGCCGTCACCTAAGAGTGGTACCGTTTCTGCTGATCCAGCAAACGCCGTGGGCGAGATCAAAAAGGGTCGTTTGGAGATCAAAAACGACGCCAATGGAATCGTGCACGCTGCAGTTGGTAAGCTTTCCTTCAAGGATGATGATCTTTTGGCAAACCTTAAGGCTGTACTGAACTGCGTACAGGCTAACCGTCCGAGCGGCGTGAAGGGGACCTACGTCAAGAGTATTTCCGTGTCTGCAACGATGACTCCAGGAATTAAGCTCGATACAGCTGAGCTTTCTAAGAAGTAGACTTTAAGTTCAGACATCGATTTAACAGAAAACACCTGCACTTTTTAGCGGGTGTTTTTCTTATGCTTGGTGGTGTGCACGGCAAACAGCTACACTAGATAGGTATTTGTACCTAGACGTTAGGGGACAAAATGGCAGGGTTTCATCTTGGACAATTCGAAAATCCAGATGGGCGCATAATCCCTAATCTGGAACGTCTGTCAGAAATCGTTAGCGGCTTGCGAGCCCTAGACCAACGCATCGTGCTGACTCAGGGGACTTTTGATCTCATCCACATCGGCCATGTACTGTACTTGTCTGAAGCCAAAAAGCTGGGCGATGTACTGATTGTCGGCCTAGACAGTGATGAGAAGGTGCGTGCTCGGAAAGGCGAGGGTCGTCCGATTGTTCCTGAGTCCGAACGTACTGCCATGTTGTGCTACCAGCGGCCGGTCGATTTGGTGATCGTCAAGCAGCAAAGCTTCGCGCGCTGGGAGCTCATTCGCTGCATTAAGCCAGACGTGCTGTTGGCTACTGAAGAAACGTACACTCCCGATGAGCTTGCCGAGCTCGAGCAGTTGTGCGGAGAGATCAAGGTGATTGAGGCGATGTCGAGTACTTCTACGAGTGCCAAAATTCGTCGCGCTCAAATCGGTATGAAAGATCGCATTGGCGAAGCCTTGAGTACGGCTCTGCAAACCGCAGCACCTGATATCGTCACCGATGTCATGAATAAGGTTCTTGGTATCGAAAGTGACACTACCAATGAATGATTCCGCCGATTATGGCTCATATGGTGTTTATTTGTACGTCCCCGTGATTCACGAGGGGATTCGGCGCTGGCTTCTCAGGCATTTTGATGCACGATTTATTGCTTTGGTAGGGCCCAACACTCTATCGGAGCGACGGAGTATCGTGAAAGATATTCGGCGCATGCCAACTGACGATGTGCTGGCAGCACTTCGAGCGCTGCAGCTCACTCGTGATCTTCGTGTTTTGGAGTTCGAAGAACTCTCGTCTCTCGAAGGTGAGATTGCTTCACTCGTGATGCCGAAGGATGAGTTGCTGCTCGAAGTGGTAAGTTACCTGCCGACAACTGTTATTCCAGTGTTTGAATCAGCATTTTTGCGGTGGGATCATGGAAACGTGATATTCGCAGAGCCTAGACCTGTTTCTCAAAAGGGGGATATTGCCCTTGCGGATATATGGGGTGGGCTAGACGAGCTGGCTTCGTGGAGTCCGGATTGGTGGCGCCAAGTTGCGTCTGCGTTGATAGTAAATGGCGAAGTCGCGGTTGCGGCGCATAACCGACCTCTGCCAAACGAAGAGGCTGTCTTGATGAGGGGAGACCCGAGAGCAATATTCAATAAGGGTGTTCACATTGAGCTGTCTTCCTATTTGCATGCCGAAGCCCATGTCATTGCTGAAGCCGCTCGTCGGGGCATTGCGACTGAGGGTGCGGATCTGTATGTAACCACTTTTCCGTGTCCTGTCTGCGCTAAACTCTTGGCTGCCACCGGTATTGCTCGTCTCTACTACCGAGACGGATACTCGGTCCTTGATGGCGAAGAGGTCCTGCTCGGAGCTGGAATCGAAATCGTTCAGGCTCAATAAAACACCCCCTGCATACACTGCAGGGGGTTTAACTTTAGGTTGCGAGCTTAACTCGCACTGGCTCATCTTGGGCATCTGGGTTCCCGACGATGATATGGGCATGAAGATGGGCAATGGACGCGCCAGTTCTTGCCATGGTGCCGACGCGCATGAAGTGTGAGTAAGCCTTCAGCTCAAAGTGCCCCTCGACCGTCGCCACGATTTCCAAATAGCTTTGCCTAAATTCATCGGGCATTTCGCTTAGTGACAGGTAGTGCTTTTTCGGCACCACGAGTAGGTGGAGCGCGGTGTTGGCATATGGGAAGGTGTTCTTAACTACAAGCCAGTGCGCATTTTCGAGAATGATTTCGTCTGCTCTATCTCTGAAGCAGAAGTGGCATTCTATGGCCTGCTCGAGCCGTTCCATCTCGGCTCTCTGCTCATCGGTGCGAGCAGCGCTGTGGTTGTAGAGAGGCGATTGCCAGCCGGAAACTTTCTTCCAAGTTTGGAATACAATACCAGTGACCTGGGGATTGGAAAATGATGGTTCGCTCTCGAGATTTGAGCGCTCCCACCACGACCAATTCATTGACGGGAAAAAGGTGTCAGCCTGAAAATTGCCCGAGAGACGTGTAATCTCGAGGCGTTGTGCGTACGCTTCAGCGTAGGAATACAGCTCTGCTCCGCCAATCACCCAAAGAAGCTGGTCGGAATCGCGCCATGTTTCGAGGAATGCCTGCAAGTCATGAACCGCGATTGCTCCTGGTAGAACAGTACCTTGGCGAGTCGCGACAAAGTTCTGTCTGTTGGGGAGAAGTCTGCCGATGGATTCATGGGTTTTTCTGCCCATGAGCACCGCGTGCCCCGATGTGAGGCGCACGAAGCGCTTCATGTCCTCAGCGACGTGACCCCATGGGAGTTCTCTGTTTTGACCAATTTCGCCGTTTTGTCCGACGGCCACGATCATTGCGATGGTCATACTGCCACCGGGATGCTCAAGATTCGCTCATGAGGGTTGTAATCCTCGATGGCGAAGTGGGTTGGCCTAACATCGGTAATCACATCAACTCCTTCGAAGTTGGTGACCAATTTGGGGAGTGGGCGTGGCTTTCTCGCGAGAATTGTTTCCACGGCCTCTGTTTGATCTTCGTAGAAATGGGCATTGCCGATGTGGTGTACGAATGTTCCTGGCGTGTATCCAGTCAGATAGGCCAGAGCATGGGTGATTGCAGCGTACTGCACCATGTTTGATGGAACGCCCACCGGTACGTCACCAGAGCGCTGGAACATCTCCAGATTGAGCCGATCGCCCAGGACGGTGATTTGCACATGTCCGTGACATGGGGCAATGGTCGGTGTTGGCTGATGACCATAGGCGCGTGTCAGGTGGCCAGCCAGCCAGTTGGTGATGACATGCGTCTTCAGAGCTGGTTCGCGCTTGATCTGGTCGACGATGGCCAGCCACTGATGAAAAGGTGCGCCGTCAGGGCCAGGGTAGTTTGCAAACACGTCGCCGTAGGAAGCGGGGCCGATGTCGCCAGGTTCGAGGCCACGCTTGGCGCACTTTTTCTCAGTAGCCCAGGGACCCCACCAGGTGCAGCCGAATGCTTCGAACTGCTCCAGTGTGCGGGCACCATTGATCATGGCGCAGAGCTCACCAATTGCACCTCGCCAGAAACCCGAGATGTCTCGGTCGGTAATCATGGGGAACTCACGTTGCAGATCAAACCGCATCGTGAGGCCAAGCGCTACTCTGGTACGTGGACCCTGGCGCGTCTCTTGCCATTGGCCGCTATTCACAATTGTGCGGAGAAGTTCGTGATATTGCATTTCTGGAAGCGTCATCGCTGACCTTTCATGTAAATGTACAAGAACGGATTTATCGTATCAGTCTTTATGCGCGCTATAAACCATAGGAGTAATGGTTTTTATTGACCAACACCTCTAAATCTGTTACTATAACTTGGTTCGAACCGAAGACAGGCGCTGGATTGGCAAGCCCAACCCTTAATTTGCTCCCGAGGCGACGACGACATCATTATTGATACGTCCCACTTCATGTCTTCTTGGCTCGCGCAAAGAAGATTTTTCATTAAAAATTTAAGGAGTCAGCATGGCAAAGACTCGTGCACAAAAGGAACAAGACCTACAGAAGTTGGTCGAAAACCTCGATAGTGCTAAGCTCGCCGTTCTGGCCGACTACCGTGGCCTCGATGTGCCAGCAATTAGTGAACTCCGTAACACGTTACGTGAAAACGGTGTAAAGCTTGTTGTTGCGAAGAATACCTTGGTACGTAAAGCTGCAGCTCAGAGTGCGAAAGAAATCACTCAGCTGGAAGTATTTACGGGCCCAATGGCTATCGCGTTTGGCACTGATGAAGTCGAAGCTGCAAAGCTTATGGCTGACTTTGCGAAAGCAAACAAGGCTCTCGAGATTGTTGGTGGTATTGATGAAGCAGGTGAAGTTCTCACCCGCGAAGCCGTAATGGCCCTCGCTCAGCTTCCTAGCCGCGAACAATTGCTCGCTCAGGTGGTTGGTACTGTTGCCGCTCCGCTCTCTGGCATGGTCCGAGTGCTCAATGGCAACCTATCAGGACTGGTGTACGCACTACAAGCAATAAAAGATAAGAAAGAAGCGGCTGCTTAAGCCCTTCTAATTTAAGGAGAAAATCATGGCCGAAGAGACCAAGAACGAAGCTGTTGAAGCAGCTGCTGAAAAAGAAGAAAAGAAAGAAGTTCCAGAAAAGTTTGCAAAACTTGTTGCTGAACTCGATAAAATGAGCGTACTCGATCTTTCCGAGTTCGTTACTACCCTTGAAGATCACTACGGTGTGTCTGCTGCTGCCCCAGTTGCAGTTGCTGGCGTTGCTGCTCCTGCCGGAGACGCTGCCGAGGCTGCTGAAGAGAAGAGTCAGTACAACATTTTCCTCCAGTCTGCTGGCGAAAAGAAGATTGACGTAATTAAGGCCGTTCGTGAAATTACCGGACTTGGCCTTGCAGAATCAAAGGCTGTAGTTGATGGCGCTCCTACCATGGTGAAAGAAAACGCACCAAAGGAAGAAGCTGAAGAAGCTAAGACTAAGCTCGAAGCTGCTGGTGCAGGCGTAGAACTTCAGTAAGTTCTGAGACTATCCAGAAGCTATAAGCTTTTAAAAACCACCTCGCAAGGGGTGGTTTTTAGTAATAAAAAACCTCAGTCTCACGTGGAGACCGAGGGGGTGGCCGGGTGGCCTGGGAGTTGCTCTTTGCTGGCGGGGATTACCCACAGCGAGCGCCAGACAATTGTACAGTACTTACGCCACGGCAGACCGCCAACGTAAGCGAGGTCGAAGAGCATGATGCCCGGACCACTGGAGTTAACCTGATGCCAACCGGTAATCCCGGGAAGCCACTCGGCGCGATGCTGAAGCCAGCAGTTGACGACGCCGATGCATTCGCCGTTCTTGCTGCGAATCATATCGATGTTCTTTTGCATGAGCGGGCGAGGACCGATGAGCGCCATTTCCCCACGGTAGACATTGAAGAGCTGCGGGAGCTCGTCAATGCCATGATCGCGTAGGAAGTCACCGAGTGGGTCGGACCGGCGGGCGTTGTGCTCGGGGTCGAGGTACTCCTCGCCGTCTTGCAGTGGTCGCATGGTTTGCAGCTTGTAGCACACAAACGGACGACCATGCTTGCCGATTCGCTCTTGGCGAAAGAACGGTGCGTATCCGTTAACGAGCATGATCAGACAGGCACAGATCATGATGATCACAGCGATCACCGGGGTGAGTAGGATGGTGATGAGCCAGGTGAGGGCACATTGCCAGCGGGTCATGGTACTCCTGGTGGGGGTGAGCAGCACAGGCTGAGATGTAAGGTACAGGAAATTATATATTACCACAAATACTTTATTATGTCAAAGTAACGTAGTACGACGTTTGCATTTGAGTTTAGGGTGGTGGTATACTCCACCTGAATCTGTGGGTAATAAAAAATAATCAAAAAAGTGAGTAATATATGTCAACGAACAATCAAAATGATGCAAAGCTATTGCAGTTAGCTAGCCAGCTTAAGGCTGCCGAAGAAAACATGAAGCGTATTCATGAGCAGCTTGAGGCTATGGGTATTAAGCCTGAGGAACTTCCTGAAGCTCCGACGGTTGAAAACAGACCAGCTCCAGCCCAAGTTGAGGCACATGTTGGTGGTAAAGTAATCGAAGGTGTTTTTGATGGCCAAAACATGGTTGGTCCAAATGAAAAAACCTATCCGGTACCTGCTAACTATGCATCAAAATCAAAGCTTGTTGAGGGTGATATTCTCAAGCTTACCATCTCCGAAGATGGGAGCTTCATCTATAAGCAGATTGGTCCGATTGAGCGTAAGAAGCTTATTGGAACTGTTACCTTGCAAGACGGCACTTACATGGTTGAGGCTGGTGGCAAGCTGTATCATGTATTGTTTGCCAGTGTTACGTATTTCAAGGCTCAACCTAGTGATGAAGTAACTGTAGTGATCCCTGCCGATCGCCCAGCATCTTGGGCCGCAATTGAAGCAGTTATTGGCTAGATAATCTCGTGCTAGCTAGTGCGTAAACAGGCCTCGACGCGCTATAATATAAGTAACTGTTGAAGTTTGCATCTAAGGAGGGGAGTTGAGTCGTTCTGCGCTCTATCGTGAATATCGGCCAGCCGACTTGTCTGACGTGGTTGGCCAAGAACATATTACGCGCCTATTGGAGGCGTCTCTTGAGCAACAAAAGTTAAGTCACGCCTATTTATTTACAGGCCCTCGCGGCACAGGCAAAACCAGTGTGGCACGTATTCTTGCGCGGCGCGTTAATGAGCTACCGGCTGACACTGGCTTAGAGTCTGAACTGGATATTATTGAAATTGATGCCGCTTCAAATCGCGGTATTGATGAAATTCGAGCCTTGCGTGAAAAAATCGCCACGGCTCCGAGCCGTTTAAAATTTAAAGTTTTTATTATTGATGAAGCCCATATGCTCACACGCGAGGCGTTTAACGCCCTATTAAAGACTCTTGAAGAGCCTCCGGCCCATGCAGTATTTATTTTGGCCACCACGGAAGTACATAAGTTGCCGGATACAGTTATCAGTCGTACGCAGCGCTATGATTTTCGCCCGGTTCAGCCAGCGGGGATGTTGGCCCATTTGCAATCGGTCGCCCAAGCCGAATCACTGCAGGTAGATGAAGATGCGCTGGGTTTGATTGCCGAATTGTCTGGCGGTGGTTTTCGTGATGCGCTGAGTTTACTCGACCAGCTTGGCAGTGCCCACAACCATGTAACTCGGCAGTTGGTGGCCGAGGTAGCCGGGATTGGCGACGAGGAAGCGGTCCAGCAGCTGATTGTGCTGGCAGCTCAGGGTAAGAGTGATGAGGCCTTGGGGCTATTGGTGAGCTTGTGGAGTCAGGGTGCTGAACCAACACTTTTGACTGAGCATGTACTTTTGGTAGCCCGCCGAAAATTTTTGCAGAACGAAAAAGGAGAACTCTCGCAGACCCAGTTAGCGCGAATTCTTGATTCGTTTATGCAGGCAGCACGTGAGCTCAAAACTGCACCAATCCCAACGCTACCGGTAGAGCTGGCAGTTTGGCGCCTTTCACCAGAAGCTGCCACTCTACAGGCACCTGCTGTTATAACATCGGCTACTCCGTCGTCTCGTCCTGTAAAAATGACCGCACCACAGTCGGTAGTTGCCGCTGCCGTACCAGCCGATCTGCCAGGTGACGTATTGGGTTCGGACAAGGTTACCGCAAAAGCTTTGTCGCTTATTAAGTCGAAAAATAATTCTTTGTATGCAGTGTTGCGCTCGGGCGATCCGCTTTTACAGGGTGATAAGCTGATTGTGCGGTGTCGCTTCCGTTTCCATAAAGAGCGCATCGAAGAACCTAAAAATCAGCAATTCATCGAAGCTGTCTTTTCGAAAGTTGCTAATCGCCAAATTGAAATGGTGGTGCAGCACACCGGTGATCAGCCTGCCGCAGTTGCCGCTCCAGCGGATGAAGAGTTGGTGGCCAGTGCCCTAGAGATATTGGGCGGGGAAGTGGTACAGGAGTAAACCATGGCAAGAAAAGACGCACCAGAACCAGTACCAACTGAAGAGGATCTCGCCAAACTTTCGCCTCCACACAGTATTCAAGCCGAGCGCTCCCTTTTGGGCACGATTTTATTAGATGCCGATTCGCTCATTAAGGTGGCCGATATCGTGGCCGCTGATGATTTTTATGATCGTCGCAATGGCTTAATTTACGAAACGATTGTGAAGCTCTATGAAAAACGTCGCCCGATAGATTTAGTGACACTCTCGGAAGACTTAAAATCAGGCAAAGAGCTGGAGAATATCGGCGGTATGACGTATCTCACCGAGCTTGCTGGTACGGAAGCAACTACGGCGCATGCCGCTGAATATGCGCGCATCGTCGCTGGTAAGGCCACCTTGCGCCGTCTCGACGTGGCGGGGCATTCTATTTCTGGCCTGGCGCACGATGAAACTCGCGAGCTTGAGGGATTGCTCGATGAAGCTGAGCAAGCGTTGTTCTCGGTAAGTCAAAAGCACCTGAAACAGAACTTTATCTCGATCAAAGATGTGCTTGCTGACAGCTTTGATCGGTTGGATGCCCTCCACAAAGACAAGCAGCAGTTGCGCGGTGTGCCAACGGGCTTTAAAGAAATGGATCGTCTCCTGGCTGGCTTACAGCGTTCGGACCTCATTATTTTGGCGGCTCGTCCAAGTATGGGTAAGACAAGTTTTGTGATGAATATTGCAGCTCACGTTGCGATTAAAGAAGGTATACCGGTCGGCATATTCTCGCTGGAAATGAGTAAGGAGCAGCTGATTGATCGTCTGTTGGCATCTGAGTCTGGTATTGATTCATGGAAGCTGCGTACCGGTAACTTAGAAGACAAAGATTTTGAAAAACTTAATCGAGCTATGGGGGTCATGGCTGAGGCACCAATATTTATCGACGACTCTGCTATGGCGAATGCGCTGGAGATGCGCACTAAGGCTCGCCGTTTGCAGACTGAGCACGGATTAGGGCTTATCATTATCGACTATTTGCAACTGATGAGTGGCCGCGCGTCAGGTGATGGCAATCGTGTAAATGAAATCTCCGAAATATCGCGCTCGCTCAAAGGTTTAGCGCGTGAGTTAGATGTGCCGGTAATTGCGCTCTCGCAGCTTTCACGCGCCGTTGAGCAGCGTCACCCTCAGATTCCTCAGCTCTCCGACTTGCGTGAGTCCGGGTCAATCGAGCAGGATGCTGACGTTGTAATGTTTATTTACCGTGAGGATTATTACAATAAGGAAAGTGAGCGCCGTAATATCTCCGACATATTAATTCGCAAGCATCGCAATGGGCCAACCGGGGATGTTGAGTTGTTCTTCAGTCCAGAATTAATGTTATTCCGGTCGCTAGATCGTAAGCGAGAAGGTCCTTCGCTGGAATAACGAAAAAGCATAAGCACATTGCATAAGCTGAGTTTTCTCACGTATACTGATAGGCGAAATAAGGAAACATCTTTTGAAAGAACAAAAACAGGTGGCGAAAACGGCCAAGCGTGAAGTTGCACAAGTAGGGCGCTTTGGTATTGTCGGCATCATCAATACGCTCATTGATTTTATTATTCTTAATATGATAAGTCGCGCTACGGGCTGGTCAGATGAAATTGCCAATATTCCCGCCGTGATGGTCGCCATGACCTTTAGCTTCTTTGCCAACCGGCATTTTGTCTTTAATGCTGGTGAAAAGAAGGATATTGGTCGTCAGGCCCTCGAGTTCTTCCCGATAACCGCTTTTGGGCTGATTGTGATTCAAGGAGCTGTAATTTACTTCTTCGAAAATATCTGGCGGTATCCTGTAGAACTTGGCTTGGCTTTCGCAGATTGGGCGAACATTATCGGTACGGCCGGGATTGATGCTCAGTTTGTAGAGACAAATGGGGTTAAGATTGTAGCAACTGCCGCCAGTCTCGTCTGGAATTACCTGATGTATAAGAAAGTAGTATTTAAAACCGAGGTAAGCAAGTGAGCGCAAAAGCAGCGAAACGTCAGAAGAACTTTCAGTCATTCACGAAAAAATACGGTGTATGGCTACTATTGGGCGCTATAGTCTTAATTGGTGTTTTCTTTAGGTTTTATATGCTGGCGAGCTTACCACCCGGATTACACCCGGATGAAGCCGCTAACGGGCAGGATGTGTTCCGCATATTCTCAGGCGACATCCGTGCGCTCTACGCTACAAACGGCCCACGCGAATCATTGTTTTTCTTCCTGCAGGCAGCCTTTGTAAAAGCGCTTGGTAATACAATTCTGGCACTACGAATGGCGCCAGCACTCATGGGTACACTGGCAATTATCGCCGTGTACTACTGGGGTAAGGATTGGTTTGGGCAGCGGGTTGGTCTGATCGCTGCTTTCTTCTTGGCGGTCAACCCATGGGCGGTAATTATTTCTCGAGATGGTTTTCGGGCGAGCATGACACCATTGATGGTCGCAATGGTTGCTTATATGGGTGGGCGCGCTATAAAAACTCGCAAAATGGGGTATTTTATCGGTGCGGGTATATTTCTTGGCCTCGGTTCATACACTTATACCGCTTATCAGCTGATGTTGGCTGCAGTTGTTGGTTTGTTTTGCTACATCCTCGTATTCCGCCGTCAGTGGCTCAAGGGGCAGTGGAAAAATGTGGCTGCGGCTGTTGTTTCGTTTCTTTTAGTGCTTTCACCGCTGATTTTTTACTCGGTTCAGAATCCAGACGCTGGTGCGCGAGCTGGCGGAACAAGTTTCTTAAATAAAGATCTCAATAAGGGCAAACCCCTGCAAACACTCATGGATAGTACGCAAAAAACCCTCTTACAGTACAACTTTGTTGGTGATGATAACCCGCGGCACAATGTTCCAGGTGAGCCGTACCTCAATACGTTTGTAGGCATTATGTTTATTCTGGGTGTATTGGTAGCCTTGTATTCCTTGAAGCATGCGCGGTATTTTTCATTGCTGTTTATTGCTGGTGCGATGATGTTGCCAGCCGCACTGACAGCTGAAGGTTTGCCACATGGATTACGGTCTATTGGGAGTGCGCCGGCGGTGATGATTTTGGCGGCGATAGGTCTCTCGTATTTTATCGGTCGTTGGTACGCAATCTTTCCGATTAATAGTTTTGCCCGCAATATTGGTTTAGCGCTTATTCTACTCTTGATGTCAGCGACATTAGTGCAGGGTTATTTCGCCTATTTCAGGGCTTGGGCTGGGGCGCCAGGCACGTATGAGGCCTATGCCGATGATAATGTCGCGATTGCGAATTACTACAACAGCAAGCTGGGTAGTGTCGAGGGTACTAAGGTATATATGGTGGTGGATGGGTATTCAATCCGTACGGTAGATTATTTGACGCGTAAAGAAGCTGATTACACGAAGCAAAAAGATGATGCTGATTATGGCTTACGACGCGGTTCCGGCTGGGAGCGTCTTGAGTGGCAAGAGGTAGATTCCGTACCGATTACCGATCAACCTACTGTCTTTATCGTGCAGAATAATCAGCATACTCAGGCGGTGTTGGATGTACTCAATGTGAAATATCCGCAAGGTAAACTCAATCAGTCTCGCTCCCCAGAGTTTTCAGACCGCATTCTCTACTACACGTTTGAGGTGAACCGCTAATGGCTAGCACTGCGCATGAGCCACGTCTGACCATTCTGATTCCAACGCTCAATGAAGAGAAACGCATTGGTAAAACGCTGGATGCACTCGCTGATTATCTGAAAAAGCACAAATACAACGCCCTCGTTATGGTAGTTGATGCGAATAGTACCGATAACACTAAAGCTGTAGCCGATACGGCTGGCAAGCGTTTTAGTCACTACCAATTTCTGCAGACTGGGCCTAAAGTTGGAAAAGGTAAACAAATTCGTGACGGTATGCTAGCTGCTACTACCGACTATGTGATGTTTATGGATGCCGACTTGGCGACGCCGCTGAAATACCTTGATGAAGTGTATAACTTGATAGAGCACAATGGAAAAATTGCAATTTGTGTGCGTAATTTAGGCGAGTCACACACTGGGATCCGTAAATTTATTTCAACTTTTGGCAACTGGCTCACGCAGACACTTATCGTGCCAGGCATTAAAGACACGCAGTGTGGCTTTAAGGCCTTCGAGCGCACGACCGCGCAAGAGGTTTTTGGTAGACAGCGGATTGTCGGTTGGGGTTTTGATATGGAGGTCTTGGCAGTGGCCCGTAAGCTTGGGTATCCGATCGAGTTGATTGACGTTCCAGACTGGCGAGATGTAGTTGAAGGCAGTAAGATTTCTGGCAACGGCGCCATGAAGGTGGCAATTCAGACATTTGGTGACTTATTGAAGATAAAATGGGGGCTAATTATCGGAAAGTATAATAAAGTGAGTTTTCGTTATGCCCCGTACAAAGACTAAAAAATCTCAACCCAAATTGAGTATTTGGCAGAAATTTACTCAAGAGAAGTTTGTCGTACCTGGGCTTATGTTGCTAGCTGCAGCAGTTCGCTTCGCTACAGTTACGAAGGCGAGTATCTGGCACGACGAGGGTTTTACAATGATGCTCATCGCCCGCAATCCAGCCGAAATTTGGGCTGGCTCCGGTCGCGATGTCCACCCACCACTTTTTTATGAAATGCTCCACGGTTGGACGCAGGTGTTTGGTCGTTCGGAACTTGCCGCTCGATCCATGAGTGTTGTCGCAGGTCTCGCAACACTGTATGTTTGCTACCTCTTAGTAAAGCGGTACTTCTCCCGACAGGCCGCGAGTATTGTGCTGTTATTGCTTGCGTTGGCGCCATTTCTAATTCGCTACAGTCAAGAAGCTCGTATGTACGGCTTGCTTGGTTTATTTACCATCAGTGCCACCTATGTTCTTCTGCGCTATCTAGAAAAGCGCAATAATAATCGTTGGCTGATCGCCTATGCAGTTTTGATGGCGGCCGGTCTGTATACGCATTACTTCACAGCTTTGGTAGTAGCGGCTCATTGGTTGTATGTCATGACGCTAGAAACTCCATGGCAGTGGCGGTTTGGTAAGAGTTTTTGGCTGTCATGGCGGTGGATTCTGACTAATGTTGGGATTGTCGTATTATGGCTACCCTGGATACCGAGTTTCTATGGCCAGTTTACGCGCGGTCAAGGGATTAGCTGGATACCGAAGACAACCGAGCGTACCTTTACCAATAGTATTTGGCAGAATCTTACTTTTACAGACGGCGGTCAATTACCGCAACTTATCTATTGGTTGATACCGTTGGGCATTTTCGCTGGCTTGTCATATGTGGCGTGGCGATTACGTCGTCGGAATCCGCGGATAAAGATGCTGTATTTCTATACGTTTGTGCCAATTCTGCTTACGATCGTCGTGTCGATTGTAAAGCCGGTGTATCAAGATCGGTACTTGGTTTTTGCCGCCAATGGGTTTGTGGTGCTGATGGGGATTGCGGTATATGAACTTGTGAAGAAACAGCGAGCTGTCGGATATTCGGTACTTGGCTTGCTCGTAGCGGTGTGTTTAGTGGGGGTCGTAAATGTAGCACGACAGGCTAGTCACAGTATGGAGCGAGTTGGCGCGTATGTGACTGAAAAGATGCAGCCTGGAGATGAGATTGTATCGGCTGAATTGTATACCTATTTTGATTTTAGCTATTACTGCCCGCAGTGCGTTGATACTCGCAATAGGCAGACGCCGCTTCCGGAAGGCTATGGTGGTCCTATGGCTGTGGTTCCTGAATACACACAATTGCGCTTGAATACCACTGGTGGTCGGCCAAATGGCTATGGTGAATCAGCCTTGCTCTATGATCGCGCCGAAGAAATTTATCTTGATGAATGGAGCAGTATTCAGCCTAAAAGTGGTCGGGTTTGGCTGGTTGGTAAGCCAGGTGACAAGCCATATTGGCAAGACACCCCTGAAAATTGGGTGGAGCTTGATAAGTTGGAGACAAACTCCTCTGAAGTGCGCCTGTATCAGGTGCAGTAATGGCGCTATCGCGGTACAATAGGTGTATCGCTTTTTCACGAATAAGAAAGGGGCACTAAGACTATGTTAGACCAAATTAAAGCCGCTAATGAACTGCGTAAGATTCAGAAAGAACTCAAGAAAGTTGAAGTAGAAGCCGATGCCGGTAATGGCGCGGTAGTAATTGTGATGAATGGGGAACAGAAGGTTACGAGCGTTAAGCTTGATCCTGAAAAGTTTGATATCGAAGACACTGGTCGTTTAGAGAAGCTGATAGAGTCTGCCGTTAACCAAGCGAACAGCTCACTGCAACGCGAAGTTGCCGAACGCATGAAGGGCAAACTTGGCGGCCTGAATCTGCCAGGAATGTAGATCGAGTTTAGGAGGGGAATGGCTCGAATACTGCCAGAACAAATTATTGCGCTCGTTGATGAGTTCGCTAAATTGCCGTCAATCGGACCAAAAACTGCCGAACGGCTGACGATGTATTTGGTGCGGCATGGTGATCCAACGCGTCTGGCGGGTGCACTCAACGGTGTACGTGATGGGCTGGGTTTTTGTGCCCAGTGCCACAGTTACGCCACTGCCGAGCTGTGCGATTTATGTCAGGATAATTCGCGCGACGATGACAGTATTGTGGTGGTAGCTCAGCCACTTGATATTGTGGCGATTGAGAAAATCGGTTCGTATCGGGGGCGTTATCATGTTTTACATGGTGTGTTGTCTCCAATCGACGGAGTTGGCCCCGCACAACTCAAGCTTGATTCGCTCGTTTCGCGCGTTCAGGCGGTGAGTCCGCGTGAGGTAATCTTAGCAACAAACGCTACTGTTGAAGGTGAAACTACGGCGTTGTATGTAGCACGTCTCTTAATTCCTCATGGCGTAAAGGTAACTCGCTTGGCGCATGGTTTGCCGGTTGGCGCCGATGTCGAATATGCCGACCAAGTCACGCTTGGGAGGGCTTTGGCTGGTCGAACGGAACTCGCGGCGTGACAAATTTTCGAGGCTTTTCAAAGCCAGTTTTACTTATAGATTTTGAGTCGACTGGGTTTGTAAAAAATGCGCATGGCGATGTGGTTGATCCCGGCGAACCAACTCAGTTAGGTGGTGTGCTTTTGCATGCAAAAACCCTCGTGGAGGAAAAATCATTTCTTTCTGACATCCAGGCCGATGCCGGCAAGCTTGACCCCTGGGTTTTAGAGCATACCGATATTACGCCCGAAAAACTTGCAAACGCCCCCATACGAAAAGAGGTTGCAGAAAAGTTTTTAGATGAATTTGGTACGGATCTATATCTGGCAAGTTGGAATGTAACTTTTGATCGAGCTTGGCTCGACCTGTTGATGCAGGCTGTATCTCGTCGTGGTACTATGTATGATTATCATCATATAGACGTCTGGAGTTTGGCCTACGCGTACCTATGCCAGCATGGTAGGGCGGATGTAGTGCGGAGCGAAGATACATTTCAGCTCTTTGGCCAATCGGCCCGTGCAGCTCATAACGCGCTTGATGATAGCAGGCGTACCGCCGAAATATTACGGGCGGTACTATTTGATACGGGGATTCAATCATGAAAAAAATTACACTGTATAATTCACTGACACATAAAAAAGAATTGTTTGTCCCGCTTGATGAAGAGCTGGTGACTATGTATTCGTGCGGACCGACTGTATACGATACAGTTCACATTGGGAACTTACGTGCGTTCATTATGGCAGACACATTACAGAGAGCTCTGCGGTTAGTTGGCGGGTATGAATTACGCTGGGTCATGAACATTACCGACATTGATGACAAAATGATTACTCGAGCACAAGAAAAATATGCGAATGATTCGCCGGAGGCTGGTCTTGCTAAACTGGCTCAGGAATATGAGGCAAAATTTTTACAAGATCTCTCAGCAGTTGGTGTTGATCTCGATGAAATTGCAGCATTTCCGCACGCCACTGATTACATTGAAAAAATGCAAAAACTCATCCAAAAACTCTATGATCAAGAACTTGCGTACGTTGCAGATGGCAGTATTTATTTTTCACTTGACGCTTATACGAAGCAGGGTGGTAGTTATGGAGTTTTGGCGCACATTGCCGAAGTCGCACAAGCCCGTATTGATGATCAGGACCAAAAACAAGGAGCTGGCGACTTTGCTCTGTGGAAAGCGCAAAAACCGGGCGAACCACACTGGGACTTTGAGCTTAATGGCGAAAACTATCCTGGTCGCCCTGGCTGGCACATAGAGTGTTCTGCGATGAGTACCGATCTATTGGGTAAAGAGTTTGATATTCATACCGGCGGAGTAGACTTAAAGTTCCCTCATCATGAAAACGAGATTGCCCAGTGTGGCGGTACTTTGGCGCGCTATTGGGTACATAATGAGCACCTGATGGTTGATGAGTCAAAAATGGCGAAAAGTGTGGGTAATTTTGTTAAGCTCGAAGCGATTTCTTACCCCCTGGCATTTCGCTTGATGACCCTCTCAGCCCACTACCGTAGTCAGATGGACTTTTCCAAGGCAGGCTTAGAGGCAGCCCACGCACGCGTGGTCCGTTTGCGCGAGTGGGCCAGTAAAATTGTGAACAACCCGCAAGCCGGTACGTCTGCAAAAATGCCACAGTTGGTGAAGGATTTTGATGCTGCGTTGGCCGATGATTTGAACACACCACAGGCTCTAGCAGTGTTGGCAGCGATAGAATCTACGGCTGCCCGAACCGAAGATGTTTACGCTTTCTTACTGCATGCCGATGAGGTTCTCGGGCTCCATATCTTTGAGGTAATGGATCGAGTGCGTAGTTATGAAGGGGTTGAAGAGATACTTGCGCGCCGTGAAGTGGCGAGAAACGACCAAGATTATGCATTGAGTGATGAGTTACGCGATAAATTACGTGAGCTTGGAGTTGGGGTAGAAGATACGCCTGACGGGCAAATAGTCTGGCAGTTGTTTTAAAAAAGCCCCGGTAATCCGGGGCTTTTGATGGGTTAGCGGTGGCTTTTACTCCACCATTTACCTCCGTTTGAGCCAGCACAGGATGCTGAACAAACACTGCCTTTGTAGCATTCGCTACAGCCTTTGCCTTTGCAGCGGTCGCATTCTTGGGTGGGTGCAAAGCAGCGGTCGCAGGTGGGCATGGGGCCTCCTCATGGTTTAGGGGTTCAGGACGCTTGATATCAGACCAATCAGTAGGAGCACGATAGCTAAGCCGAAGATAAACCTCCCAAAACGCCCAAAGATGAAGCCGATGATGAACCAGAACCACTCCATAGTTAGTCCTATCTGCTTGAGGTGCAATTTTGCAAATTATAACCAGGAATCAAGTAAAAAGATAGGGTGGGCCGACAGTGTCGACCCACCCGAGTAGCATCAGCGCCTCACTTTCGTGAAGTCTGAAGCTCTTGGAGCCACTTTGGACCGTTCCAAACGATCAGCATGACCCCGGGAATTCCCACCAGCAGGTACCAGTTGGTGTACTGGTCGCCGTTTTGCAGAATGGCATTGGTCACCACGCTGCCGACAACCAGGATTACCCCAAGCACCGTCAGGAGGGCAGGATGAAGCCCTGGATTTTTCATTGTGTGCCTCACTTGCACGTCCGGCCGTTGAAACTGCTCCAGCTGTTCAGCCCAACGATAGTGACGGCTGGAGGAATCAGTGGCAAGAAGACTGGGCGGTTGTACTTCCACGCTGAACATTTGCCAACTTTCACGGTGTGATCGAGATGATCGGCAATTGTTGTGTAGCGCAGAAGGACTGCTCCCGCACAGAGTACTCCCACTGGGCCGCTGATGAACGCACACAGCACGCCACCAGCCAAGCTCGCCGCAATCTGCTTACTTGGCTTCATGGGCCCGTTGAACAGATCATTCAGCCAGACCGTACGGTTCCAGCTGAAATACACTGTACAGGTAGCGATCCCGCAGTCCACGAAGGTACCACTGGGACCGCTTGCCGCTACAACAGCAGCAAGTTGTGGTGAAGCGGAGAATTGAACGGCAGTCACCTTGGCTGGAGCAGAACGTGTCGCCCCCGCCTGTGAAGTCTGCAGCCCCTGCCGAAGATTCAGCGCCACTTGCTTAACGGCGATGTAATCCCTGGCAGTTGCCCCCGCCTGAGTGGATGGGCCGAACGCTACCGCAAGGCAGAGCCCGATCCCGCCCACAAGGAGCATAAGGGTACGTTTGGTCATAAGAGCCTCCTAGCTTGACTCACCTTATCGGAACCTCCGACAAAGTTGACCATTTCCTTATGGCTCACCCGCCTTTGGGTAAACCCGACTACGTTACGCTCTAATTGCAGAATTGTCAATACTTTGGTGTGTATACAAAAAGGTTGTGCTTTTGTGCAAAAACGGTTACGCTATCTCTTAGATAGCAAATATAAGGATTATTATGCCTAAAAAGAAAACAACTTCCGTGAGCAAAAAGAAAAAAGTAACTCGCACGAGGAGCAATACGCCGACCAGTACTTCGTTCTTGCCAAAAGTATCGGGCTTCCTCAAGACTCCGTGGGGTCTCGCAATAGTATTGGTGATTGCGGTGATTGGAATTTGGGTAGTACTGTCTTCCAGGGCGGCGACTACCGGTACGGCTTCCTGCGGAGCAACTGTTGCCAATTACAGCTATCAAGTTCCGTTTGGCAAAGCTGTCTGGAATCAGCCAATCTGCGGCTTGCCAAAACACCCTCAATCGGCCGATTACGCAAATCGCTTGTATAAATGGGGCAACGTCAATGATGGTACTTCGACCGCGCTGAACGGCAAAATCAGCACGAACCCAGATTACCCAGATCCAAATGCTCTAAACCCATACGGCAATCTATTTAGTCGAGAAGT
>JAUPVH010000058.1 GCA_030917125.1 Patescibacteria group bacterium | reverse complement strand
TTCTGGGAATTTCGCCGCTTTTTTGCCTTCGCCATCTGTAGAATGCCCTCTGTAATCTGATACTCCTCCTAGTATACCTAAAAAAGTCGCAAAAAAAGACTTGACAAACCGCTTGTGATTTAGTATTATAGGCGACGTTCCTAGAACAGACGACTCACCCACTCGGTAGGGTCGTATTTTGTTCCAGGAGGCTTGACGCCCCTAAAACGTACGTTGTTGTCCCGTTCGACACCATACGTACAGGTGTGAAGCGGAGGGTGGAGAGGAGTAGTTCTTCTCGGGTATCCGAGAGGCCTATGAGTATCTACACACATATTATGACGTCTATCGTCTTAGTATTCGCTCAGGTGGCATCCTATGCAGTGCAACTTCCCGCCACCGCCCAGCTCACGCAAACCGCGCAAGCTGGCAGCACAAGCACCCACACAATCCAACTCACCACAAACTCAGATCAGCCACTCGTGGTCGCATCGATTACACCAAGCTTCGATGAAGCCGTCGTGAACCCGTTGCGTGCCGCTCAGGCTGCAGAAGAAGCGAGCCAAAAGGCTGCCCAGAAGGCCAAAACGGTAGTCCGTAAGGTTACCCAAAAAGCCGCTCCACTGGTTATCGGTGGATCTGATGCCTTCGCCAAGCTCCGCTTCTGTGAAGCTGGTGGTGATTACGCCAAAAACACTGGTAACGGTTACTACGGTGCCTACCAGTACAACATTGGTACTTGGGCAAACTTTGGTGGTTTCGCGCGGCCTGACCTCGCTCCACCAGAAGTTCAAGATGCCAAGGCTCGTGAAACTCAAGCCCGTCGTGGTTGGAGTCCATGGCCATCATGTGCCCGCAAGCTTGGCTTGATGTAAATCAGCCCTGCCTCAAGGCCATAAGCAAAACCCCCGTTCGTAAGAGCGGGGGTTTTGTGATTTTAGTCGTTAGTGAATGAAGAATTGTTCAGGGCCCGGAGAAGTTGGCGGTTCTGATGTAGCCGGTGGTTCTTGGTCGGTATATGGAGGGTAATTGACGTCAACTCCTGCTCGACGAGCATCATTCACAGCTTGGTTTTTGTAGGCTTCTTCGTTTTGCCTAAAATGCTCTCCCGCAATAAAGCCTGCTGCCTGTGCTGCTCGGCGTTGCCGGCCGGCTTCTTCTTGAGAGGCTTGTGTTTGATCGCGTACCTTATTTCTCCTTGCTTCAATAATCTTTATAGCTTGAGTTAGGGCAAGCTTATCAAGCAAGTTATCAGGATCAGTAGACTCTAAGTCTACCAACGCCTTTCCCAATTCTTCAGCGGCTACTTCTGCACGCTGATAAACTTCTCGGCTTTCTTGCGCATCTTCATTCGCACTCTCTGAATAGCGAGAATGCTCGGTGTGTCTCTGCCTGAGTCGATCTGCTCTTTGCCCCTCTTCATTATTCTCAAAATGCGTTGCTAAGCCCTGATCTGGGTTTCCAGTACCAACAGTTTGATACTCACCTAAATTCGGCCGCAAATCTGGCACCGATGGCTTAAAACCGCGATCGCTCCCTTCAGAATGTTCTGGACTATGAGGCTCTTGCATGCTATGTTCCTTTTTTATTAAACTCGTTATGCTTAAGATACCACCAGCGGAGTTGAGCAACAAGCTTTAACCCTCTACCTCAATGCCTTTTTCGTGAAGGAGTGTTGGCAAAAGTCCTATCGCCTGCTCATGGGTGAGTGTGTGTCCGGCTAGCAGCGCTATGCCGGCAACTACACCTATCCTTGTATTATCTAAAACCAGTTTTTTTACTCCCGTCCGACAATCCGTAAAATTCACTTCCTGCCATTCGCAACCAAGAAACTGGCATGAGAGAAACTCCGAGCCACTAAAATCAACCTTATCGAAAATGCAATTCTCGAACACCACGTGCCGGAATTTGCTCGCGCGCCAGTTTACAGCCGAGAACTTGCAATCTACGTACGTTGAATCTGTCACATGAGTCTCATACATCTGTACAGCAGCAAACCGGCAATCCTCAATGCGCTGCTGGATCCAGCCGGTGCGGACAAACTTTTCATCTACAAATTGCTTACCGCGAGTTACCTTCATGCGCTTATTGTACCGCAGGGCAAAATAGTCTTTTACCTTTCTTGACCTACCTCGCCAAACCTGGTAAGATACTGGGGTTATGAAAGCCAATATCCATCCAGATTGGGTTGAAACCAAGGTTACGTGCCTCGGTTGCAACACTACTTTTACCAGCCATTCCACCGTGCCAGAAATCACCGTGGAAATCTGCTCGAACTGCCACCCGTTTTATACCGGCAAGCAGAAGCTTGTGGACACAGCTGGACGTGTTGATCGCTTCGAAGCCTTGCGCAAAAAAAGCGGTGCATTAAAGCAAACCGCAAAACCAAAAAAAGCCACCAAAAAGGCTGAAAAGGTTGCGGAAGCTCCTAAGGACGCCAAAGCTGCCTTAAAAGAAATCAAGGCTGAACTTAAAGACCACACCGTAGATACCAAGCCAGAAGCTAAAACCGAAAGCGAATAACTCGCTCTAGCACCATGAAAGACGCCCTATAGCTGGGCGTCTTTCTGCTGTAAAATAGGATATACCATGATTGATCAAGCCTCCATCGATAAACTCACCGCGCGCCTCGCCGAACTCGAGGCTGAATTGGCGCGTCCAGAAATCTACGCTAGCCCAAAAGCGGCCAGCCTAGTACACGAACAACGTGACTTGCAAACTCGACTTGAACTCTTTCAAGATGTCCAAAAAACAGAGACTGACCTAGAGGATGCCAAAGCCCTCACCAATGATCCAGAAATGGGTGAGCTGGCCCGTGCGGAAATTCCCGAACTGGAAGCCAAGCTTGAAGGCCTGCAAGGTAAGGTGCGGACGGCGCTGGTGCCAATCGACCCGAATGACAATAAAACTGCCATCATCGAAATTCGAGCTGGCGCCGGTGGTGATGAAAGCTCACTCTTTGCCGGAGAACTCGCTCGCATGTATGCCCGCTTTGCCGAGGCTCATGGCCTAAAACTTACGATGCTCTCCGAAAGCCCGAACGAAGTTGGTGGGTATAAGGAAGTAATTATTGAAGCCTCCGGCCCACAGGCGTATGGACAACTAAAATACGAATCTGGCGTGCACCGCGTGCAGCGTGTGCCCGCTACCGAAAGCCAGGGCCGCACCCACACCTCTACTGTAACCGTGGCTGTCTTGCCGGAAGCCGAAGAAACCGAGCTGGAAATTGCCGACAACGAAGTCCGCATCGATGTCTATCGATCATCCGGAAACGGTGGCCAGAGTGTAAACACCACCGACTCGGCTGTGCGCCTCACCCACTTACCAACCGGCATTGTGGTTACTTGTCAGGACGAAAAGAGTCAGATAAAAAACCGTGCTAAAGCCATGAATGTTTTGCGTTCACGACTCTTAGCGCTGGAAGAAGAAAAACGCCGTAAAGAACTAGGGGATGCTCGTTTGAGTCAAATTGGAACTGGTGATCGCTCCGAAAAAATCCGTACCTACAACTTCCCGCAAGATCGCATTACCGATCACCGTATCAGCTTCACTACCCACGGGCTGGCGCGCTTCATGGATGGCTCGCTCGATGAACATCATGAAGCCCTCAAGCAAGCCGACATCGATCACGCCCTCGCCGAACAGTCATGATAGTTCGAGAATTCCTCAAGACTGCCACCGCCACCCTTAAAGCCGCCGAGATTGAAGGCGCGCAAACCGACGCGGAAATACTACTGGCAAACGTACTGGGTAAGGATAGAGCTTGGCTCTTGGCGCACGACGATGCCGAGCTAGATAGCGAGCAAGTTAAAGCTGCAAACACCTTACTAAAAAAACGCGTTAGGCGCATACCGATGAGCTATGTCTTGGGCATGCGCGAATTTGCTGGGCTGGAGTTTAAGATAGATGAGCGCGCACTCACGCCACGCGTGGAAACCGAAACGATAGTCGCCGAAGTTACCAAGCGTGCGCCACAAGGAGCGCGCGTGCTAGATATTGGCACTGGCTCTGGGGCGATGGCGATTGCACTTAAGCATCTCCGTCCCGACCTGCAAGTTGTAGCAAGCGAAGTCAGCCCTGAGGCACTGGAGTTGGCCCGCGAGAATGCCACAAACTTACTCAAATCAGACAAAGCCATCATGTTCATTCAGTCGGACCTATTTGAGAATATTAAGGACACGTTCGATATAATTGTCGCAAACTTGCCGTATGTAACGCGCGAAATGGAGCTGATGCCCGAAGTCCAAAATGAACCGGACGTGGCGCTGTTTGGTGGCGCTGATGATGGGCTCGATCTCTACCGGAAGTTTTTTTCAGAGCTTCCAGATTTTATTCATGCAAAATCGCAGGTCTGGACCGAATCTGATCCCTGGCAGCAAAACGACCTCATAGAACTCGCTAAAACGTGCGAACTCAACAAGATATTCCAAGATTACTTCATTCTTGGCTTCGAGAAATAGCACGAAATACTATTGACTTTTTATAATACTTATGCTATTATAGTCATTATAATCTTTTGTTAAAGATTAGCACCTTCTAAACACCTCCTTTTCTCACCTTCCTCTTAGAACCGCATAAGAAATCGGGCTCGAGACAACCGTAAGTACCCCCGTTTAGTTACACTTACTGTTTGGATCCCGATTTTCACACGGATCGAGGAAGGGAGATGCAGCACCCTTGGCAAATCGCCAAAGCTGCAGGAGTTAACCATGAAGCTTTTCAAGAGCGACCCGTGGGATCGAGATGATTTCGCCGCCGTGGCGTGCATCGCGATGATCTACCTGCCCCTCGCAGGGCTGTTCACCTACGGCTCTGTCCGTTTCGAGACCCAGTTCATTGGCCACCCGCTGATCAGCTGGCTTCTCATCTTCCACTGTGTCACCGTCTACTGTTTCGGCATGGGCTGTGGCATTCGTTGGCTCACCTTGAAGTAACTTCATTCGTTTCCATTCACCAAAAGGAGGTGATACACATGCCGAGAAATCGGTCCCGACGTCGGCAGCTCAGCAGGATCCTCCTGCCTGTCGCAGTCGGCCTGCTAGCGGCCTGCACACTGGTCTTCATCCTCGCCAATGAGGGTGTCCCAGTGCCAGAGCCGGTGCTGTTCGTAGCTATCGCGATGTACTTCGCGATCGCCGTGTCAGCCATCGCCGCTTCGGTGGTCTAGCATTCACCTCTCCCCCGGAGGTAAAATCGATTGCAAAATCGAAGTGTCGAAAGACGCGAGGGAGGCGCTGAGCAGTCAGCGATAAGTATACAATCTCACACACAAAAGAGATCGCGGTACAACTGCACCAACAAGCACCCGTATTTCCCGGTTCACCAGGTTGTATTATGGGTGCTTTCCACTATATTTATAGAGCCAGTGAGTTAATTCACACAGGATAGCTTAAGCTTGACTTTTTATATATTTTATAGTAAAATACTTCAACGCACCTTCGCACACGAAAGGGTCGACATGACCACCAAGCAGAAGCTTTTCCTCTTCATGGCCTGGGTAATTCTGGCCACTTCGCTCCTCGATACGACGGCGATTATGAAGTTCTCTCAAGACAGCGGTTCACGCCTGGCTATCAACCTGGGATTTATCGGGATGTTCTTCTCGATTAGTTCTGGCCTTCTTGCGAGCGCCGTTGTGACGATTCGTGCTTTCCGTCCACGTCCGCTCGCCCCAGAGCTCCCCTTGTGGCTGAAGCTCGCCGACTACTATGCAGCCTTCTTGATTGCATGGGGGATGTTTGTTCTGGTGTTCAGCGGCGAGACCCCGGAAGAACGAGCCGAGCGTTGGCAGCTTGAGCAAGCAAGTGATCTGGTTCCCATCCACATCATGATGGTGTTCTCAGGTATCACCTACTTCCTCTTCATGTGGCGTCTCTTCCGCTACAGCGAAAGAATGAGTCGACAGACGGAGTCCTAAATTCCCTTAAAGCTGCGCACGGCAGTCAGTAAGCTCTGAATGGAGCACCGTGCAAGCCAACACCCACCCGAACATCGAGTTTAGGTGGGTGCTTTTCTTTATATGACTTTTTTATTCAGTAGTCTGCGGCGCTTCTTCAAGCTTCACATCAACCGTCTGCTCCTTGCCGTCGCGCCAGTAGGTAACTTTTACCGTATCGCCCGGACTAAAACCGACCACCACGCTCTGCAGTGGATTGTCTCGGGTAATTTCTTTGTCGTTAATTTTGGTGATAATATCGCCTTCGCGCAAGCCAGCCTTTGCTGCTGGTGAACCAGAAATTACTGCAATTGTCTGATCATCACCGCGTAGCAAAGCTCCCTGCTTAACTGGTAAGTTATTTCGCTCGGCAAAACTATCGGTTAGCATCACATAGCGCACACCAATGTATGGTCGCACGATAATGCCTCGAGTTTTTACAGACTCCAAAGCGCTCTTCACCTGGTTGATTGGAATCGCAAAGCCAATGTTCTGAGCATTATTGCCACTGGCCACAGCCGTATTAATGCCGATTACTTGCCCTTCGATATTCAAGAGCGGACCGCCTGAGTTGCCAGGGTTAATAGCGGCGTCCGTTTGGAACAAATTAGTCAGCGTCTCGGTATTACCCTGGCCGTCAGAGGCTTGTACTGGCCGTTGCTTACCAGAAATTACACCTGTGGTCACAGTATTGCTGTACTCACCAAGAGCATTGCCGATAGCGATTGCCCGCTGACCAACTTCCACCTTATCGGAATCACCAAGGTCGGCAGCGGGCAATCCAGTTGCCTCCACCTTAATAAACGCGATGTCATTCGCCGCATCAAGCGCCAAAATTTTACCTTCAAACTGCTTGCCGTCGGTATTTGTAACAGTGACTGTACTCGCCCCTTGCACAACGTGCTTATTGGTCAAGATCAAGCCGTCAGAACTCACGATAACACCCGTTCCGGCACCCTGCTGCTCTTCGGCGCCAAAGAAACTCTGCACAGTCGTTGAGGTATTAATTGAAACGACGCTTGGCCCAACCTTCTTAACAAGATCAATCGTGGCCGAATTTTCCTGTAACGTAACTTGCTTAGACTGCTCAATAGCACTTTGCTGACTCGCTGGCATGAAGCGCACAAAAAGAGCTGCCCCAAAAACTCCGGCGATAAACGCCAAGAGTACGGTTAAGCCCCAGCCCGGTCCTCCACTCGACTTGGCTACAGGCTTTTTAGTTGCGCCAATATTAATTGGTGGCGCGGATGAAACACTGCCCACATTACTCGTTTTTTCTTTTTTGACTGGTTTTGAATCTTCTTGCATGCACGCCTCCGTATCTATATATGCCATCAATAACTGAGAGTCAGCTTAAAACCCACTAAGTTCCCATGCCTGTCATCACAAGCAAAGTAATAAGCAAAAACGCACATATCATACCATACTCAACCACAAGCTTTTTCGAGAGTTTGCGTTGTGAATGGAGCGACAACATGCTCCCCCAGGCATAAGCAATCACCGCGAGGAACAGAGCCGTTCGGGAAACCACCAGTAATGTAGATGGCAGCGTATAAAACACCAATGCTACACTGCCAATTAAGAGCATTTCTACGGCAATCAGTGACCAAACTGCCGCCAAGAATGAATTATGGTAACCCACTCGTTCCAACCAATAATGCACCACAATATAATTCACCAGCCAGGCAACAATAATCGCCACAAAGCCCGCGATGGCGTTCTGATTTAAGACCAATACCCACGTGGTATTAACGAGCAATAATAAAAACGCGGTAAAGCCAGTTTGCGTATGAGCTACCTGACTTCTGAATTGCATCAGCAAATAACGCACCTGCAAAAGGAAGATTATAATAAGAAAAATTGCTTGCTGCCACGGCGGTACCTCATAGATAACTTGCAGAAGTCCAAGATACAGCTGACCAAACAAGACGAGCAGCACCGGCTCCAAAGATCGCGTAAAAACGATTCTCGTCGAGCGCTGCACAAGTAGGCGCGCCACCGTCGACACCGTCACTATCACCGCCGCCAAACCAGCCAACCACGCCCATACACCACCCAGCATTGTCAGCCCAAGCGCGAACGACAAGCCTAATATGTGCGCTATAAGAATTCGCTGTGATGGCGTTAAAAATTTCCCCCTACGTGCCACGCTATCTATCTCCAGTTTTAGTTACTGTATCATCTCCTACGACAAGGATGATACCTTCACCCCGCGAGGCATCTTCTTTTGCAGCGACAGCATAACGAGCCTCCAGATAACGTCTGGTGTATTTTCCTTTGCCTGCGGTGCCATCGATAAGCTCCGACTGCGTTTGGGACTGAGCTTGCTCAACTCCTACGATATTATACCGATAGCCCTTCAGTCGCTCGACAAGCGCTGCAAAAACAAGCGGCTTAGTCGAGGCATTCACAACTGTCACAGGGATGTTTTCTTCAACCAGATGACGATCAAAGAACAGACTGTGGGCAAAATCTTGAATGGGGCCGAATTTACCTTCACCTCCAGCCGGTATCACAACGCTCGCTCCAGCAATATTGGCAACTTGTACAAGCTTTTCCTCCTCACCATCAATTACTTTCGACCTTACCGTCTCTGACTTCACATCCTTCAAAATCTCTGCCAGACGTGTCAGCTCTTCCGTACTTAAGTCGGTCCGTACGTGCGATCCAATCGTGTCGATTATTCCGGCCAGTTTTGCAGGGTTCGTAAGTGTAGACATCTGCAGAGCTTTTTCCCGCATCGCCATCAAGACTTCTTGCTGACGGGCCGCTCGACCAAAATCATTGCCGCAGTTCCCCTTTCGACAACGAGCATACTTGAGCGCGGTTGCGCCATTCATCAGTTGGGTGCCGGCCTTCACCGAAAAGCCGCAAGCCTTGCGTTCATCTTTCTCACAGGGATATTCGGAGTCCGAAAGCGGCGTAGCGACATCAATCGTAACTCCACCCAATACATCAACCGCCTTTTTAAAACCCGTAAAATCAACCCGCACGTAGTTGTGCACCGGAATATCGAGCACCTCTCCAACCACTTCTTTCGCGATATTTGGTCCCTCACCCGTTTTTTGCATCTCGCCAAAAGCGTGGGCAGCATTAATTTTATTTTTACCATTTTTTGGGATTGGCACATACAAATCACGGGGTAGCGACAGCATCGCCACATCTTTGGTTTCTGGATCAACACTCGCCACAATCATCGTATCGGCCAGTGTAGAACCTGCGTGCCC
>JAUPVH010000057.1 GCA_030917125.1 Patescibacteria group bacterium | reverse complement strand
TCGCCACCATCAGCTGTGACAAATACTTCGCCATGTTCCGCCGGATTCAGCGTACCAGCATCGAAATTAAAATACGGGTCCATTTTTTGAATGTTGACCCGTAATCCCCTAGCTTTTAAAATAGCGCCAATTGACGCTGCAGTGATACCTTTTCCGGAGCCCGAAACAACTCCTCCAGTTACAAAAATATATTTTGGTGTTGTTACCGTTTTAGCCACACGCACTCCTCCCCGTTTTTTCTAGTGTAACTGGACGCCTCTGCAAGCACAAGGGCTATTGTCGGACGACTTCAAGGGCTTTTTCGAGCTGTGGATCGCGCCCAGCATTTACATCTTCAGCACTGTACTTAACCTCAACGTCTGGCTTGATGCCTTCCTTGGCAATGTTGATGCCATTTGGAGTAAACCAGCCGGCGACTGTAACCTTCAGTTGGGCGCCATTGGAAAGCGATTTTACTTCCTGTACGCTCCCCTTACCATAGGTTTTTTCACCCACCAATATGGCTCGACCATTATCCTTTAATGCACCAGCAGTTATTTCCGAAGCAGATGCCGAGCCTTCGTTGATTAAAATAACCAACTTAGCATCAGTCAGGCTGCCACCAGGGTTGGCCACAAGCTGCTTAGACTCGATGTGTCGCCCACGCTCTTCCACAACCACACCATTTGCCAAAAATTCCGAAGAAACAGTTACAGCGCTATTTAAGTAGCCACCAGGGTTATCCCTCAAGTCCAATACAATTTTATTGACACCTTGCTTCGCCAAATCTGCCGCAGCTGCCCGAATTGCCGTGTCGGTATCATCGCCAAAACGGCGCACCCGAATATAGCCCACGTCCCCATTTTTGACTTCGTATTTTACACTAGATACCTGGATTTGATCGCGTGTAATAGCCACCTCTTTTGGATCTTCGCCTTCTCGTACGATTGTCAGCTTAACCTCTGTACCCTTCTCGCCACGAATCCTTTTAACCGCTTCATCGAGTGTTAGCTCAGCGGTACTTTGGCCATCAATAAGTGCGATAACGTCGCCAGCTCGAATACCAGCTTTCGCAGCTGGCGTTTCGTCAATTGGTGCAATTACGGTGAGCCGATCATTTTTGAGCCCTACTTCTACACCAATACCAGACAGCTGCCCAGCTAAGTCATTAGAGAGCTCTTCGGCTTCTTTCGCATCCAAATACACCGTATAAGGATCACCAAGGCTCGCCACATAGCCGCGCAATGCGCCTTCGGCCTGCTTTTCATCATTTAAATCACCATTAAAGCTAGACTGAAGAATTGATTGAATTTCTCGAAACTGCTCCGAAGTTGCGGCGGCAGTGTTAGTTCGGACGACATAATTTTTGTAACCGAAAATCCCAACGAAACCGCCAATTACAATCAGACTTAAAATAAGCCCCGCAAACTGCAGTCTTGTTAAATTGACGCCAGTCTTTTTCACTGGCGATTGATCCGTCTTCTCACCCATAGTTTCTCTTATTGTACAGAGGTGGGAGCAAATCTGCTAGGGCTAATGGATGAAGACTAGCGAGCTTACCGGCCATACAGATTGAGAAAAACGACCGCCCCAATCAGCATTAAACTCTGAGACCAAAACTTGCGCTCCATTTGAGACAATTCCCTCGACAATCATGACATGTCCATATTCCCCAACTGGATACACTGCAACGGCACCGACTTCTGGGGTGGTGTCGACGCGCATACCAAATTTACCAGCCCACTCCGGCCACTGCTTGGCGTTAGCCGGCCCGAGAAATCCCCAGGCTGGAATCGGCCTGCCGATACTTGCGCGTTTCCAGGCAGCATAGCTTGTGCATTCCGGTAATAAAACCCCCAGGGATCTACACCGCGACTCGGAAACGGCTCAACAGCTGCCCAAGGGTAGTCTGTAGTCAGCTCATAATCCCTCCCCAAACTTTGGGCGGCAATCGCAGCAGCCTGCTGAGCGCGCAATGTCTCGAGCCGCGTTGTATCAGCTTCAACCAGTGCCCGATAGGCCGCTTCATCACCACGAGTTTTAGCGAGGAGCTCAGCTTGCTCAGCTTCTTTAGCGGCAATCGCTTCCTCCTCAAGCTGCTCCTGCTCTTCTTTAATCCGCAGCTGCCGAGAAAATTCTTCTAGCTGTTTTTTGGCAGTCTTAATACTATTCACATTATCAATAATTTTATTCCGCAAGGAGTCGTAATATTCTTGTCTGCCTACAAAATCGGAAAGATTTTCGCTCGAGGCAAACACCTCCATCGGGGAAATATCACCCTGCTTATAGGCGGCGGTGATATTCTGGCGCAACAGTTCTGTAGTTTTTTCCAACTCGGCTTCGGTCTTTTTCCGATCTGTTTTAGTCTGTTCAATGCGCAAACGAGTGAGCTCTAAGTTAGAGCGAGCAGCAGTGAGCTCAGCCTGAATAGCGGTAAGCCGATTCTGGAGCGTATCTCCCTCTGCCTGTTTCTGATTTACAATTGCCTGATTATCTTGAATCTGACGCGTTACCGCATCAATCAGCGGCTGCAAGTCATCAGCTCGCGCTGGTTGGGCCTGATACCAAACGCTTACAGAAACCATAGCAACAAACAGGAAAAGCCCGCCGAATACAATTCGGAAGGTTCGTCCTGAAGTTTTTTTGTTTTTGTTCATCATCTGTCTTGTGTTTTGAAGCTAGTCTACTAGAAGTGTATAAAGTAAGCTCCGGCAATTGGCACCGTAGCCGTGGAGTAACGACCGTCCCAGCTCGCATTGTACTGACTTACAAACACCGTTCCATCACCATTCACCCGTTCTACATACATCGAGTGACCATATTGTCCGTCCGGATCAATCATGACATCACCTACTTTCGCTCCAGAACCAAAGCTTACAGCAATCCCGTCAGCCATGGCGCTTGAAGGCCACTGCCTGGCATTACCGCGACCACCCCAATACGGCATGTTCCGTCCGGTGCTGGCAACTTTCCAAGCCGTATAGGAGACACACTGGCGCTTATACATGCCCCACGGATCGGGCAGACTGTTCGGGAAGGGAACACCAGCCCATGGATACGAACCAGTTCCACCATAATT
>JAUPVH010000056.1 GCA_030917125.1 Patescibacteria group bacterium | reverse complement strand
TCAACTTTAGCGGCTAATTGGGAAAAAATTCAGGTTACTGCGCTAGATAATCAGACGGTTGAATTTAAATTGCCGGCTAGCTATAGCGGTTTTTGGACGGCTTTAGCGCAGGTAGGTATTCTCCCTAAGCATGCGCTTGATCAAATACCGGCCAGCCAGTTGCGACTTACGAGCTTTAATCAGCAACCCATTGGTAGCGGGCCGTTCATTCTGGATAACTTAGATATTGCCAGCGAGACAATTAGCCTGCGGCGTTATAACGAATACTTCAAGGGCTCGCCCAAGCTTGATGAAATAGAATTTCTTCAGGTGGATGACACGGAAGCATTAATTGATGCCTATGCTAAGCGACGGATTGATGGAATGGCTCAAGTGAACCCTACTCAGCTAGCAAGCGTAGAAGAATTTGGTGATTTGAATGTGGAACGTTATCGTATGCCGAGTTATGTTGGGGCGTTTTACAATATGAAGCAGCCTGCACTTGCAGACAAAGATGTGCGCGTGGCAATGAATCAGGTAATTGATCGCTCGAAGCTTGTTGAGGAAGTGATTGAAGGTGAAGGCAATGTGGCACATTACCCAATCCCAGCTGGGTATCCTGGTTTTAATCAGGATGCGAAGCGGATTGGCTATGACCCTGAAGCTGGTAAGGCAGTGTTGACTGGGAAGATTACTGAACCCTTGCGGTTGGTCACCTCAAATTCTGGAGCCTATCCAGAGCTTGCCCAGCAGCTCGCTGAGCAGTGGAAGGCGGCCGATGTGCCGGTAGAGGTGATTGCAGTTGATACCTTTACACTCCAGCAGAGCTATATTCGACCACGACAATATGACATTTTACTCTATGGACAAGATATCGGCGCCGATAGTGATGTGTTTAGCTTCTGGCATTCATCGCAGGCGGCTGACCCAGGATTAAATGTGTCTCAGTATGTCAGTAAAGAGGCTGATGCTGCCTTAGAGCAGGCGCGATTTGGAAAAGATCCAGCATTCCGCAACGCAAAATATCGTGAATTTGTGCGGGTTTGGGCTGAAGATGTGCCAGCACTCTTGCTTTACTCGCCAACTTACCTGTATGCTCATACTGCTGCTTTGACAGGAGTAACGCAAGAGAAGCTTGTTACTTCGAGCGATCGTTTTCGAGCGGTTGAAAATTGGGCTGTAAAGTCTGAACTCGCTCCTATAAAGCAAAAGTAATACGCGGATGTGGTGGAATTGGTAGACACGCTGGCTTCAGGTGCCAGTGAGAGCAATCTCGTGAAGGTTCGAGTCCTTTCATCCGCACCAAACTTAGGGCACCCCGAAAGGGGTGTTTTAAGTTTGGACTGGTGTGAACGAGAACCGTACGGCGAAGCCGAGGTTCGCTAAATAAGAGCTCTCGCAGAAGCTTGCTTCGAGAAAGCTCGCAGTTTATACAAAGTAGTCCTTTCATCCGCACCAAGATAAAAAATCCCACCACGAGGTGTCGTGGTGGGTGGGCATTAGGGACCCATCGGCCGATTACTGACCGAGTAGTCGAGAACGGTCTCGGTGTGTCCGAAGCCGACACTGAGTTCTTCTTTGCGGGCCACGTAGCGGCCGATGGACATCTCGTGCGGTGGGCGAGCGGTGCGGAAGCCGCGACTGGTCGAGTTGGTCATCACCATCACGCCGCGCACTGTGTCGCCGCGCACCTGGCTCTCGTCGGTGAGGCTGATCCACCACAAGTTGCCCTTGTCGCATTCGAGCGTCAGGATCTGGCCCGGGTGCAAGCTTGCGATGTCGAACTTGTTCACGTTGGAGAGTGAGCGTGCTGTTGACTGCAGGGTTGCGGTCATGATGCCTCCTAGGGGGCGAGTGCAGAACTACCCGGATTTCGGGTGTACAGATAATACAACATTCAATTGTTGATGTCAATAATTTACAACAATGTTATTGAGTGACAAACCAGAAATCGGCATTTTCGTCAGTGCTACGATCCCAGGTGTAATAAGGGGTGAAAAATTGCCAGAGATTTTTGTAATAGTTTTTGGCGGCCAGCTGGTGTTCATAGCTTTTCTCGGCAGCGCGTTCTGGATTATTATTGGTTTTATCGAGTCGGGCATTGGCGGGTAGGCCTTCAATGACACGTACGCAGTAGCTATTGCCAGCCGGCAGCTCAAAATTATATACACCACCTGAGCCGGTTGTCGTTGTGACGCCATCGACGCAGGTAATCAGCTTAATATTTGGCGTGAGTTTACCGTCGACATACACGCGTCCCTGCACTTTTACGTTGTAGGCAGATTTAGGCGGCCCAACAATGGGGTCTTCAGCAGGTTTGGAGCTTGATTGGCCTAGCTTAGGCAATTTGAGCGGGATTACTCCAAGTGGGCGTGCGGCAAGTTCATCGGTGCGCCAACACTTATAGCTTGCATTCCAGGGCTGACTGCCACGGCGCGCAAAGGTGTTATAGAATGCTTGATCCTGTACTTCAGGAGGGGCTTGAGTGGGATTAGGGTATTGGGCGGCAAGTTCCGGTCCGACTGCACCTTTCCAGGTTCGAACATCAAACTGGTAGGCGCCAAAGTTGCCCGAACCGTTAGAGGCTGTATAACGTCCTGTGCTGTTCGGCCCCGAACCAGATTCGCAGCCAGCAATGCGGGAGCGCCAAAACTCAGCATTTGTATTTACCACCGGAGTGGAGCTAGCCAGTGAAGAGTAAATAAGGATTGTGCCAGCAGTCGCAAATAAGCCAAGTACTGCAAATAGTACTGGTTGTTTAAAGCGTTTGACTTGCCCGAGTTTGCTAGTATTGTGAGCTGGTTTACGTGTATTTGTCTTGGCCATATTACTTAAGCTTATAGTGTACAGCTTAGCTTAAGATAAGCGTATCTGTCAAAAATCATGCAACGGATTTTGCACGCTGGATTGAAAATTGTTATGCTACATAGTGATATGACAGATTTCTACCAAAGACTTCGCAATTCAACTACTGGCGAGGTTAGCGTAAACAAAACTACTCGAGACTTTTTCTCGACGGATGGCAGTGTGTTTCGGGTATTGCCACAGATCGTCACATACCCCCAGAACGAGGCCGATGTTGTAGAGACAGTTGTTTTGGTGGCCCAGGAAGCCGCAAAGGGGAACTTTTTCCCGATAACTACGCGCGGTAAGGGCACTGATCAGGGTGGTGCTGCTTTGGGTGAAGGCTTGATGATGGTGATGCCGGCACATATGAATCATTTTATTGGCATGACAAAAGATACGGTGACAATTCAGCCGGGTATGATTTATAAGGATCTGCAGCATCTTCTCCATAGTCATGGTCGATTTATGCCACCATATCCGGCGAGTATAGATTTTGCCACCATTGGTGGGGCAGTGGCGAATAATTCAGCTGGTGAAAAGACAGTCAAATATGGCTCTACACGTGATTATGTTGAGAGCTTGCGCGTCGTACTAGCTAACGGGCAGGTGATTGAGACACGCCGCTTAAGCGCTAAAGAGTTGCGTCAAAAGCAGCGCCAAACTGACTTTGAGGGGCATATTTATAGGAATGTTGATTATTTAATAGAAGAGAATTGGGATCAGTTAGCCGAGGCCTATCCGCGAGTGAGCAAAAACTCCGCCGGCTATGATTTGTGGCATGTAAAAGGTCCTGATGGGAGTTTCGATTTAGGGCAACTGATTGTAGGTAGTCAAGGAACGCTTGGAGCTGTTACTGAGATAACCTTACGCCATGTGCCGTATAACCCGCAGACGCATCTCATTGTTGGTTATTTTGAAGATATGGAGCATGCCGCCCGAGCTGTTGAGCTTATAATGCCACTCAAGCCTTCGGCGCTAGAAGTAGTGGACCGTCACCTGCTTGAATTCTTGCATGAGCATGATCCTCAGCAAATTCGCGGTATTTTGCCCGACAAAATGCCTGGCATCGTTCTGCTGGTGCAGTTTGATGACACCAAAGTTCGCCTCCAGGCTTCAAAAACCAAAAAGGTACAGAAGGTATTTAATGAATTGGCGTTTGCTTCCCGAGTGGCCACAGATCCTAATGAGCAGGTGAAACTTTGGAAGATTCGTCGTGGCGCCGCCGCAATCATTTGGAAATTCCGTGGCGCTAAAAAGGCTTTGCCGATTATCGAAGACGGCGTAGTGCCTTTGGAGCAAATGCCGAAGTTCTTAGAGCAAACGTATAAGTTGCTTGAAAAATACAAATTAGATATCGCGGTATGGGGTCATGCTGGTAATGCGAACTTCCACTTGCAGCCATTCATGAATTTAGGCTCTCAGGTGGACCGCAAGAAGATGTTTGAGCTGATGAATGACTTTTATCGCATGGTGATTGAAATGGGTGGTTCTACGTGTGGAGAACATAATGATGGCCGATTGCGAGCGCCATACCTCAAGCGACTGTATGGCGAGCATCTGTATGGAGTATTTGAGGACGTGAAAAAAGTATTCGATCCGCTTAATATCTTTAACCCTGGCGTAAAAATTGGCGTTAGCTTAAAAGATTTGCCAAAGCAGCTGCGCAAGGAATATTCTATGAAGCATCTCGCGGATCACTTACCGAATAACTACGATAACTAGGAGAAGATATGGCACGCAAGCTGAAACGTAAAGACGACTGGGGAAGACTTGTTGGTCTGGTAATATTTCTTTGGTTTCTCATTCTTACCTCGATGGGGAACTTATTCGGTCAGCTGGGGCTTGGGATGTTACTTTTTGTGGGCGGTATCTGGACGCTGGCTCGCAGTAAAAATGTATGGGAAGAATATCGAGCCGATTGGAAGAAGCTGCCAAAGTCGCAAAGGACGCAGTGGAATGAGCCAAAAGAGGTATATTACTACATTAATCTCTTGGTTCTCATACCGCTCTCAATTGCGCTTGGCTTAGCACTCATTTTCCTCTCTTTTACAGCGCTCATTTAAGGGCTGACAAGAGAGTAATATTCTGGTAGAATAATCTCTGCTGTTTGTACATCTGGATATGCAGACGTGGTTGGATTGGTAGAGGCGCTAGCTCGAACTGGCAAGACCAGTTCCATTACAGAAAGGCTCAAGCTCCTCAAGCTTAATGCCTAAGGTACCTTTTTAAAGAAAATTAAATACATGCGGACGTGGTGGAATTGGTAGACACGCTAGCTTGAGGGGCTAGTGCCTATTTTTCAGGCGTGGAAGTTCGAGTCTTCTCGTCCGCACCAAATAAAGAGCTCCTTTTTGGAGCT
>JAUPVH010000055.1 GCA_030917125.1 Patescibacteria group bacterium | reverse complement strand
CGGCGAAATCGACATGCTAGTCGGAACTCAAATGATTGCCAAGGGTCTCGATTTTCCTCGGGTCACACTCGTAGGGATAGTCGCCGGAGACGAGCTGTTATTCGGCGATGACTTTCAAAGTCGCGAACGTGGCGTCGGCCTCATTATGCAGGCAGCCGGACGAGCTGGTCGCGGAGACAGAATCGGTGAAGTAGTCATTCAAACCAGACAACCAGACAATCCGCATTGGCAGACTATTTTAACGCATGACTGGCAAACTTTCGTGGATGATGAGCTCGCTCGCCGCCAGCAATTCCACTACCCCCCTTACCAGTACCTAGCGCGCATCAACTTCTTTGGCAGCTCACAACAAATTGCTTTGCAAAAAGCCGAGGACTGGCTCCGAGATACCAACATTCCAGCAGGAATCATACTTCTTGGTCCCGCCATACCCAATCACACGCGTAGTCACCAGGGCTATATTGCACACATTATCTGTAAAACCAGTCACCGAACAAAACTTACCGAATTAGCAAGTTTGCTCCCAAGGGAAAGCTCCTATGATATTGACCCAATTTCAATTTTCTGATGTAATAATATAATGATTCGAAAACTCGTCACCATTCCCGACTCCACGCTGCGCAAAAAATCACTCCGCATCACTCGCGTTACACCAGAAATTGAAAAACTCGCGCAAGACATGATTGACACAACCCTCGACTGGGATCACGACAGCGAATATGGAGCCGCCTTAGCTGCCATTCAAATTGGTGAGACTATTAAGCTGACTGTGGTCCGCAATAATTTCGACGACGGCGAAGATCAAACCTTTCTGACATTTCTGAACCCAGAAATCATCCAAAAAAGTCGCGATTTTACTATTGATGTCGAAGGCTGCTTGAGCGTACCTGGATACTACGCTAAAGTTGCGCGCGCAAACCGAGTTAAAGTCAAAGCCCTGACACTTGAAGGCGAAGAAGTGCGCCTCACGCTCGAAGGCTTTCCCGCCCGAGTCTTCCAGCATGAAATTGACCATATGCACGGCAAACTATTTATCGACATGGTAAAAGACGCTACTTCTCTCTTAAAACTAGATGACAAAGGGCAGCTTGTCAGCGTAGACGCCATCCCCCAGGAAATTCTGGATGCTCAACATCACCACTAAACATCGCACGATCTTTTTCGGCTCAAGCGCGGCGAGTGCTTTGATTTTAGAAGACCTCTTGCATGCTCCAGATATAGAGGTTGTAGCAGTCGTAACGCAACCACCAAAGGATCACGCTCACGCTCATCAACGCATAACTCGGGTTGCCCAACTAGCTACCGAGCACAATATCGCGCTATTCACCCCTCATAAGCTGCAAGAGATAACCTCGACACTCACTGAGCTCGAGCCAGAAATTGGAGTATTGTTTGCCTACGGTAAAATACTGCCCGACGAAACACTCAACCTCTTCCCGAAAGGAATTGTAAATATTCACCCCTCCCTCCTGCCGCGTCATCGAGGCCCTGCCCCTCTAGAAAACACCATCCTAACCGGCGACTCCCAAGCTGGCACCACAATTATGCTTATTACTTCAGAAATGGACGCTGGCCCCATTCTTGCTCAGTCCAGTTTCTCAGTTGACTCAAGCTTGTCAAAACAGCAGCTCTGGGATCAACTCATCGCCGAAAGTCGAAGCCTACTCTTACCGACCCTGCGCGACTATATAGCCGGCGCCATATCGCCACAGCCTCAAGATCCAGGTATTACTCCAACTTATTCCAAGCTCTTAAAAAAGACTGATGGAGATATTGATCCAGAAGCTGTCGGTGCCGCGGAGTTAATACGAATCGTACGTGCCTATGCGGGCTGGCCGGGAGTGCGTCTACCCGTCAGTCTACGAGGCAAAATACTACCTCTCACGCTCCATGAAGTGCGCCAAATCTCTAGCGATAAAGCAGATGCCGCTCAACTAAGCTGTCAAAATAAACAACTTATACTGCATCTGAAAGATGGGTCAGTCGAGATACTTCGAGCCCAGCTTCCCAATAAGGCGACTGTAAGCGGGCAAGATATCTGCAATGCCGGCCCGATTGAACTGGCTTAAATATATTTTTCGATTTTCTCGAGCACCTGAGACGGAGTAAGGTCACTTTTAATAATATAGTCAACCACCCCATATTTTTGGGCTACTTCTCGAGTTTCGGCACTCATGACGTTGGAGAGGATAATCACTGGCACTTCTGAACCTCTTTTGTGGAGTTCTTCAAGTACTTCAAGGCCGCTCATTTTAGGCATCATAATATCGAGCAAAATTAAATCTGGCTTGCTGTCCTGATAGACTTCAAGTGCCGTCGGGCCATCCTGAGCCTCCAAGACTTCGATAGAATCAGACTTCCCTAACTTCATGAGATACATCTTGCGGATGAAATCATTGTCTTCTACTAGTAATACTCGCTTCATAAGCCTATCTTATGCCTTCTAGTGCTGCGGGGTCAAACTTATGATTCGCCGCCTTCTTGCAGCAAGCGGTCGATGTGCTCAGCATAGTCAGCACTATCATCGTTGAGCACCACGACGCGGGGAGTGAATTTCATTTGTGAGCCCTCACGCACCGCCCGCTTGAGATTGTATTCTATTTGACGCTGTTCGCGCTCATCAAGCCTACTCCACCCCTGCAGCCAGGCTCGGAGTGTCTTTAAGTCGTCGGTCACCTTCACTCGTGTAATCGTAACTCGCTTACCCTCACGCAGTGGCTCCGTGAGTGCCAGCGCCATGTGTCGATGCAGCTCGCGCCCTACTTGGTCAGCGCGCCGCGACATTACAGTGTTCGCTCGCGTACTTCTCGACGAATGAAACGAAATGTATCGCCGACTTCCGGTGCTATTTCCACCCGCTCAATAGCCATTCCACACTCCTCATCGGCAAGCACTGTCTGAGCAGACTGCATTTGCTTCTGGAGCTCAACCAACTTGGTCGTTGCCAGCACTTCGCCCTCCCGAACAATCTGAATTGCAGCATCAGCTTCAGCCTGTCCTTTTACAACCTTACCGCCACAAATTACACGGTCTTTCGTCGTCTTAAATATCGCCAAAAGCTCAAGTTCGCCAACGGTGGTTTCTACTACTTCTGGCTCCAACAGGGCAGTAAGCCACTCGCGCACATCATCGAGCAAATCATAAATCACCTGATAAAGCTGGAAGGTAACACCAGAGCGCTTGGCGGATTGATTAACTGCTCCAGAGATTGTGGTGTGAAAACCTAAAATAATTGCTCCGGTTGCAGAGGCTGTATGAACATCGCCCTCAGAAATTCCGCCCACTCCACTGGCTGCAATCTTAACTTGCACTTCATCATTACCGAGCAAATGGAGGGCTTGAGTAATTGACTCTAATGAACCTTGAGCATCAGCTTTTACGATCACCGTCAGCTCTTTCACCGCGCCGCGGCTCACAGCTCGTGCTAGATCCGAGGCATTCACAGATTTTGGCTTTACAATGCTTTTAATACTGCTCTTACGCTGCTGGCTAATCTGCCACTCGCGCGCAGCCTTCTCATTTGGAACCGCTTCAAACCAATCACCAAAGGCTGGTACGGCCTTAAACCCAGTCACCACTACTGGCATCGAGGGAGTTGCTTCCTTCACTTGCTCACCGGCAAAATTTTCGAGGGATCGTACTTTACCGTACGTACTCCCAGCTACCAAATAATCACTTGGCTTGAGCGTACCGCTCTCAACTAATAGTGTAATTGTCGCACCGCGACCGGTTTCCATATGGCTTTCAATAATCACCCCACTAGCTGGCGCGGCGTACACAGCTTCGGGCTTGTTAATATCGGCTACGAGCAAAATCATATCAAGCAAGGCCTCCAAGCCTGATTTGTCTTTTGCCGACACCTCAACACACGGGGTATCACCACCCCAATCATCTGGGATTAACTCAATTTCAGACAGCTGTTGCTTAATACGATTCACGTCCGCATCAGACTTATCTACTTTATTGATGGCGACTACAATGCCGACACCAGCGTCTTTAGCTAAACGCACCGCTTCCTTCGTCTGGGGCTTCACGCCATCATCAGCGGCAACGACGATCACTACCACGTCAGTTACCTGAACACCGTGGGCGCGTATGGCAGAAAAAGCCTCATGCCCCGGGGTGTCCAAAAATGTAATCATGCGATCTTTTCTATGCACTTGATACGCGCCAATGTGCTGAGTAATACCTCCAGCCTCGCGTGATGCAATTTCAGTATCCCGAATAGCATCCAAAACACTTGTCTTTCCATGATCTACGTGCCCCATCACCGCAACCACTGGTGGGCGATCTTTTTTCTCGCCTTCAACCTGCTTATTTTGCACCGGTCGCTCGTCCTGAGCTACTTCAAGCTCAACTTCAACGCCAAATTCTTCAGAGATAATGCTAGCCGTATCAAAATCAATCGATTCATTGATGGTCGCCATCACGCCATTACGCATAAGCTCGCCAATAACCTTAGTGGCAGGAACTTCAAGCAGCGCCGCAAATTCATGCACGGCAATTGATTCTGGAATGTGGATCTTCCTAAGCTCGGTTGGTTTTTCACTCATGCTGTTTTCTCCTGTTTTGGCTTGCGATGTCGGCGCGATAATGCAACCTGAGCGCCAATTTCATGCATCTTCCTCGAACAGGCTGGTTTGTGGCAGCTATACCATCCACGACCAGGCTCGACTCGCTTCGTATCTAAGATTAATTCTTCACCCCGTAACACCCAACGTTCTAACTCATTCTTGGGAAACCGACCCCGGCACATCCGACAGGTTCTTTCTGGTGATGTCGTGCCCTTGGGTCGCCCCATCGGCTTAGCCTTCCTGCTTTTTACCAGCTTTTACCGGCTTGAGCGAGAGTGAGAGCTTATGTTGCGCCGGATCAATCGCGATAACGCGAAACGTCTTTTTCTCGCCAACTTTTACCAAATCGTTTGGATCAGCCACATGCTCTTCAGACAGCTCTGAGATATGCACAAGCGCTTCGATAACCGGAGTAATCTGCACAAATGCACCAAATGGCGTAATGCGATTGATTGTACCCTCAACACTATCGCCAACGCTAAATTGATTACTTTCTTCAATCCACGGGTCGGCAGTTAACTGCTTCATGGAGAGACTCAGCTTATCCTGATCGATAGCAATAACTTTAGCTTTAATCTTTTCGCCAACTTTTACGTACTTACCAGGGTTATCTACTCGATCCCAGGCAATTTCGGAAATGTGCACCATTCCCTCAACGCCATCAACATTTACAAAGATACCGAAGTCAACAATACCAGTTACAATTCCCTCAACTTCACTATTCACTTCAATATTCGCGAGCTTACCCTCAGTCATTTCACGAC
>JAUPVH010000054.1 GCA_030917125.1 Patescibacteria group bacterium | reverse complement strand
TAACACGATCATGCTATTTATTGAGCGCAGCCTTGACCTACTTAAAGCTAACGGATTGCTAGGTTTCGTACTCGACAAACAGATTCAGGATGTTGATGCGTATGAATCGACACGCCGGCTACTTCTGAGTAATACGGCTCTGCAGCAAATCGTTTTATCTGTACCATTTCCATATATTAATCTTGACACCAACATCCTAATTAGTCAGAAGAAATTAATTAATCCTAACCGTAATACAGTAATTGTATATCCTCGACTTTCACCCGAAGCTAAACTAAGCAAAGCATACACAATCCAGCAGCAAGCATTGCTGAGTCATGAACGCGCTACTTTTACTCTTGATCAGTCCAATCCAACACTAACTAAAATCCTTAACCAGTGCCACCCTCTCAAAGATGTTGCTCGTGTAACGACTGGGATGTGCGTGACAGCAGAAGATTTTTGCAGCAATCAAAGACAAGACGATACTTGGCATGAAGCATTATTCGGGAGTAATGTTTCTGCCTATTCAATTATCTGGCCGAGTCAAGACCAGATATCCGAGCGAGCTGGCCGAGGTAAGTATATTTGTTTCTCTAAAGATTTAGTTGCCAAGGTAAATGCGCGCTTTGCCGCAGCGCAGTCAAAAACCATAAAAGTCATCGGAGATGAAAGTCGGTTCCAGCAGCCCAAGATCTTTGTCCGCCAAGGACCAGGGGAAGTTCGCCTAATTGCGGCACTAGATAATACTGACAAATACTATGCGAACCAGACCCTGCATATAGTCAATAAAAAAGACCCAGACTATAGTCTTGAATTCTTACTTGGCTACCTCAACTCAACGATTGCGACCTACGTTGCCCGTGAAAGCGGCTTAATCCTGTATGGCGAAAAAAAACGCCCTCAAATCCGCACCAAAGCACTTGCCAATCTACCCATTCCGGTAAGAATCGAGATTGATACCAAGAGCAAGGTAGAGTCGTTTGTTCAAAAAATCATAAGCGCCAAGTCGAACAATGAAAATGAACAATATAAATATTTAGTAAAAGAACTAGACGATATATTTTACAAACTTTTCAACCTCACGCCCCAAGACATCTCACATATATCTGCATCTCGCTCATAATTTCAAACTTCAATTTTGCTTGATTCTGAACAACATAATCCGATAGCAACTCGCCAGAAAGCAGAAAGGATGGAAGCATGGCTGGCAGACAACCTCAGGCAGAAGGGATTTCACGTAGAGGGCGGGCATTAAGCTCAGTAGTGATAAAATAACAGCATGCAAATCTCTAAATCCGACTACATGCTCTACCTACGGCACCCGGCCTGGCTGTGGGTGAAGAAGCACAAACCTAGCCTCATTCCGCCCGTTGATGAAAATACGCAGGCAATTTTTGACGCCGGGCATGCCTTTGAACCCTATGCCGAATCGCTCTTTCCAGAAGGAGTGGCGCTTGGTTTTTCGGACTACGACGAGTATCGCTCACTCCCGCAGCGCACGCAGGATGCGATTGCGCGCGGTGATCAGGTGCTGTTTCAGCCCCGCTTTGAGTGGAAAGAATTTACCTGCATTTGTGACATCGTCAGCTTTGTTGGCGCCAGGGAAGTAGACCTCTATGAGATAAAAGCCAGCACACGAACCAAGCTAGACCACGAATACGACCTCGCTTTTCAGGCAGCTGTGCTGGAGGGGAGTGGCCTAAAAGTTCGCAACATCTCGGTAATACATGTGAATAACCGCTACGTGCGCCATGGCGAGATTAACGCCCACGAGCTAACGACCTTCACGGACATCACCGCAGAAGTTCGAGCCAGGGAAGAGGCGACACATAAGCACATGGCCCAAGCGGTAGTTACCGCAAACAGCACCGAGATGCCCGACCCAAACCCCAAGCACGCTCGGCTTGGCTCGAAAAAAGCCTGGCTGCAAATTTATGAAAACATTGTGGGCACGGTAGAAAAACAACTGCAAATAGGGATTGAGCCGATTATTGATAAACCGAAAATTGCAGAATTCTTACAGCAGCTGGAGTATCCGCTCTATTTCTTAGACTACGAAACAATGTCCGGGCTCATTCCGTACTTTGATGGCCACCGACCTTATCAGCAGGTGCCGTTTCAGTATTCGCTGCATGTGCTAGAAGCGCCACATGCAGAGCTGACGCAAAAAGAGTATTTGCACCGTGAGAATTCCGACCCATCCAGGCCGCTCACGGAACAGCTTATTCAAGACATTGGCGACAAAGGATCGGTAATTGTGTGGTATGAGGATTTTGAAAAGGGTCGCAATAAAGAGCTAGGGGAGATGATGCCGGAATATAAAAATGCTATGGAGGCGATTAATGAGCGCGTGGTAGACCTGATGGTACCGTTTAAGCAGAAATGGTATGACGACCAGCGCTTTAATGGCAGCGCGAGCATTAAGAACGTGTTGCCGGTGCTGTGTCCGCACCTATCGTATAAAGAGCTGGGCATTCAAGAGGGCGGTTCCGCCCAACGGCTGTGGATGGAGGCCGTGTTAGACGAAAAGCGCGCTGACCAAAAGGATCAAATTTTGGAAGACCTGATTGAATACTGCTCGCTTGATACGCTAGCGATGGTGGAGATATATAAAAAGCTGGCTGAACTAGATGGCAAAAATTCGTAAGCTGACAGGAAAAGCAGCCAAAGACTATCAAAAAAAATTAGACTCAATGAATGTATATTTGGAGATGAATCGTATTAGTGAATTTATCTGGGAACTTCACGCACACTTTCTAGAAAAATTTGGCGTAGCACTTAACTACTTCGATCAGCGACAAAGATATACAACTAATAGCAGGCGACTTTTGGACTTAACTTATATAGGAATGATGCAAATCAACTTAGAAAGAGGCACTGCATCATATAGCTTATTTAATATGCTGAGATATAGATATTTTCGTTTTAGGTATCGCCGCGAGTTAAATTACGAGCCAGAATATATTCTAGTGACGGAAGTAGATGATAAAAACCCTGTGTTCATTCTTCGGGAAGACTACGA
>JAUPVH010000053.1 GCA_030917125.1 Patescibacteria group bacterium | reverse complement strand
TAGTACGAGAGGACCGGAGTGAACGAACCTCTGGTGTACCGGTTGTCGCGCCAGCGGCATGGCCGGGTAGCTATGTTCGGACGGGATAAGCGCTGAAAGCATCTAAGCGCGAAGCCTCCTCCAAGATGAGATTTCCCTATAGACTCCATGAAGACTACGTGGTTGATAGGCACTAGGTGTACGCACAGTAATGTGTTTAGCCGAGGTGTACTAATAGTCGATTGACTTTTTCTTCGTGGTTTACCTGTTCATTTATGTGAACTAGGTAAACCATACGGAGAGTGATTGGCACGCTTATTACAAGCTTGCATCACTAGAAAAGAAAGCAACACCATGAAAAATTTTCAAAGTAAGTATGAAGATCCTGTGAGCGTCGGTCTCTGGAACCAGATCCTGTTTTAGAGACCGGTGCTTATGGCGGAGAGGCCACACCTGTTCCCATACCGAACACAGCAGTTAAGCTCTCCTGCGGCGATGATACTGGTAACCCCGGGAAAGTAGCGCAGTGCCGGATTGTAATTATCCATTAAAAACCACTTCAAGTTGAGGTGGTTTTTAATTTGTTGACATATATTTTGTTAGCTCTTATGCTTATAGGTAAGATTTGTATCAAAATAAATAGGGTTAAAAACAGCTATGCCAGCCGCAAAAAATAAAAAAGTAGTTGCCAAAAGTAGAGTAAAAACTAAGCCAAAAAGCGCTAATCGCTCTCGAGTTCAGAAGAAAGGGCCTCTAGCTCGTGCTCCGAAGCTCTCTAAGCCAGTCATGGCGCTTGTTGCTGGATTAGTTGTACTGGTAGGTGCATTTGTTATTTGGATGGCAGTAGCGGCGACTCCTGCGGATTACACGCCTGCTGGCATTGCCACTAAGGGACTCGATCCAACCGGTAAGACGCTGCCGTCTTTTGATTATCAAGTACCAACAACGGGCCGAGTTGTCTATATGGCTCCAGCCGATCGTGGCGGTAATGACACTAATGATGGCTTGGCTTTGGAAAGGCCGGTAGCCACCATCACTCGAGCCTATAACCAGCTCAAGAGTGGGGGTAATGCCTCGGGTACTATCGTGTTACGTGGCGGTGAATATCGTAGCTGGTTCTCAGGAGATGTAAATATCGCAGGCTCAACAACGAAAGGAAAAATTGCTGGCACCATGACGGGCGGCAATATTACCTTCCAGGCCTATCGCAGTGAAAAGCCGTGGTTTGTTGGTACTGATCCCGTAAAAGATGGCTGGGCATCCGCATCAACTGGTGTATGGATGCGAGTTTGGTCTACACCAGATTTTTGTTCTTCCCACTTAGGTATAGATAGAAATACGGGAAGTCTTATAGGAAATTATCGCACTAAGGTACCACGCTTGGATGGTGCATTGGTCTCGCCAGTAACCGCCGGTCTATGGGAAAAGGCTACTCCATTTTCAGATAAATCTGGGATATCTATGAATGCTCCCCGAATATGCGCTCATCCGGATACATATTGGTTAACAGCAGATACTAATCGTACTCCGGCAGATGTAGATACCGATCCCCAGATGGTAGTTTCTGGTGGTGTACAGCTTACGCAAAAGAAGACATTAGCTGAGCTCTCGACAAGTCCGAACAGCTTCTTTTACGACTGGGCGAATGAGCAGATGTATGTCAATAAGGATCCTAATGCTAATACACTAGAGCTGACGAAGCGACATGCATTGCTCCTATTTGGTGGTGCCTACAGGTTTGAGTGGAAAGGAATTGGCGTCAAGCATTTTGCATCGAGTCCGCTGCACGCGGTAATTTATGCCGGACTTGGCGGTGCGGGTAGCCCTAACGCCGGTGAGTTGATTGTTGAAAATAGCGTATTCTTAGAGAACTCAGGCAATACGATTGATCTCTCCGGCCCGAAGCTTGGATCGACTGTACGGCGAAGTATATTTGCCAGTAATGGCTACACCGGGTTTGGATCTAATGGCTTTGCGAGTTCAAGTGGAAAGACACTCAATAAAAACTCCCTCCTCATTGATAGCAGTATCTTTAATGACAATAATAAGAGTAAACTCGATACGGCATGTGGCGCATCGTGTGGAGCAGCGGCGGTTAAGCTCAACAACATGTCGGGCTACACGGTAAAAAATAGCATTTTTGAAAATACCAATGCACGCTCAGGTGGGCTGTGGTGCGATATTGATTGCTCGAATGCAGTGATGGTAAATAATATTTCACGCAATAATGGTGGCTTTGGTATCTTTTATGAGATTTCTAGCAAGGGTATTATTGCGAATAATTTACTCTACAATAACGGTACTCAAGGGATTAGCGTATATTCTTCTGAAGTAAAGGTTTATAACAATACTATTATTAATAGAGATGGTGGCAGTGTTGAGGGTGTTAAAGTCGCAGATGATGATCGTCCGGCACCAGACAAAGGTGAAACCTGGCCGTATTCAAACGCTGAGGAAGCAGCTGCGGTAGTTACGCTATGTACAAATGCAAAGCTACCACCGAATTGTCGAGTGGGCAGCTCTGGGCCCAACACTAATCGTGTTGAGTATGTGAACAACCTCGTTGTTGGGCAGTCGGGCTTAACTTCGGCTGGTGCTGCGAGACTGAATAGCTTTGGTAATAATGGTTATCAATTCCCACCAAATACGTTGTCTTCAGACTACTTCTCAGCTTTTGACTATAATGCCTACTATCATAAAACAACCCAAAGTCTCTATCGATTCGGGAATACAGACAACATAAAGACACCTGCTTCACTCCGTACTGTGAGTGGTCAACCGTGGGACTTGAATGCTATCCAGGTAACAGCCGAGGCTGTGCCAGATCCATTCATCGATCGCGCGGGGCAGGACTTCCGCCTCAAGGCCGACTCACTAGCTGCGACAAATAAAGGCAAGGCATTGCCAGCCGACGTCGCAGCTGCAATTGGAGTGCCAGCAGGAACAGTTCCCGTGCGTGGTGTAATCTTCCCAGCGACATCGTTGCCAACCACCACGACGACTGTGACTCCGACTACCACAACAACCGTCACTCCAGCTCCTGTTAACCAGCCACCAGTTGGTCCAACCACTCTTACCGGTTTTGGCAGTTCAACCACACAGATTAATCTGACCTGGCCAGCTGCTACCGATGATAGTGCGGTGAAGAATTACATCCTCACTCGCAACGGCACCCAAGTATATAGCGGAACAGCCTTGAGCTTTAACGACACTGGTCTTGCAGCCGGCACAACCTATCAATATAAGATTGTTGCTGTAGATGCCGCCGGCTTGAGCTCAACCGGAGCGACTGCTGCTGTAAAAACAATGGAGACACCTCTACCTCCAGCCGACAGCTTGCCACCAACAGCCCCGACAAACGTCAAAGCCGGCCTTTCGTTCAACGCAACTCGTTTTAGCTACGACAATATCTTGAAGTGGACGGCTTCGACCGATACAGGAGGGTCAGGAATGCAGGATTACCTCGTCAGACGAAATGGTGCAGATCTTGGTACAGCAGTTTCGCCGACATTTACCGATAGTAGTATTGTGGCTAATACTCTGTATAGCTATGAAATCCTAGCTCGCGACCGAGCAGGCAATGTCTCGGCACCAGGCACCGCTCGTCTCGTAGGTCGTTGCTTCCTCATCTGGTGCTGGGCGGAGTAGAGAAGCATAACAAAAACTTGACTC
>JAUPVH010000052.1 GCA_030917125.1 Patescibacteria group bacterium | reverse complement strand
GGCTGGGTTGGCTCTCCGCTCGAGAGTTTACTGCAGGATACGGAGCTCCGCAATAAATTCTCTCAACCCGTGCAAGAATCAATTCATACGCCCCAAACTACCGCCCAAACCCTGGCTTGGTACTGGCGCGCAATAAACGAAATTATTCTACAGTCTTGCAAAAAAAATAGCTCAATGCCTATTGTCAGCCACGAAGCCTTCTCACAAAATCCTCAAGCCATAACTCGCAGCTTGTATCGAGCCTACAACATCGATTATTCACCAAAAATTGCCGCTCAACTCCGCGAGCTCACTGGAGAAACCAATCCCACCGACCCCACAAATAACGATATTCACGTATTAAAGCGCAACAGTCGAGATAACGCCGAACGTTGGCGTAAGCTCTTAAAGCCTGAAGAACAAGAACAAATTATGGAAATCTGCGGTGACCTCTATAGCCAGCTTGCAGAACTCCCCAATAACGTGAAGGCCTAACTATTCTGTACAGCGGCCAGATGAGACCGGAGCTTCGGTTTGCGTTGCCACATTCAAGCCAGGCAGAATTGATGTAGAGGTAAGCGCATAGCCAATACTTCTTTGAGTTTGTGATCTGGCAAAAACAACTCCTAAAACTCGACCTTCCGCCGTCACAACCGGACCCCCCGAATTTCCAGAAACTATTTGTGTTTGCAGTTCATAAATTTGGCGGCTTACCGTGCGAGAACCGTAAATATTTAAACCACGTGCATTCATGGTGCGCAAAATTGCTGCTCCATTAGCTTTAAAATCGCCACCACCCGGATAGCCTAGCACTGCTCCTGGAGTTCCGCGCACAAAGACCGTATCGGCAATCGGCAATGCCTCGCCAGCCAGCCCCTGCACTCGTAATACAGCCAAATCCAGATCTGGGTCATAATACACCAATCGCGCCCGCTTTTTGCCTGACACATCGGTGATAGATATGGCATCTGCGCCGGCCACAACATGGGCGTTGGTCACGACTAAATCCTCCCTCGCCACAAAGCCCGATCCCCTCGACACGGCGCCACATCCCAAGGCCTCGATACGCACGGTCGACTCGCCGGCCACCGCAACGGCTTGCTGTAGCAGCGCGGAGTCTGGCGGAGCAACTGGCGTAACCGTCTCGGGCTCAGGACCAATAAAAACTTGCGGAAATTCGAATGAGCCAAGCGTGCTGCCGATACGCGCCAATGCTGCGGGCGGCACAGGATAGGCTTTATTTACTGCCTGTACAATGCGCGATTGTTGAAAGGCCTGGTTCATCATCTCGAAAGGACTGCCGCTGAGGACTGCCGACGCAATCCATACATACACCGTCACCAACACAACGCTAAACATTGCCCCGAGTACAGCATCGAGTTTACGAAATTTACCCTTTTCTAATCGACTCGACAGATTCACCCCCGCCTGCTGACCAACTGTACCCAGTAAAGAGCCAGCAACAACCATGATGCCAATTGTGATAAACAAACGAAGAGCCTCGCCATCGACAAGCCGAGCCACGTATGGACTTAAGATAGCGCCCAACACCAGTCCGCACAAAAATCCAAACAACGAAAAGAAGCCCTGCACCAGTCCAATCTGCGACCAACGCAACGCCATCCAGACACATAGTGCAATAATAGCGAGGTCTAATATTCCCATGTACAAATTATACCCTCAAGACCCCTGAAAACAGGCTGAAGCCACAGGCCCAACGCATTTCACATCAAGCGTTATTTTTTGTACGCAACAAGTACTGCTTATGTTTTTGCTGCTGTTGTAAGAACACGCTCAAGTCAAAGCCATTACGCGCAAGCATCTTCGACGTATGCAGACCGCTTATATAGTGTGGCATCATCACATACGTTGCTCCGGCCTCGTACAATTCTTCGGCTCCAGCTATATCATCGGAGGTAACGACTCGTAATGTTTTCGAGCGAGTCGAAAATTGTTCCAAGATCAATTTATTAGCATCCAAATTCGCCATAACAGAAATTACCATTTTAGTATGCGTGATATCCAGCTCCTGCAAGAGCTCTAAGTCGTTGGCATCGCCAAACCTCACGGCAAAGCCTTTTTCTTCTAGGTCATTCACTACGTCGGGATTGTAGTCGACAATTAAAAATTTCGTTTTCATTTTTTGCAGCTTTTCAATAAAAGCAAAACCTGCACGTTCATAACCAAACAAAACAACGTCATAGTGTTCATGTTTCTGCCGTGGCTGATGGAAAGATTTTTTTTCAAAAATTTCGAGTGGTTTTTCCAACAACTCAAATAGCCGATCGGCGTAGATAATCATGTAGGTGGAGGCGGCGATGGTAATAATACCAATGAGCGTCATCATCGCGCTCACCTCTTCACTTACCAGCCCCACCTGCTGCGACAGAACGATAAAAATGAGCGAGAATTCACTAATCTGCGCCACGGCTAGCCCAGCTTTAAAGTTCGTCTTTTTAGCGTAGCCCAGAAAACGCATGAGCGTCATCACGATAATTGGATTTCCAATCAGAATTAACGTAGAAAATATTAGTGCTGGAACAACAATTTCACCAAGATTTGCTAACTTCATACCTGCGCCAAGTAAGATGAAGAATACGACAATAAAGAAGTCTCGCAGTGGCTTCATGCGCGAGGCGATTTCTAAACTATACGGAGCAGAGGCCAAGGCGACTCCGGCAACAAGTGCCCCCACCTCAATGGAGAGTCCGATAAGCTTGAAGATTGTGGCGACCCCTAAACCCCAGGCAAGCGCAAATAAGAATAAAAATTCTCCAGAGCTCGATACAAAACGCGTCAGTTTCGGTAGCACATACTTGGCCAAAATCACTACTACAAGCAGTGCGGCAGCCAATTTTACGAGCAGTAATGGTGCTACTTCAATAAGAGGCTGTTTCTTACTCATTGCCACTACAAAAACCAAGGCAAAAGTTGCGATTAAGTCCTGCACCAAAAGAAAGCCAACCGATATCTTCCCATAAAGCTGATTGATCTCCCGCTTATCAGTGAGGAGCTTCATAATAATAATCGTGCTACTAAAAGATATTGCCAGGCCGATAAATGCTGCTTCTGTAGCGCCAAACCCAAGCCACTGAGCAATAAAAAACCCAATGACAGTAGTGAACAGCACCTGCCCCACACCGGTTATTACAGCCGTTTTCCCAACCTCTCGAATCACTCCGGGATTCAACCCAAGACCTACTATAAAAAGCAGTAGCGTAATGCCAATGCTGGAAAAAACTTCAAACGTTTCAGGACTATGTAGCAAGTTGAATACATACGGACCAACTATCAAGCCGGTGATGATGTGACCAATAATAAGCGGCTGGCGCAACAGCTGCATGAGCGCTGCCACCCCCAGTGCCACGGCGAGGATGATGCTGATTTCTAAAAAAGCTTCTGGCATATTGCTTAAGTATAGCAAAATACTCGGCTTTAAAGCATAGAGCTAAAAACTCATCGCACACTAAAAGTTCGGTAGAGCAACCATCTAGCTATATACTGTGTGTATGGGTCCTATAGAACTGTTTATTTTTGCGCTCCTAGGTCTACTCCTCTATGGAATTGTGGTTTCATTTAGTCCAACACTTTTTGTCACTGAAGTCGCAATCTTGACGCGCTCAAAGCGCCCCTTCGTTCACACTTTAGCTTTTCTAGCCGGAATCGCGATTCCCCTCGTGGTCTACATAGTGCTCGCCATCACAATCACGCAGACTAACCAAGAGTTTCAGATACCTTCCACGCGCGAGATTATAGGCAGCTTGCCACTAGTATCCATACTCGCTGGCATATTGCTTATTGGGGCCGGATTACGATTGCGGGCTAGTCAGCATTTGGCCCAACCTAGCCCAGATAAAGCCGAAGAGCATCCCGAAAAAATATTCCACACTAAATCATTGTTTTGGTTTGGGCTCATTAAAATGGGTACGAGCCTCAGTAGCATTGCTGCTATTCTGTTGGGAGTAAGTTTTATACAGTCATTTGTTACCCGTGGCGCTTTTCAAACTATGGCGCTTCTGTGGTTTTTAGCAATCTCACTTTTGCCATTCGTGGGGCTCGCTAGCCTCAAGCGCTATGCGCCAAAAACGTTTAGCCGATTGCAAAAATCTTCAGACCGGGTCGCCAACTACGACTGGCTGAAAGTATTGCGCTGGGTCTTTTTGGCCAGTGGTGTAATTCTTATAGCCAGTGCACTCATGAGTTTAAGTTAGACCAACACGATACATTATATTTTACAGTGCACCTTAGTTACGCTAAGATTAAGCATAAGTGTAATTAGTGAGGCCAATTACTTGGCGTTCGGAGTAAAACACACAACTATTGCAAAAATTTTCGCCACAAGCGCTGTGCTTTTTGGTGTGTCTATCGCCCTCTCTCCAAGCGCGCATGCTTTTTCTGGCTCAGGAGCTGGCACCCCATCAGATCCATACGAAATTTACACCTGTGCACAATTACAAGAAATTTCTAGCGACCTTTCTGCCGATTACGAGCTCCTCGACGACATTGACTGCACTGGCATAAGCTACACGGCTATCGGTGATGCCATCACACCATTCACCGGAACATTTAACGGCAACCTACAGACAATTTCGAACATCACCCTTACGGGTGGTGATCGATTGGGTGTATTTGGTGAGACAAATGGTGCAACCCTAGAAAATATCAAACTCGAGAATAACTCAATTAGCGGCAACAACATACTAGGCACCCTTGTTGGTCAAGCTACCGATGGGACTATCCGAAATATTCGTGCCGAATCTACCAACACCGTATCTGGAGCAGGTAATATTGGTGGAATTATCGGTAGCGCAAATAGTAGTACGGTGGCGGTTTCACGCACATTCTTTAAAGGGACCGTAACCCTTACTGGTGCGTACGGTGGCGGTATTTTAGGTTATGCAGCGGGAAATATCACCATCACTGATAGCTACAGCTCGGGTACGCTGAACGGTGGCGTTTCGTACGTCGGAGGTATTGTCGGTTCTGTAAATAGTGGCAGCCCGGTTATTTCTCGCGTCTACAGTAGTATGGATATAAACGGCTCCGGCCTATTATATGGAGGAATCTGGGGAGGATTTTTTGGAGGGACGTTACAAAACTCATTTTCTGCAGCAGACCTAACGAGCAACATTCCAGATTCCGGTGGCTTATTCGGCCTAGGTAATGGGACCAGCACAAACAACTACTTCGACGAGTACGCAGCAGGACTCTCGAACTGCTCGAGCTCGGGTGCCGCTTCGTGCACCGCAGTAAATTCTGGCAACGCTACACCAAACTACTTTGTAAATAACAATACTAATCCGCCGCTCGACACCTGGAACTTTGAGAATCTCTGGTACAACTCTGCTGGGCTACCTGAATTCCCTACTTTTGGTGTCG
>JAUPVH010000051.1 GCA_030917125.1 Patescibacteria group bacterium | reverse complement strand
TACACGACGCTCTTACGATCTAGCTTAAAATAATGCGGAATAAGTTCGTCATTTAAAGCAATAACTTTACCTTACATATCTTTCGGGTCATCAGTGATTAAGATACAGTTGGGCTGTGTTTTGCTCATTTTCTTACCGTCAGGACCAATCAGCAACTCTGTTACCATCACCGCCTGAGCTGGCTGACCCGCTCGTTTTTGCAGCGTACGCCCCGCCATCATATTAAAGAGCTGATCATTGCCACCCAACTCTACATCAGCATGCAACGCCACCGAGTCATAACCCTGCATAACCGGATATAAAAATTCTTGAAGGCCAATCGGCTTACCATTTTCGTAGCGATTGCGGAAATTATCACGCTCGAGCATTTGCGCCACCTTAAATTCACTTGCTAAATGTAAAATATCAGCAAATTCAAGCTGCTTGAGCCACTCTGAGTTATAGCGAATCTCAGCCTTTGATAAATCCACAATCTGGCCAATCTGCTTCAGATAGTTCTTCATATTATGACGTACATCCTCGCGAGATAACTGCTGTCGCTCGGACTGCTTGTCTGAGGTGTCACCGATCATTGCGGTGTAATCACCAATCAGGATAATGACGTGATGACCCAAGTCCTGAAACTCACGCAACTTCCAATACACAACCGCATGCCCTAGGTGAATGCGGTCACCAGTTGGATCGATGCCGAATTTTACCCGTAATGGCTTTTTGCCATCGAGACGCTTGGCGAGTTCTTCTCGGATGATGACATCTTCAATGCCACGCTCCAACAGATGCGTTTTTTTCTGTGCGGAGGTCTTCATATACTGATTGTATCAGATGAGGCAGAGGTTCAACAAAAGTAGCATTTCAAAGCTAATTTTCAGCAAAAATGATATAATTAGACTTACTCATGGCGAAACGTCGCACAGCTAGATCTCCTCGGCGGGGAGTGCATCGCACACCCTCTAATCACCCGGAGGCACGTAAACTACAATCCCCTACAAAAGCTAAGGGGTGGGCTCGTTTGCATCCAAAAAACATCTGGGCAGCAGTAAGCTCAAAAAAAGGCCGTCGCATTATTGCCATTGCCTTCGCTGGACTTTTTCTTGTGTTTCTCGCAATTTTCCTCTGGATTGCCAAAGACCTACCTAGCCCAAATAAAATCAACTCAAAAATCTCCGCCCAAACCACAAAATTGTACGACCGCACTGGGCAAACTGTACTTGTTGAAATCTACGGAGATAAAAACCGCTCAGTCGTTGAACTTGATCAAATTCCTGTCGACTGCCGCAATGCCACCATCGCCCTCGAAGATAAGAATTTTTATAAACAAGGCGCCTTCTCATTTGCTGGTCTTGGCCGCGCCCTCACCGGTGTCGTCTTTAAAGATCCATCAAAAGGTGGTGGTTCGACCATTACGCAGCAGTATGTAAAAAATGCCTTCCTAACCAGCGAGCGCACTGCCGCCCGTAAAGCAAAAGAGATCATCCTCGCCATTCAGATTGAATTGCTCTACAAAAAGGATGACATCCTCAAGTTGTATCTCAATGAAATCCCGTATGGCTCGACCGCCTATGGTATTCAAGCAGCCGCCAAAACCTACTACGATAAAGACGCCAAAGACCTCACCCTTGGTGAATGCTCAACCTTGGCTTCACTCCCACAGGCGCCAAGTTACTACAATCGTAATAAAAATGCCCTGGCTGGCCGCCAAGAAACTGCCCTCACCTATATGGTAGAGCAAGGCTATATCAGTAAAGAGCAGGCTGAAGCTGCACTCTCAGAAGATGCAATTGCAAAGATGCAGATAAATAACTTCGCTGCCAATATCACCGCACCGCACTTCGTGCAATATGTTCGCGATCAACTTGAAGAGAAATACGGTGTAAAGCGAGTTAACGAAGGTGGGCTCAAAGTTATTACCTCACTTGATATTGAGAAACAAAAAATAGCCGAAGAGTCCGTTAAGAACGGTATTACCAATGTCCGAAAGTTCGGCGGTAGCAACGCAGCACTCGTATCGGCCGATGCCGAGTCTGGCGAAGTATTATCGATGGTCGGAAGCTATGATTACAACGACCCTAAAGTTGGCAACTTTAATGTTGCTGTTGCTAATCGACAGCCAGGCTCTTCAATTAAGCCGATTATTTATGCCTCAATGTTTAAGGGTAATTGGGGTCCGGGGTCTACTATGTATGATGTGCAGACCGACTTTGGTGGCGGCTATAAGCCAAAGAACTATACCGGTCGCTTCTATGGCGTGCAATCAGTTCGCACCTCACTTGCGAGCTCGCTGAACATACCTGCTGTGAAGGCCTTGTATCTGGCCGGGATACCGCAAACTATCCAAACCGCTAACGACATGGGTATTTCTACCTATACCAAAGAAGATGCAAATCGCCTCGGCCTCTCGATGGCCCTCGGTTCTGGTGAAGTAAAGCTCACAGAAATGGTGAATGCCTTCACGGCCTTCCCAGCCGAAGGCGCCGTACGTGACCAAGTTACTGTACTCGAAGTGAGTGACTCATCTGGAAAGATTATTGAAAAAAATACTCCCGATTCTAACAAGCAGCGCCAGGTTCTCGATCCGCAAATTGCCTACGAGATTAATTCGATTATGTCCGACAATCAGGCCCGTTGTTCAATCGGTGTTTTCTCTTGTAATAACCCACTCGTAATTCGTGGTAAGACTGTTGCTGCCAAAACTGGAACCACCAACGACTACAAAGACGCCTGGACCATGGGCTATACCAAAAAGACCGTCACCGGTGTTTGGGCTGGTAACAATGACAACGAGTCAATGACACAGGCTGCATCGATTGTGTCAGCGCCAATATGGCAAGATTACATGACAAAAGCCACGGCCAGTGAAGGTGACCTACCATTCG
>JAUPVH010000050.1 GCA_030917125.1 Patescibacteria group bacterium | reverse complement strand
GCCCCAAATCTTCCATGGTGGTACCGATGTACTGCGTGGAAACGCCACCTTTTGAGGCACGTGTGAGTGGCACATATTCCACCAGTGGCTCAGGCGCGATCACCACGCCGGCGGCATGTGTGCCGGCATTACGAATGGTCCCTTCAAGCTGCATAGCAATATCAATAAGTCGCTTGGTACGAGGATTACCCTCGTATTCTTTTTTGAGATCTGGGTCGTCAACAATTGATTTTTTTAAAGGGATATGTCGCCCCTGTATTGGCGCCGGAATCAGTTTTGCTACCGTATCGACTTCGCCATAGGGCATAGCCAGCACGCGCCCGGTATCGCGTACTGCGTTGCGAGCCGCCATTACACCAAAAGTAATAATTTGCGCAACTTTTTCTTGACCATATTTTTCGGTGGCATAAGCAATCACTTCTTCGCGACGGTCATCAGCAAAATCCATATCGATATCAGGCATCGAAATACGGTCTGGATTGAGGAAGCGCTCAAAGAGCAAGTCGTACTTAATTGGATCAAGATCAGTAATGTTCGTCACATACGCCACAATCGATCCAGCTGCTGAGCCACGTCCCGGCCCACAGACAATACCGTTGTTTTTCGACCAGTTAAGCAAGTCGGCCACAATTAAGAAATAGCCGTCGTAGCCCATACGGGCAATCACTTCGAGCTCATACTCAATTCGTTCTACAACATGTTGAGGTAACTTTTCTTGAGCGGATTTTTCATTGTAGTGCGAGATATCCTCCTTTGGAATATCCCCATAGCGCCACATCGCCCCCTGATAAACGAGCTCCCGCAAATACTCTCGTTCCGTCCGCCCTTCTGGCACTTCAAATTTTGGAATGAGGATTTTACCGAGCTCAATTTCTAAATTGCAGCGCTCAGCAATCTTTACCGTGTTGGCAATGGCTTCTGGGTCATCCGGAAAACGTTCAGCGATTGAAGCGCCCGAGTGAATCGACAGATCTTGATCAAGTTTAAATCGATTTGGGTCCTCAATGGTTGAGCCGGTTTGTACGCAGAGCAAAATATCATGAGCGTAATGCTGCTCTTCTTTTGAATAGTGTGCATCACCTGTCACAACAAGACCCAAGCCAAGCTCTTGTGAAAGCTTCCGCAAGCCAGCATTGACTTTATCCTGTGGCTCCCAACCAATGTGGGGCTGCATTTCGAGATAATAATTATCTTTACCAAAAGTTTTAGAGTACCACTCGGCGGTTTTTTTGGCTTCTTCATAATTGTCGGCCAAAAGATGCGTACCAACTTCGCCACCAATACACCCAGTTAGCGCAATAATTCCCTCATGATATTTTTCAATCAAATCACGATCAATGCGCGGCTTGTAATAAAAGCCTTCGAGATTGGCGATTGTTGAAAGTTTCACCAAATTTTTGTAACCAGTCTCATTAGTTGCGAGCAACGTTAAGTGGTACGGTGTACGATCTTCACGTGTCGACTTATCAGTGTGTTTCCGAGGTGAAACGTAGGCTTCCATCCCAATAATTGGCTTAATATCACGCTTTTTGCATTCCTTATAAAAATCAATCGCACCCGAAAGCGTGCCATGATCAGTAATCGCCACCGCTGTTTGACCGAGCTCTTTCACCCAATCAAGCATGTCTGGCACTTTCTGCAAGCCATCAAGCAAAGAGTAATGGGTGTGGTTATGCAAGTGAACAAACGGAACATGTTGTTCCGCCACTGCTGTTGCCTGCCCCTGTTTCTCACCCACTTTGGTCGCCATATTACCTCCTATTATAGGCTATGTTGCCAGCTAGGTTAAGCTTGTAATTTATTGTAAAAAATTGTACTATATACTTCCTTGTACCTCTCACTCTGGAGTTGAAATGATCGCAAGCACCGCCCTCACGGCAGCCGACGCCGAAGCCGCCTATCACGCTCTCAAGCGTTGGCTCAAGGCGCGCGGAATCGACAACTGGCTCGACGACGTATCGCTCGTCTGGCTAGACGCCAACGCAATCCAGCTGTATACTCGGCGCAATCCCGCCGGATCTCGCCACGGCATCGCAGACGCCGACCAACATGCGCGCTCAGCCATGCATCTTCCCGGCCCATACGGCGTGCCGATTCATGAGGCCAATCATCAGCCCATCGGCTGGGTCGGCATCGATACACAACTCAATTCGAGCGAAGCACTCCTGCTCACGGCCAGCCTCGCGGTATTTACCCGTGATACGAGCTGGGAATACAGCGAGTTCTTCCAGATCATCATCGAAGAGTTCTTCATCCAACTGAGCTACCCTCTGCCCGAGCTCCCCCGTTTGCCAACAGCGAGCGAGCGAATCTCCTCACAAGCAGGGCTTGCCGCACTCATGCGGGGTGCTGCTCTCGGAGATCTCCTGCCCTGCGGTCAGTACGGTGTTCCTCCGCTGGAACCGCGACAGCCTCCGGCGCCGCTACCTGGCGTAGATCTGATCACTCACGTACCAGGCTTTGGTGGAGGAATCCACAACTAGCCAACCAGCGGATATCTTATCGGTATCCGCATTTTTATTGAATTATCCTTGTTTTCTCACTAGTTCTGTTGTGAGGTAGCAGACTGAGTTGTGGCGCTCTCTTGCACTTCTCGAATAAAATCACCGATGTATGGAATCCCACCAAGAACTGTAACTAACCAGCCCAATAGAACAATCACGAGAGCTATTCCGAGTGTGAAGCCAACACCACGATATATACCAGCTCGAAAGTTCAACCAGGCAAAACGCCAGCGATCATTTAAAAGGTTGACGAACTCTTCGGCACCAACCAGACTCGCCGCGCGCTCAGCGGCATCAAGCTCCTGCGCTTTTGTTGCAGTTCCCTTTTTACTTTGCTGACTTGGCACGGCTCGTTGCTGGCTTCTTAGCAGTAGATTTTGTAGCAGCCTTCTTTGGCGTGGTTTTCTTGGCAGCTGGCTTCTGGACCGATCCGGCTACTTTATCAGCCGATTTCTTTACTTCACGAGAAAGCTGAGTTGCTTCACGCTTAGTGGATGTTCCAATTTTCTTGCCAAGTTCTTCCAATTCTTCAGCAACAGCCTTGGCTTCTACCATGAGTTTTTTCGCTTCTTCTAAAAGCTCATCTTTAATATCGCCCGTGGCACTCGATAGCTTCAGCGCCAAAGTGTTCAT
>JAUPVH010000049.1 GCA_030917125.1 Patescibacteria group bacterium | reverse complement strand
TTTTGCTTCTCAGCGGGCGAGGAGTTCAGGTGATTGCACAAACGTTCCTTCTGGATGTCGCTATATTCTTTGCAATGACCATTATGGCGTGTATTACTCACCGACGTCTCGATATCATAGGTGCGTTCCCACTGTTTTATCTGCTGCGCATCACCAATATGGCGATTTATGTGAAAGCCTTCTTTGAGGTAATACTACTTCGACGTTTTCGTGGCCCACAAGTAGGGTGGTCGACTGCAAACCGTCGCTACAAGGTAGCCGAGGCCTAAGGCATGAATAAGAAGTTCAGTAATACCCTCCTCTACATTCTCGCTTCTGGCTTTCTATTGTGGCATCTCCTGCCCCTATTTAGCGTTGGCAAAGCAGTAGCGCCGAGTAATAAGACCAACGCCGAGATTGCCATGAATACGATGTGTTACGGTGGAGACCTTACTGTACCCACGTTTGGCAATCCGCTTACTGACCCTCTTACGGTAGATCTTAATACTCGTCCAGAACTAGTAGCTACATCAAAAAGTCTCACCAGCGTAGACCTTGGTCCTTATCCAAATTCTGGCAATACTAATGGAGAAGAGGGCTGGCAAGCCGACAGCTACGGCAATAATTCATCTACATTTGATGTCAAAGACAACTCAATCCTGGCTATAGAGATGAAAAACTTTGTTGACGGTGATGCGAAATGGCGCACACCACAAATACCAGTCAAACCTGGTGAGAGCTTGAGGTTTGCGAGTGAGTACCGTTCGAATGTCGCGAGTACATCAAACGTTACCTTCATTCTGCAAGACGGAACTGAAAAATACGTAACTCTTTCTCGATTAAGTGCTACTGATTCATGGAAGCAGCAATCAACCGAGGTTATCGTGCCGAAAAACGTTGTAGCGCTTCGCTTCAGTGTCATCCTAGACCAAAATGGCTGGCTACAAACAAAAGATTATACTGTTGACCGCTATATTACCCCTGGTTTTTCACGAGGTATCGTGAGCTTTACGTTCGACGATGGCTGGGAATCTATTTATAAGCAAGGCTTGCCGCTGTTCGAGCAATATGGCATTAAAACCACTCAATTTGTAGTGGCAGATTACGACGTAAATGAGGCCTATATGTCGCCTGATCAGATTCGTGCCATGCAAAAACTGGGGCACGATATTGGTTCACACTCATTCTCACACGCCGATCACGAAGTCTTGCAGGACAAAGACCTAGCTAGAGAAGTCGCCGGAAGCCGTACGGTACTCAATCAAAAATATGGTGGTACCAATAATTTTGCAGCTCCATTTGGACGTTATAATCAAGACGTCAACGATGCCGTGAAGCAGTGTTATCAGAGTCACCGTACGACGGATTCTGGGTTTAATACCCCCGGATACGACCGCTACACCGTGCGCGTGCAAAACGTTGAAGTAGATACCAAGCCAGAACAAATTCGTGAATGGGCCGAATTCGCCCGTGACAACAACCTCTGGCTCGTATTGGTATATCACCAAGTTGAAGATGGTGGTGCCTACTCAGTCGACACAGCAGCTCTCGAGAGCCACCTAAAAGCCGTCAAAGACACTGGTGTGCATACTGCAACCTACGAAGAAGCCCTCATAGAAACCTACCCTCAGGGTCGTTAAAACGCCGCTCGGCTGGCGAGCCCTAGCGCATAATCAGCCCACCATTCACCACTTGTGGGGGCGCCGTTACATGCGCCATCAGATTCACCCGGGTACTTCAACCATAAATGTGCATCTATCGGATTACCAGCTTGCGCACTCGGCGGTAATCCAAGACCCCTTCCAGCCGGATTACACCACGCAAGATCTGGCGCAGGACCCTGACCATTACGACTCGTATCAATAACTACGTGCAAGCCCCCGGTAAGCTGGCTAATGCGCGAACCATAATTTTGTGACTCAGCAGTAGTTAAGAAATTTGAAATATTTAGCGACACACCTTGCAGGCCTTGGGTGCCGATCTGCTTGATTCTACTCGCCATAGTGTCGGCGGCATGCCAACGAGCATTTCCGGCATCGAGATACACGTAATGATTACCGTCGGCCGAGAGAATATTAATTGCCGTACGCAGCACCTGAGCACGCTCCTCGCGCTGTCCTGGAGTGAGGCAGTCCCAGCCAGCTAAAGCGTCTGGCTCCAAAATAAATACGGCTTTCTTACCAGAGCTAGCATTAGCGATTGATTGCACCCAAGTCTGATATGCCGATGCGCTGGTGGCGCCACCAGCCGAATAGCTGCCACAGTCCCTGATTGGTATGTTATACAGAATAAATACCGGGAGAGCTCCTTGAGACTGCATCTGACCAAGCCATTGCCGCGTAGCCGAGCCAACATCTCCATACCAACCACCCAACCAGATTCCAATTGAATTATTGGCAATTTTAGAAAGTAATGCCGCATCACCAGGTCGAGTACTCTGCCAGGCGTTTACCTGTTGCCGCGCTGGGGAGCTAGGATCTACAAACAACTTTGCGCCACTAAAAGGATTCTGACGTACCGATATTGTCTGTCGCTGTTGCTGCTGACGCTTTTTTTGCTCGGCCTGAGCTTGTGCTTCAGCTTTCTTAAGAGCTTCTTCTGGGCTTTCAGTTGGAGCGGGCGGGGGAGCGGCAGTAGCTTGTACTTGCCCGACGGAAGCCGCTAATTCTTGACTCGTAACCGGTAAATACCGGGCTAGGAGCGGGGCAATTGAAAAAGCTCCACCGACATAGAAGGCAGCCGCCAAAAATGTGAGTAGGCCTAACCTAATACGGCGTAAAACTATCTTATCCAAATCACCCCCCTTATGCTATTTCTAGTGTAGGTTCTAATATATAAAACGTCAACCAAGTGGCTATTGACATTTGAGCCCATGACTGATATGATACTAATTATAAGAAATGAGGGTGAGTCACATAACCGTGACTTGTCCTCATTTTTTTGTATGTATATCACTTAACGAACAATATAGGAGTCTCTATGACTTACGGAAAAGGTGGGGGAACACTCCCTACAACAGTTGGAATCGCAACTGGCGCAGCATTGCCTGCAACTGGTGCAACTGACAGTTGGATGATTGTGCTTGCAGCCGC
>JAUPVH010000048.1 GCA_030917125.1 Patescibacteria group bacterium | reverse complement strand
TGCTAATTGATGCTGAACATGTGATTGAAAACGCCAAAAAGCATAAAAATGCCGCCGATCAGATCGAATTTACGGATTTCGTAATCATTAACAAAGTTGATGTGGTAGAAAAAGATCGGATTACAGAAATTCGCCAGCTCGTCGAAATGACCAACCCACGGGCGCGTATATTTGAAGCGGTTCGGGCAAATGTCGATATTCGTTTGCTCACGGATCCCGATCGGGTGTGGGATGAGGTGAAGGCCGAAAAGCACGACCATCAGGATGGTCATAATCACGAGCATTTCCATGATCAGTTTCAGCATGTATCGCTCACTCTAGATAAACCGCTCCATCCCATGAAGTTCCAAGAGTTTGTGAATTCGAAAATTCCAAAAACCGTGTATCGCGCCAAGGGTTTTGTGGACCTTGGTGAAAAGGGACATTCGCGTAAATATGTATTTCAATTAGTTGGTACCCGCTCCGAATTGTTTTGGGATAACTGGCGCAGTGGCGAAGACTACAAAACACAGATGGTGTTTATTGGCACGGAGTTTGATTCAGGCAAGCTTGAGGCTGATTTTAGGGAGTGCATAGACCCTGATCCACAAACGCCCTTAGAAGGCATTGATTTGCGTCTGCCACAGAAATGGGAGGGCTAACTGTTCAGTTGACATCGCTTGGGCTAGAATTGCTATATGCGTAAACATTTTGCCTTAATTGTGACCGTGGGTATATTTATTGCACTAGTATTACTCACATCGCTATGGAGAACTTCTAGCCAAACCTTCAGTTTTTCAGAGCCTGCCGGTCTACGTCCAATAGTGCTCTCATACGGTTGGGAATCAAAGGATATTACACCAAGTCTTCAAATGGGTTGCCAGGCTCTCGGCACATATTATCTTACTGGTATGCCTTTTGCTTATTACAACGAGCCAATTTGCGGCAGTAACCGACAGAGTAATCTGCTTGCACTAGTTTTGAATGTTTTACTAGTTGTATTGCTTAGCTTTATTGTATTCGCTTCTTTAAAGAGAATACAAAAATTAAGACAGTAGCTTCATCAATTTCGCGTAAAAGCGAAGATTGTGGATACTTGCGAGCTGCCCAGCGACGGACTGATCGGCGCGGAATAGCGCGTGCACGTAGGCTCGAGAATAGTTTTGGCACGTATGGCAATCACAGTGTGGGTCGATTGGCTCAGAATCATTCTGTAGTGATAGGTTTTTCATGGTAATACTCGAATAAAAGTCGGTATTGAGGTCGAGTTCTTCCGGCTTGCCATTCCAGATGAATAGCTTACGATGTCGGGCTTCTCGAGTTGGAATAACTACGTCAAAGAGGTCGTAGCCCATCGCCACGCTCTTAACGATCTGTTCTGGCGTACCAACACCCATGGCATATTTAAAAGCTTCAGCTGGAGTATCATCCACTACTGCCTGCATGGTTTCTTCTTGCAGCTGGCCAGCCTCATTAATTGGAAACCCACCAAATGCGTAGCCGTCAAAATTAAACTTTGTAAGTTCCACGGCGCACGTACGGCGCAGTTCCCTATCCGCCCCACCCTGAACAATACTAAAAATAAGTGGCTTCGTCTTTGCACCGTGAGTCACTTTATCAAAATGTTCTCGCGCTCGTTTTGCCCAGCGTATGGTTCGCTCAACACTTTTGAGCTGCTCGCGCATTGGCATATCAGGCTTGGTGCAGTCATCAAGAATCATAATGATATCGCTACCAAGTTTGAGTTGATAGTCGATGCAGCTTTCTGGAGTAAGTTCCAGCTTATTCCCGGCGGCATCCTGAAAAATAACACCATCTTCTGTGAAGCGACCGCCTGTATTGAACTCGCGCACCAAACTCATAGCCTGAAAACCACCGGAGTCGGTGATGATGGGGCGATTCCAGCCCGGAAAGGCATGCAGGCCACCCTGCTCGGCGATAATATCCACGAGCCCAAGATTCGCCAGATGATACGTATTCATCACCATACAGGGCGTGTGCGTAGCGAGTACAGCATGCGTATCAACGGACTTTATCGTAGTGCGCGTGGCATCCGGGAAAAATGCTGGTAAGTTTACATCGCCGTGATGTGTTTTGAGGACTTTCTTCATAACCGAGCTATTCTATACCAAAACACCCCGTTTGTCGCGGGGTGTTTCTGGTTTTGAGGTCGTCGAGAGCTTACTTGTAGTAGCTTTTAATTTGGAAGAGGACGTAGAGCCCAACTGCCGTTCCAATAAATTGCGTGACGATACCCATCAAGTCTCCAGTCGAGACAGAAGAAACGATGCCGTAGGCAAAGTAGATGACGTCTGCCCAGAAAACAAGCTTCCAAGCCGAGAGCTTACGTGCGCGTAGGCCTGGGAATGTTACAAACAAGAGCGCAATGGTTGCCGCTGCCAGCACGATGCTGAACCAATAGAATAGCCCGGTGCTCACGCCAACGGTAGGTGCTACTATGCCGACTACTGTACCCAGGCCGATAACGACGAGGACTGCTGGCAGAAGCAGAATACCAATTACTAAATTAATCCATGGAATCCAATTAACGAGATTCTCACGCCACTTTTTTGGAATTTGAAATGGGGCTTGCTTTGTAAAATATGGTTCCAGCATTGAAATTAGATCGCCGGACTTGGCTTTTGCCATGATGAATATCTCCTACACTTAGTTATTGTCTAGGAATATTGTAGTCCTAATTGTGCGCAATCTCAAAGCGCTTATGCTAAGCAGCAATATCGAATTTTTGCAGTTTCTTTTTAGCTACAGTGGCGCTGGCAGTTTGGAGCTCGAGGAGCTCGGCGTAAATTCCGCCCTTTTTATGCGCGAGTTCTTCAGGGCTTCCCTGCTCCGCGATTTTACCGCCACGCAGACCAACAATCATATCAACATGAGCAATCGTGCTGAGGCGGTGGGCGATAATAATAGTAGTACGGCCTTTCATGAGGCGCTCCAGCGCTTGCTGAACCTGCGATTCGGCCTTGGCATCAAGCGAGCTGGTGGCTTCATCCAATATTAGGATTGGTGGATTTTTTAGGAGGGCACGAGCGATGATGATGCGCTGTTTTTGACCGCCAGAAAGTTTGATACCGCGTTCGCCAACTTGCGTCTTGAAGTCTTTCTCGAGTTTGGCGATAAAGTCGGCAGCATTAGCCTGCTCGGCAGCATCCTCAAGTTCTTTTTGGGTATAACGACGACCTAAACCGTAAGCGATGTTTTCTTCAATCGTTCCCGAGAAAAGTGAGGGGTCCTGGAAGACGATACCGATTCCCTTGCGTAGGCTGGTCTGAGTAACATCGGTAATTGCGGTGCCGTCGATAGTAATAATGCCGT
>JAUPVH010000047.1 GCA_030917125.1 Patescibacteria group bacterium | reverse complement strand
TCACAAGCAAGTCTTATTCTTGACCGACATGGTAAATGACCTCTCAACTCTCTCCCGGGCTGAGCGCACCGACAAAGAGATGGATATGGAAACGTTCGACATAGCCGATATCCTTACAGAGCTCGCAAGCACCTATCGACCACAGGCCGAAGCCAAAAAACTCTACCTCAAGCTCGATGCCGATGCAGAACTCCCACGCATCACCACGTCACGCCTCTACTTAAAAGAAATTTTGCAGAACTTTATCACGAATGCCATTAAATACACCCAAACTGGGGGCATCACCGTTATTGCTCGAGACGAAAATGGACTTCTTGGGGTGAGTGTAGCTGATACTGGAATTGGCATATCTAAAAGTGAGCACGATAAGGTTTTCGATAAATTCTGGCGCTCTGAAGATCCCCTCACCCGCCAAACCGGCGGCACAGGACTTGGCCTCTATATTACGTCCAAGCTCGCCCGTCGTATCGGCGCTCAAATCGACTTCAAAAGTGAGCCAAAAAAAGGATCTGTATTTACGCTCAGTCTATCGGTAGTAGCAGTTCAGGATATCGATAAAAAGAATGTCGTGAAGAAAGAAGTCGAAAATATTCTTGACTAGTATCAGGCTTTTTTATCTGGACGGATAAAGAACGTGATGACCATAAACACGCCAAGCAATGAGAGTCCGGCCGCAAGCTGCAGTGATTGAGCAACCGATAGCACTCCATCACTTCCAGAGCTACTAAATGGTAAAAGCCCCAACACGATAAACACCACTGCAAACATCACACTTAATATTCGCAGCCTCATCTTGTCACGAGCAGTCGTAACCGTTCTGCTCTGTCTCCAGAATGCAATTGAAAGGAAGAAGAAGCTTACGTATTGCAGCGCTAACATTGTTATATATTCTCGCGATACAGGACTGTAGAGTATTTGCACACCACCATCCTCAATCATCGTCACGGGTACTCGCATAAGATCTCGAAAAGCCAAAAAGCCTGCGATGACAGCAGCCACTATGCTCAGCGAAATAATGGCGCCACGAATAAAATCGGCCTTAGGCGCATACAAACGAGCAACAAGAATCCAAAGTATAATTCCGGCAATAAGTTCAAAGGAAGCACCTATCATCATACCGATTGTCAGCACATTAGAATTGGTGCTGAGTATGATCGGAAAAGACAATGTAATAACATAGCATGCTGCCGCAATACCAAGATAAAATGTCACCATATTTTTAGTCTTCATATACGATCTTATGCTCACCGCTGAGAACGTAATAAAAAGCGGAATAGCCACAATTGCATGAATATAGTTGGCTGGAAAATTCACCCCCTATCCCCTCGACGCGCCAGAAACACACCCGCCAAGAGAAAGACAACAACTAATGTGAATACACCCGCCATTGCATACGAAGTTGTATACGCCGTAGCATCAAAATTAAGAATAGGTCGCAATACGTATAAGCCGCCAACCACAAAAAAAACAAGAGCTAATGAGAATAATCGGATTTTCTTAAGTACATCAGTTGCAGTCCAAGCTTGCATGCCAAAACGTGCAGCAATAAAGAGTAGACTTAAGAATTGGATCGCCGTCACTACTTGATATCCCTGTGAAAAAGCGAAATTCACCTGCCAGGCACCATCAACAAAAGTCATAGTTACAGGACTAGCCAGATTTTCAGTGATTGAGTAATACGCCCCAATCAACACCACAACCGCATCAAGAGCTGCAATGATCGGTAGCGCCAAAGATGATCGCGGAAAATAGATACGTGCCACCGCCAACCAGATCCAAAAAAGCGCAATAAACTGAAAAATATCACCGGCAATGGTTCCATACGTAAGCCACATACTCGTTTCAGAAGCTACGAGTGGTGGCAAACCATAACAGAGCATGGAGAAAATAAATGTCACCGCACTGAGACCAAAATAGGTGTTTAGTTTATTTTGACCTGAATTTCGCGCAGAAAAACTACGCCACGCGATGAATATGAGAAAAGGTAGTGCCAAGTACCAATGTATTGCATTAAGCGGAAAACGCATCTGCAAGGATTATAGCACTTATGTTACGTAAATAAAAAATGGAGCCCGCGAAGGGACTCGAACCCATAACCTACGGTTTACAAAACCGTTGCTCTACCAATTGAGCTACGCGGGCTGGTGCAGGGGGAGGGATTCGAACCCCCGAAGGCATAAAGCCGACAGATTTACAGTCTGTTGCGTTTGACCGCTTCGCTACCCCTGCATACTCATTCTGGAGCCCAAACCGAGGATTGAACTCGGGACCTCTTCCTTACCATGGAAGCGCTCTACCACTGAGCTATTTGGGCGTGCATTTACTCCGAGTAAACAGAGCCTAGTCTATCATTTTTAGGCGGCTTTTTCAATGCTTACGCTGCAAAACGAGCAGCTTGCTTTTTGACTGCTGTACTATCAGGATCAAGCTGATGCGCTGCTCGCAATGCCTCCTCCACTTTTCCGTTTTGTCCAGTTGCCTCATACAGCCGAGCCAGTGCAAGCAATCTACTCACCGAAGCCTCCATGCCATTCGCCTTTTCCATCGCGGTAATAGCCTCATCGTATTGCTTCTCGCGGTAAAGTACGGTCGCAAGGTTCTGCCAATCAGAAGCCGTGTTTTGCGCCTTTGCAACCAATTCAAAGCACTCGGCAGCATCTTCAAAATTATTGAGATGTGAATACACCATACCCAACCGACGATAGGCCTGGATATTTTTGTGATCGAGCTTCAGTACTTTTAAATACGCCTTCTCGGCGGCCACCCATTTGCGCTCATCATAGTAGCGCGCTGCTGCTGAGAGTAGCCTCTCAAGTTGACTCTCATGCGTTATCGCTTCATTATCCATGCCGGCGTTTAAATAATGAGCAAATTGGTTATAGCTCGAGCGAATTATTCGCCACGTCAGCAAGGCGACGAGAATGAATGCCACGATTTCGAACACGCTATGCCTCCCCTACCATAACCGCACTTGCTTCCAACAGTAATCGTGCATTGCCGCTTTTTCGAGACAACACCAGTTTTTCCTGCATCCAACTAGCGAATGCATAGTTACCACGACTCTGGCTATACAACAAAAGCCCCTCCGCAAAGGCCAGTTGCTCTGATCTATCTTTTAAACCGGCGATATGCGCAAATCGCTGAGCAACAGTCTGCTGAAAAAAATCTTGATGCTCACCCATTTCATCTGAGGCTACAGTCGGTCCGCCAACAAACACGATTTGAGAACGAGAACGTAACGTAGGCATCAGACGTGCAACCGTCGGCGCCAACAACATAAAGATCACCTTTTCAGGGGGTTCCTCAAGAGATTTCAGCAGTGAGTTGCCCGCCTCTAGTGTCATCTGCTCCGCCCCTTCTATGATAACTATTCGATATTCGCCGCCAAATGACGTCATCGAAAGATCGTGAAGCAAATCTGTAATTTCCTTTCGCGAGATAGTTCCGCCGGTCCGAATGTACGTAAAAGTTGTCGGTAAACGGCGAGAGTCAGCCTGCTTGAGAATTTGGTCACCAAGCAGCTCGGCTTTATCTCGCCGCGCAGCATCATCGCCGCCAGTCACAATATAGGCATGAGTAGCTGTATGGATTTTAGTCATCAATTTTGTATGCGCATTTATATGTATTCATTGTAGCCTGAAAGTCACCAGGGAGAGAAGCCTGAAAAGTGTGATGTTTGCCATTTGGTAACACTAACGACAAGCTGTAGGCATGAAGCATCTGGCGCGCCACCCCGTCCTGACGACCGTAGGTAGCATCTCCTAAAATTGGATGACCAATAGCAGCCAAATGCACGCGAATTTGATGTGTGCGCCCGGTCCGTGGTCGCGCTTCAACCAAAGAAACCCCATCACCATCACTCAACTGGCGCACAAGCGTTTCTGATGGCTTACCCAACGGATCCACTCGCATCATCCCTACTCGCTTGCCAGCTGGAGCCAAAGCAAACTGCAGACGCTTCACGCCCTTACCAAACTCTCCCCACACCAATGCCCAGTAGATTTTCTCAACCCGGCGAGCTCGAAAGGCTGCCTCTAGATGACTGCGTGCCTCAGGGTTGCGCGCTAAAATGGTTACTCCCGAGGTGTCACGATCTAGGCGATGGATAATACCCGGACGCATGGGTCGGTCATCAACAACTCGCTTTTCAAATACCCCCGCCAAACTCGGCTCTTCTTTACCTGGCTTTGGATGCGCAATCATCCCGGCAGGCTTATTCACCACAAACACATCATCATCTTCATACAATATCTCTGGCTCAACCGCGGCTACTAGCTTAGGCTCTTCAATTTTGGGTCGCGTGAGAATATGTATATGCGATCCAAACAGCACTTTTTGCGATGAACGGACAGCTTTTCCATCAAGCAAGACTTCTCCAGAAGCTATTGCTCGCTGCCATAAGTTGCGACTGACCTCAGGCACTAAAGCTGCCAGCACACTATCAAGGCGCTGGCCAGCCTTACTTCCGTCAATCACGAAAGTTTCTCCCCCTTGAGCTTTTTTTACCATCATTAAATTAAGCCGCTAACCTCAGCGAGCTGCTCTTTATTGCCGAGAACAATCAGCGTGTCTCCAGCATAGACTACTTCATGACCCGATGGGTTCACCTTGCTTAAACCATCGGCCGAATTCATGGCTAAAATTGTTGCTCCAGGCTTATTTTTGTACAGGTGGCTCAACTGCTTGCCGGCCAGATCACTTCTTTCATCGATTTTAATTTGGTGTACCGCCAAGTCACTATTATTATTGGTGGCGAGTATTTCCAAAAAATCTACAACATTCGGGCGCGTCAGTGTGGTTGCCATATGATAGGCGCCTATTTGATAGGGCATGGTGGTTCGATCAGCTCCCGCACGCAGCATGCGCTCTCGATTCTCATCTCGATTTACGCGCGCCACGATAAATATATACGGATTCAGCTGACGACTTGCTAAAACGATGAAAAGATTTGCACTGTCTGAACCAAGCGAAGCTACGATACCCTTAGCGCGCTCAATGCCACAGCTCTTCAAGACTTCTTCCTTTGTGGTGTCCCCGACGATGGCCGTATAACCCTTGGCTATCATGGCTTTTACACGATCTTCATCTTTATCTACGCACACAAAAGGAACCCCATCATCAGCGAGCTCGTCGGCCACTTGTGAACCAACTCGGCCGAGGCCACAAATTATGTAGTGGTCATGTATTTTTGCGGTAATTCTCTTCATATGCTTTCTGCGTAAACCATCTCCTAAACTCACTATATAGTCCGCCAGTACTTTGAGCAAATACGCCACCACCACAAAGGAGCTCAACACCAGAAAAATCACCATCCAACGACTTTGCGGATCTTTAAACCCATAATGATCAAAGTGAGATAAAAGAATCAGTACAGTTTCGTAGAGCGATTCAGAAAACGACAACCCCGCCGTCGACATAAACGTAGCCGTCCCTAAAGCAATCAGCCCAAGGGTTGCTAAGAGAATATTTCGCAACAGTCGTCTATCTAGCACGTTTATCAATCATATTTATCATAACCATTATACGTGTTTTTAGATAAGTTGGCACAAAGCTAAAAACACCCTCGTAAGAGAGGGTGTTTTGAATGTTAACGCTTTGAGAACTGAGGCGCCTTACGAGCCTTCTTAAGGCCATATTTCTTGCGTTCTTTTTCACGAGGATCGCGCGTGAGGAGTCCAGCCTTTTTCAAAGTGAGCTTATAGTCTTCACTCATCTCTACGAGTGCACGAGCAATACCAAGTCGAATTGCGTCTACTTGACCGCGCTTTCCGCCACCTTCTACACGTACCACCGCGTCAAGGGCGCCGGCCTTACTGACAAGTTCAAGTGGAACCGCAATGAGCTTAGAGAGAGCAACATTGTTAAAATATTCTCCAGAAGGCTGACCATTTACGGTAATAACACCTTTGCCGTGCATCAAGCGCACAGTCGCAACTGCGGTTTTACGTCGCCCTACAGCGTAATAATAATTCTTTTTCTCTGCCATTATTTCACCTTCAATTCCTTAGGCTGTTGCGGAGCATGTGGGTGTTCACTGCCAGGATATACGTGCAGACGCCCCATCATGTGTCGAGCCAACTTATTTTTTGGCAACATACCGCGAACGGCGTGCTCAATTACGCGGCGTGGATCTTTTTGAAGCTGCTCTTCAAGCGTAGTTTCAGTTAAGCCACCTGGATAACCGCTGTGACGGTAATATTTCTTATCAGTCATCTTAGCACCGGTAACGGCGATGCTCTTAGCGTTAATAACAATAATTGTGTCACCAGTTAATACGTGCGGGCTGTACTGAGGCTTGTCTTTGCCGGTAAGCTTCGTAGCAATTACGGTTGCAAGTCGACCTAACACAAGATCGGTGGCATCAACTACGTACCACGTAGAAGCAACTTCCCCAACTTTAGCCTGATATGTGCGTATGGTACTCATTATTTCGTCCCCTTCTCAGTCTTTGCCGCTTTGGTAGCGGTAGCAGGCTTAGCTTCAGCAGCTTTCTTTTCCTGAAGTTTCTTCAATTTTTCTTCAAAATCGGTGTCCAATACAAGCTCAACGAGTACCATCTCAGCCGCATCGCCTCGTCTCCAACCAGTCTTGGTAAGTCGAGTATAGCCCGAGTTACGGCTTTCAAAACCATGAACAAGCTCCTGCGTGAGTTTTTCGGCAGCAATTTTTGAACCAAGCTGAGCGTGTATGGTGCGTAGGTCGTGCAGATTACCGCGCTTTGCTTTCGTTACGAGCTTATCAAAAGTCGGCTTGAGGGCCTTAGCCTTTGCTTCGGTGGTTTCAATGCGTTCGTACAACACCAATGACTCCAAGAGACCCTTCATAACGGCTTTACGTGGGCCTATCTTTCGAGATAGCTTTGATATTGTGTGGTAGTGAGCGTGCATAATTGTGTTCCTGGCTAATCTCGCTTGAATTAAGCGAGTTTAATACCAATCTCCTCGAGCTTTTCTAATACTTCTTCAAATGCCTTCTGACCAAATCCCTTGAGAGATTTCAACTCCATCTTGGTGAGCTGACTCAGATCGCCAACTGTAGCAATGTCGTTATTGATCAGGGCGTTGGTGGTGCGCTGTGAGAGTGAAAGCTCCTCAATTGCAACTGCACCGTGTTCTGCCTCGGCCTTAGCCTCTGCAGTCATAATGCCTTCCGCACCGACTGAGACTACGTCCATGCCGGCGATAACTTGAAAGTGCCCAACGAGGATTTCGCTAGCTTGGCGCATAGCTGCATCCGGTGTGATTGAACCATCAGTTTCCACTTCCATTACCAGGCTATCTAGGTTGGTCATTTGGCCAACACGAGTATTCTCAATATTAAAGCGTACGCGCTTAATTGGCGTGTAGATAGCATCAACCGCAATCCAGCCAACTGGCAAGCGATCTGCCTGACGAGTTTCAACTGGGCTGTATCCTCGACCCTGCTCTACCTTAAATTCAATTTCGAGCTTAGTCTTGGCGTTATCAATAGTGCAAAGTTCGAGGTCTTTGTTCACCACTTCCATATCACCAGTAGTTTGAATATCGCCAGCAGTAACCACACCCTTACCGCTCTTAGAGAGCGTCATAGTGGCTGATTCGGTACCAGAGTAGCTAACCTTCAGCTGCTTGATGTTGAGAATAAGGTTAATAACATCTTCTTGAATACCATCAATCGTGGTAAATTCATGATCCACACCTTCAATGCGCACTGCGGTCACAGCGGCACCAGCGAGGCTGGAGAGAATTACTCGACGCATTGAGTTACCGATGGTCATACCATAACCCGGGTATAGCGGAGCAATCGTAAAGCGGCTAGTGCTTTCGTTTACTTGCTCTTCTTTCATTTCTGGAAGGTTGATATCGTATAAGGCCATGATGACTCCTCTTAATTACTTAACTTAGCGCGAGTAGAACTCGATGATTAATTGTTCTTCAATGAAATTGTCACTATCTTCTCGAAGTGGCTGGCTCGTGACAGTGCCGACCATTTTCTTTGCATCTAATTTCAACCAGCTTGGCATTTCGCGAGCATCATTCTTAAGCTGCTCAGCCAAATCGGCGAATAATGGCTTCTTTTTGCTGGATTCCTTGATGGTAATAATATCACCAACTTTTACCTGGATTGACGGTACATCTACCTTCTTGTCATTCAGGCGAATGTGGGCGTGAGTCACCATCTGTCTGGCAGCTTGTCGTGACGGGGCAAGCCCCAAGCGATAGACAGCGTTATCAAGTCGTTGTTCCAAAAGGCGAAGAAGGTTTTCACCAGCCACACCTTCACGGCGCTCAGCTTCTCCGACATAACGACGGAACTGTTTTTCCATGACGCCGTAGAGACGCTTTACTTTCTGTTTTTCACGCAACTGCACAGCGTAGTCTGATGGCTTGGGACGACGCGCCTGACCATGCTGACCAGGAGCAAAGTTTCGTTTCGCCAAGGCTTTAGCAGCTTTTGGATGAAGCTGTACACCTTCACGACGCGAAAGTTTACTAATTGGGGTAAGATTACGTGCCATAATTAATTCCTCTTTGCCTTTCGTGGACGACAGCCGTTATGTGGCACACCAGTAATATCACGAATAGATGTAACGGCTACACCAGTGTTCTGAAGCGCACGGATGGCACTTTCTCGCCCAGAACCAATACCTTGGACAATCACAGAAACCTGCTTTAAACCAAAGTCTTTTGCTTTTTCAAGAGCTTTTTCGGTTGCAATCTGCGCAGCGTACGGAGTACTTTTGCGAGACCCCTTAAAGCCAGCCGATCCTGAAGAGGCCCAGCTTACCACGTTGCCGGTTTCATCGGTAACACTAATAATCGTGTTATTAAATGTCGACTGAATATGAACCTGCCCCTTAGGAAGGTTGCGCTTGATCTTTCGACGTCGAGTTTTTGCTTTCGCTTGTGCCATACTATTCCGTTTCCTCTAGTCTTACCGCTACGTCTTTGACGCGGCTTTCTTACGTCCCGAACCCTGTGTCTGCTTACGTCCACGTCGGGTACGTCCATTTGTCTTAGTGCGTTGACCGCGTGAAGGAAGCCCAGCATTGTGGCGAAGTCCACGATAAGCCTTAATTTCCTTCAGTCGCTTGATATTAAGCATAACCTTACGTGCCAGGTCGGCTTCGACTTCGTAATTTGCATCAATTTCGCTACGGAGTGCTGTCAACTCTGCTTCAGTCAAATCCTTCACACGTGTGTCGGGATTAATTTTGGTTTTTTCCAAAATCTTATGACTTGAGGTCAAGCCAATACCCTGTACATACGTCAAGGCAATTTCGATGCGCTTCTCATTCGGAATGTTTGTACCTGCTATACGTGCCATGCTTATCCCTGTCGCTGCTTATGTTTAGGATTTTCACAGATAACCCGTACTACACCTTTACGGCGTACTACCTTGCATTTCGCACACATTGGCTTGACTCCTGCTCGTACTTTCACGGGTATCTATTCTTTCCTTAATTTCGCTTATTTATGCCGATACGTAATTCTTCCCTTATTGAGATCGTAGGGTGTCATTTCTAACGTCACCTTATCTCCAGGAAGAATTTTTATATAATGCATCCGCATCTTACCCGATACATGGGCAAGAACAATGTGACCGTTCTCGAGCTCAACCTTAAAGGTTACATTTGGGAGCGCTTCGAGAACAGTCCCTTCAACTTCGATTACTTCCTTTGTACTTGTCATATATATCTTAGGGCTACAGTTGATTAGTTTACCTGATTTCTCCT
>JAUPVH010000046.1 GCA_030917125.1 Patescibacteria group bacterium | reverse complement strand
TCCGAGGTTACAAATGAATACGTCAGATGGTTAAAGTACTCTGGATCAGGTCGATGATCGGCATCTAATGTAGTCACCATAATATTAGGAATATGCAGACCTTCATCGCGAATTACCTTGAGGACTTCACGACCAGCATGCGTAATATTCGCCCCCTTCCCACGCTCTTCACCCACAATGCCATCTGGGTGCTCAAAGCTTAAGAACCGCGCAAACTGCCCTTTAAACTCGCGCTGTAAAGTGGCAACTCGCTCGCGATCGACGTCTCCACCCCGTTCTTCATAGGCCACAACAAACCAAATCTTACTTAAGTCGTAATTCACCTGGGCAAGCGCTTTTATTGAAGGCCGCAAGGTCTCTAAAGTTTCATTATATGTTGCTAAAATTACTACATGAATGACTTCTGAAGGTTTGACTGGCTTCCGAAAAGCCTGTGTGTTCTTAAGATTATCGAGCTCGACGTGCAACTGCTGAAGCTGCTCATTCTGCCGTCTCCCCTTACGAGATAGAAACCAGAAAAAACTCTGTTCCCGCTTAGCTTCAACAATAGCCTGCTCCACCTCTTCAGTACCCTCTCCAGCCATCATCGCCTCGAGATGCTTGAGCCGAGCTACCCAGTCGAGCTGCGTAGCAATGCGCAATCGTCTATGCCCCACCAGAAGCGCAGAACTCATTCTAAATGACTTCATCAACCAGAACAGGTCGAAAGCAATAATAAAGTATGCCACCACCACTGGTGCGTAAATTGAGAGAACGATAGGAAGAACAATCATCGTCCAGGTTGCAAGCCCTGGCAAAATTTCAAAGAATCGCACCACCCTATGCGGTGCCTCTACTCCTGATCCAGAAAGACTATTGACGCGGGCCATAGCTCACTCCAATAAAGTAGGAAGAAGTCTGAAATGCCAAAAGTGCCATCACAAACGTCGCTACTACCATAACTACGCTGGTTATTCGACTGCGTTTATACACCAGTTGTGCCAGATAAATATTCGTAAACGAAACTAGCCAACTCATTGCCGGTAACACATAAAAGCTCGTCCAACCACCGAGTTTGTCGAAATTCGCAAAACTAGTGAATCGCGTAGGGACTGGCGAATTCACAGGTCGTACCTGATAAACAACCATGGCCGTAATAGCAATATTAAGAATAACCAGCAGTACAACCAAGGCCACAAGCCAGTTGTTCTGCCAGAATTCGCTCGTAAAGAGCCGTTTTTTTCGGGTTTCGCGCGCCATACAATCTACCTTGTAGTATACCAATCCTGGAGAGAGAAAACGACCTTTTGATTCCAGATATAAGCCCTCCTAGAAAAAGGCCTTATATCTGGAGCCGATGGGCGGATTTGAACCGCCGACCTCTGCTTTACGAAAGCATTGCTCTGGCCAACTGAGCTACACCGGCATATTACTTGGAGCGGGTAACGGGAATCGAACCCGTGTCTCAACCTTGGGAAGGTCGCATCCTACCATTAAACGATACCCGCCTACTCCTGTAGAAGGACGCAGAAATTGTAGCATAATCACCCACCCCTCTCAACAAAAATGCAATCTAAATTACACAAAACTAGAGCCATATCATCATTTACCTTCAAGCAGAGCTATCAGAACAAGAATATTATTCACACTTTTGTATAAAAATAGTAGTCATTTGTAATTACGCTAAAACCCTCGGGCATTTACTACTCAGCTTTCGGAAAATTGTGTTCAACTGTGTAAAACATAAAAATGTGCGACACGCATTACCCCACCCTAGCATTGAACTAATAGCCGATAAATGCTAAAATATGCAAGTTCCTTTCATCGCGGGCCCGTGGTGTAGAGGCCTAACATGCCTCCCTGTCACGGAGGAGATCGCCGGTTCGAATCCGGTCGGGCCCGCCAAACTAAGAATTCCACCGTTAAGGTGGTGTTTTTAGTTTGGACGAGTTTCTACTCGTGATACGAATCGGCCGGTTCGTCGAAGCAAAGGCATGCACAGAAGCTCCGCTTCGAGCATGCCTGCAGCGAAGAAGGCTTTGCCGCTATCTGGTCGGGCCCGCCATTGTACTTATCTCGACTCATACCTTTGAGTCTTTTTTATTGACTTTCTATAGTTTTTATGCTATATTATTGCAACTGTCCACCGCGGACATCTGCACGAGAAATGCAGTTGCACCTCACAAGGAATCCCATGACCAACCTGGACATGACGTCTCTCCCCACACTTCTCATCTGGAACCCCGGCACCGAAGCTGGTGTCGATCTGGCAGAAGTTGCGCTCGAGATGCGCCCAACCATCGAACGCATGATGTTCGACGGGATCATCGAGGAGCGTGAGAGCTTCGGCTTCGCCCTGGCTCGCCCGATGGCTCGCTACTCAGACCACTGGGACCACCCCTCCGTGCTCGTCGCCCTGGTGGTGCACTGGGGACCGGAAGGTCCGCGCTATGCCGCCAACGCTTGTCGGAAGCTCCGAGCCGCCGCTCGTGAGGGCATGGACACGGAGTCGATCCGACTTCATTATCCCCGCAAGTTCCGCGACGTCGTCGAGAGCCAGAACGCCGACGGCAGCTTCTCTTGGGGAGACTTTCCCTACGACGGCGCGGCCTACGTTGAGATACAGGGCCGCCGCCTCCTGGGAGCGGTCAGCGCCTACCCCAAGGAACAGGACCCGATGGTGGCACGCTTCATGACCAACCGCATCGGCCTGATCATCTTCGAGAGCGACAAGAAGCTCAGAGAACTGACGGCCGCAACGGCCTAATCCCTCACCCTATTCATGTCTACAGTGTAGATGTGGATAGGGTATTTTTATTGACTATACATATTATTTATGGTATTGTATACTTTAAATCTGTCGATGAAAGCAGAGGTACCTCAAATGATCACACTTCTTGTTGCACTCAATGTGCTAGACGAAGGCGAAAGAACGTATGTTCGCCACTACGAAGACCTCCCCTGGCCCCGCCTCCCCAGTCTAGGCGATACCGTTGACCTTGGCCGAGCAGCCGACATCTTCACAGAAACGGATGTGCCCGTTATTTCGGTGGCCTTCCACCCCACCAACGGAAATGTAGTTATCGAACTCGAATCTGTGGAGATTCGCCCAAGTGAGCTGGATTGCCTTTACCAGCTAGGAGACTGCGGTTTCACTGAAGCAGACGATCCCTTCCGTGAGTACGGACGTGAACCCCTTTCTACCGCTGATGGTGGGCCAGATAATCACCAGTGTACCTACCGGGAAGCACTCGAGGCTATCGACGCACTGGATCCCAATAACTTCCAGCAGGGCCAAGAACACCTGACGCGCGCTTTTCGCGAGCCGAACATCACTGCCGCATTTCGAGAAGTGATCCGGATCGTGAACGGCGTGCTCCACAACAAGGATGAGTATGGTCAGCCACTGAGCTGATCTCGCTGTGACAACCACTCCTCTCTTGCCTTAGGGCATGAGGGGAGATTTTTATATTTCTAGCTTTTTACCTAACCCCCACAACGTATCATAAAACACCCGCATCATCTCGCTATGCTCACGAGATCGCACTACTAACGCATAGCCACTCGCCAAAGATGAAACATATAAAACAGCATCGTCATACATAAAAATCGTGGTGCGGAACTGATCCCCCATTCCATCTGGCAGTTGACGCAGTTGGGATTTCTGATAATACTTTTCTATACTCTCCCTCGGCACGCTCTTGCCCCACAGGTTGCGCGTTGAGATACCGAGCGTATGCCGCAGCTGCACATAGTGCTCAACAAAATCTGGCCCGAGTTGCCAGAAAAAATTATCCGACGGTACTAATGAATCTATTTTGCGACCATGGCAGTACAAAGATTCCATAATAATATTTTTTACTGCCTGCAAACCTTCATTAAACGCGATTTGTGGACGATGGTCGCCGGGTTGGCGTTCCTGATTCATTTGAATAAACTCTTCGAGCTGGCTTTTTGCGGTCTCTAAGGAATCTTCTTGCTCCTGCAAAATAGTTTTAAGGCGCGATAGTGGCTCGACCTGAAAGCGATACTCCTCAGAGTTACCCTGCTTGGTAATCAGGCCTCGACGCTCGAGTGCCGAGAGTGCGTAATACACCGTTGGGCGACTGCGTCCAGTAGAATTTATCACCTCCCGAGCCGACTGCGCCCCTTTAAGCATCACTAAATACACATCTATTTCCGCTTCTGTAAGTTCAAGCTGCGCAAGCAAACTTCTGGCATCAAGCATAGCGTAATGTCATCTCCTTATCTGTTGTCTAATGATTATTATACACACTTAACTATATCTGAAAATAGGTTTATTATGATGGTGTACCTTACAACTTCAAGGAGGAAGCCATGAGGGATCCAATGATGCAGCGTTGGGTGGATTTTGTAGGACATCGCACGAGCCTAGAACGAGCCCTCTGGGTGTACCGAGTAATTGCCGACCACTACAATCAGCACCATCGTCGCTATCACACCCTCGAGCACATCTGTCAGATGCTTGATAACATGGAAAGGTACTTTCCTGATGCCACTGAGCTCGAAATTCTAGCGATTTGGTTCCATGATTTGGTCTACATTCCAGGCAATAGCGAGAACGAATCTCAAAGCGCCTGGCAGATGGCGGCACTACTCCGAGGTATTTTTACCAATGATGAGCTAATCAAAGCCGGTAATCATATTCTCTCGACCGAGTATCACAAGAAGAAGCTGGGGCCATACTCCGCTGGTGATAGGCGCGTCCATGACATCGACCTGCTATCTCTCGCAATCGACCCAGATGACTACGACGCAAACACACTCAAGATCTGGGAGGAGCTTAATCTTTCTGAAGATGCTTGGAAGAGTGGCCGCAAGCGCTTCATTCACGGGATGCTAGCTCAAGACCGGATCTATCTCACAGAGGAGATTTACACCTGGTTTGAGCACTCAGCGCGCTCTAACCTACAACGTGAGCTGAGTCGATACTAGGCCCCACCCCTTCTCGAGTTGAGGAGGGGTTAATTCTGTGTGGAAGAACCAGAATTGTTTTGTTGAGACTCGGCCTCGAGGTCATCAAGCAACTGCTGCTGCTCTTCAGCAGTGAGATCATCATATCGAGGGGCATTCTGTATCGACGGACTATATGAGTTATTTGTCCGGGTTGTCTTTTTCTTCACCTCAAAATCTACACACTGATCGCCAGATCCATGTTTCACGGTTTCGCTACTACCCTTATCGACAGCGTCATCATCACCTTTATTCTCCTTAAAGAAGTTTGTGCAAAGCTGATATTTCGTGGAAGAAGAGTTCTCAAACTTATATGTATATGGACGATTCGAATATGGGTCACGTTGCGGAACCGACTGATAGGCCAAGAGGCCTGTCAGCGCATCTAAACTATCTGTACTCCGAGCTTCTGCATCGCGCTCTACTTCTTCCTTAAGAGCCTCTAAGCTATCTGGCAGCTTATCTTTCTTCGTATAGTAGCTCTGAATGACAGTCGAAAGTTTTTCGAAGTCATCTTCACGCTGCTGATCATACTTCAGTGCCTGCTTATCATTAGGGTTAATCATGTTAAAATATCCAATCGCAAAGAGCCCGGAAAGAATCGCAGCAATTATGAGAGTAATTATGGTGTGGGTTGAGCGTGGCATCTTCATGACTTTCTATCCTCCGAAACGGTCGTATAGAGCCAGAAAATGTATGCTCCGGCAAAGAATATTTCGGCAATCGGTGCAGCAATTGTCAAAGCGTTTTCTTTGTACATATTATTCGATAAGAGTAAGTAAATCTCGGTTGCTAGCGAGCCAATAATACTGAGTACCGCAAGCACCATAAAAAAGTAAGCAATCTTCTTCATGCCGGTCGTATCGAAATCTGGATGGGCGCTTTTGTAGCGATCCACCAAGATGGTTGAGATTATAAATACTGGAATAGCTATGAGCATTAAGGCGAGACCAGCCTGAGCGATAAAAACGTCAATTTGGGTGCCAAAAAGTTCGGTATCAGCCTGACCAGTAACGCCGATGAGCATTTTTCGGAGCGTCCCCTGCCGCGTTACTAGACTTGTAGCAGCCGTTGCCATCCAAAGCGTGAGTGCGCTAATTGCAAACCAAAACGCCTGCCAACGCCCACTCGGACGAGTCATAGTTGCCACACTGCCAGCAGACAAAACTGCAGACGGTGCAGGTGCCTCCTCTACGGGTGCGGTTTCAGGTGGCGGATTCTTGAAAACCTCTGGTACTTCTGGCCCAATTGGCTTGGGCGGAATTGGTGCAGCCGCAGGCATATACTCAGGATGAGCCCTAACCTCTGCTTGAATCTGTTCAGAAGGGTGAACTATTTTTCTATCAGTTGGAACAGTGCTGGTTGGGGCTACCGGCTCAACACTACTTACGCCATCACCACCAGGTAGATGTGATGTATTTCCCCCTGGCTGTTCTGGTGTCGGTTCTGGCACCGGTTACTCCTTTAGTTTAGTTTCAAATAACGTGAGAGCTTGGCTTGCTCGCGCTGTTCAGCCAGCCAGCTTTCAAGATCTACGCCCTTGATAAGAATATGGGAAACTTTTACTTTATCATCCTGTTTTTCAGTAGCCTTGATGATGTGGAAGCCGTACTGTGTCTTCACGATACCACTCACCTGACCTGGCGCGAGGGCGAAGGCAGCATTCTCAAATTCGGTAACTGTCTGACCTTTTTCGATAAAGCCAAGGTCACCACCATTAGAGGCTGAACTATCTTCACTATTAGCTTTTGCGAGCTCTGCGAAATCTGCACCACCCTTAATCTGATTTGCCAAATCTTCAGCCTTAGCCTTAGCGGTACCATTACGATTCGGATCGTTGGTAATCTTATCGGCAAGCTTCTTCTGTACTAAGCTAAACCGAACTTTCTCTTTAAAGTCAGCAATCGTCCAGCCATACAGATTCTGTAAAGTTTCTTTTACTTTATCTGGACCACCAGCGTTTTCAACAAGTTTATTGTATTCTTCATCAACTTCCTTAGCAGAAACCGTGATGCGCTCCTTAGCCGCTTCCTGACGAATGATCTGATTATCCTCCAGCTGCTTCAAAAGCTCTTGCTTGAGCTCCACTAAGCGAGCTTTGCCTTCATCAGAATTCAAATCCTGACCCTGTGACTGATAAAACTTCTTGATGCTGGCCAGCTCAAAGAGATACTCACCGTAGGTTGAAGTATTCCAAAGCGGATTACCATTCACGCTCAAAACTGGATATGGCACAACTTTTGCCATTATCTGAACAGCCTTAGCCTCGCTTTTATACTTGTAAATTAATACGCCAAACGTGACGAGTGTGACGAGCAGGGCCACCAACGCAGAAACCCCAGCAATTACGATAAGCTTGCGATTCGGCTTAGTCTTTACGCCAAGCTTGGAAAGCTTTTCCTGAAACTTTGAAGGTTTTTTCGTGTCTTTTGTGCTTTTCGCATCAGCCTTTTTATCAACTTTCTCCGTCGAAGCAACAGAATTATCTGGAGTTTTTTTACCAGCTAGCTTCTTCAAGCGGTCCGAACGCGCAGGTGTCTTCTTTGCTGCTGGCTTAGCAGCTTTTTTCTTGTCAGTATCAGCCATATCTCTCCTTATTTCCTCACCAATTGCTTACTATTAGATGTATCATACACTACTTACGCCTCGACAGTCGAGGAGTAGTTTTCCATCGCGTCTAAGATTTCCTCTTGCAGCCGCGCGGGCTTGTGGTAGGTCTTCAAATGCATATGCCCACTACCAGATAGCGTCTCTATTTGGATATCTCCAAACTTAAACAGAGCTGCTTGCATCCCAGGAATAACATGATTAACGCTCTGTATATTATTAAGGGTTAAACTTGAGACTTTCCTGTGAAAAAAGCCCTTTTGCCGAATATACGTAATATCTTGATCGGTTAGGATGAGCACCGTAAAATACCAGCCGACAAAATGATAGGTCCAATACGCTAAGAGCGCGAGCCCCACGATAGCCATCCAATTTACCGCCAGTGGCTGCCAGTCATAGGCGTTCGCAGTAGAAATTGACCATGGCACCATGCCAACCAGAATAAAAATCATCCCCCATATGAGTGGCCAACGCAGCACAATCGGAAACTGTCGCTCCACAAAAATTACCTCTGGCTCTCGGTATTCATCTTGATCTTGTTCTGGAGATCGAGCCTCCGAGCGTTCTCGTTTTCTCATAGCCACATATTAGCATAATCAAGATAAAATTTACCGCCCCTCCCCGTAGGGAAAGACGGTGGGCCGGCTAGCAGGCCATGGTGAGCTGAGTGAAGCAGGAATCGTCAGGCAAGAGTGATGGGTGCGGAGAGACGGCTGCCGTCACGGAGTCGGCGATGTCTGACCAGCGCAGCAGCTGCAAAGAAGCCCTGTCCTGCGGACCGACTGCCTCACTGAAAGCGCCGATGATGTAGTTACGGGCTGTGTCTCGCGTTGGTGTATCTGCGGAATGCACCGCTGCATGGACAGTACGGTGAGACACTTCGACTGAGACTTCCAGTCCAGAGTTCCGATCGGTGAGGTCGAGTGACATGATGCTGTGCGACATGGGTCAACTTTCGTTTGGGTACAAGTACTTCTTCATTATATGGACGAAAAATTGACGCGCGCAATAGCTTTTATGCTTTTTGTGATATTTAGCCTTGCTATAATGAATGAGCACCTGCCCCCGTAGCTTGGGTGGATGTCGAGTGTCAGCGAGCTATAAAATGGTGCTCTATCCAATCACTCCTGAGCTACTGCTATAATCAATGTACTACTATCTGCCCCCGTAGCTCAGTGGATAGAGCGCCTCCGTCCTAAGGAGGGCGTCGGGAGTTCGATTCTCTCCGGGGGTACCATTAAATTATGTTTGAACTACTTGGATTTTTAGCTGGTGCATTGTCGCTCATAGGTTTCTTCCCGCAAACCATCAAAACGCTCAGAACACGAAAGACAGATGACCTATCTTTTAGCACATTTGGGCTAGTCGCTACTTCTGCACTTCTCTGGGCGGTTTACGGTATCGTAAATCAAAGACCGGCAATTTGGGTGACAAACATCATAGTCGCCATCCTCAACTCTATAATTGTTTTTATTAAACTTAGTAATGCCAGAAAATAGTTTTTATTTTTACCACTCTTTTGAATACAAAATATGCTCAATTGCACTGGTGTAATCAAGTACTTCACCGTCTTTGAACCAGATGGCTATCTCGCGATCGGCATTTTCGACACTATCACTGGCATGGATAATATTGCGAATTGGCCAGTCTCCAGCGTCGGCGAGCTCGTAAGAATCGACTGAATAATCAAAGCCAATCGTCCCCACATCAGCCGCCTGTGGGCTGGTAGCGCCGCGCATTTTACGGACAATCTCAATAACATGCGCTCCCTGCAGCACGAGCGCTACCAATGGTCCGGCAGTGAGTCCACTCATAAGTTTGCGGCGCGTATTCAAGGCTAGATCTCGAGCACTCATCGGTGGCTCAATACCTTTTTCTACGTAAGAGTTATAGGTTCGCTCGCCGCTATCTTTCAGCCATTCTTCGCTATCAGTATAGTGCTGCCCGGCTAAATCTTCGGTCGGCATAACCATTTTTAGACCACATATCTTCAAACCTTTGCGCTCAAACCGCGTAATGAGTTCGCCTACAATCTGACGCTTCACAGCATCTGGCTTTAAGAGCACTAAGCTGCGCTCGCTGCGAAGTTCTGTAAGTTTTTTATCATCTGCAAGTATTTTTGTCATACTATCCCCTATCTAATTATTTCTGTAAGCCGGGCGGCATTATCGTGTGGCCCAATAATCGCCATACGCATTCCATTTGGGTCGAGATACTGCTGTGCAAGCGACATAATCTCATCCACCGTTACGGCTTCAATACTGGTTAGAATATCGTCTACTGACCGTACTTGTCCAGTCAGAAGCAACTCGGCCCCCATCCGATCGGCCACAGCCCCATTGGTTTCCTGACTCATAATAATACGCCCCCTCAGCTGCTGCTTCACGCGCTGCAATTCGTCATGACTAACAGGGTTTGAGCGAACAATCTCCAGCTCTTTTACAATTGCTTCCAGAGCTTCCTCAACTTTGTCGTTGCTGACACCCGCATAAACTTCCCACTTACCGGTATCTGCGTAGCCGGTCATCCCCATATACACTACATAGGCAAGGCCCTTTTCTTCACGAATTGAGTGATAGAGCCGAGAGCTTGGGCCACCACCCATAAGCGCCCCCAAAACCCGAAAAGCCGCCTCATTATGATGACGCAAGGACAAACCACGACCAGCCAAAACCATATGAGTCTGACTGGTATTTTGATGATAAATACGCACCTTCTCTGCAGCCAAGGGGCCGTGAGCCTGGACAAAATGACGCGGTGCAGCCACATGCGATGCCTGAAAGAGCGGTGCAATCACCTGCTCCGCTTCAGCTAAGGTAACATTTCCAGCAATTGCCATAACTGCATTCGATGGCACATACTGTGAGGCGTGATAGCCAGCTATTACTTCACGCGGCAGAGCTCGAATTGTCTCTTCAGTACCAAGGATATTACTGCGTAACACATCCTGTGGCCACAGCACATCACCAATCAGGTCAAAAATATACTGGCCCGGATCATCTCGATATACATTCATTTCTTCAATAATCACGCCGCGCTCCCGATCAATCTGAACAGGATCAAACAGTGGCTGCATCGTAAGGTCAGCTAATAAATCAGCAATATCAACAAACTTATCAGAAGGGATTTTTGCGTAGTATGAGGTAAGCTCGGCGGTTGTATAGGCATTCATAAATCCCCCTACGCCATCAACCGTTTCAGAGAGGATTTTAGCCGAAGGATATTTTTTACTTCCCTGAAAGAGTAGATGCTCCAAGAAGTGCGATACTCCATATTCGCGCTGCATATCTTCGTAGCGTCCACCTGCACCAAAAAAAATCTGCAAAGTTACACTGTCGGTGTCGGGCATATGACGATGCACCAAACGCAAACCGCCAGGCAATTCACGGATATATTCAGGATTTGTCACTTCTTTGACTCCTCTGCTTGCAGTTTTCTAGCAGCTCGACGACTTAACTTTTTATATACAAAACGACCAATAAATATAACAAGAACGAGGATTATGATGTAATCGAGATAATGCAAATATTCATAGTATTTACGCCACTCCTCACCCACGACATACCCAAAGCCTACCCAGAGAAGAGTCCATACAAATGATCCCATGATAGTCTGAGTAAGAAAGCTAGAAAACGACATCTTTGCTGCCCCCGCCACAAATCCCATATAGGTACGCACTACTGGAGTAAGTCGCGAGATAAATATTGCTTTGGCGCCATTTTTCTCAAACCAGGCGTGGGTTTTTTGATAGTCGTGCATAGAAATTAAAATGTATTTGCCATACTTCCGCACTACAGTTTCGCCACCAGTGGCGCCAATCCAGTAGGCTAAGCTCGATCCGATAGTCTGCATCACCACACCAAGAATAAAAACGAACAGAATATCCATGTCACCAGCCTTGGCTGCGGCGCCTGATAGCGCGAGAATAGCTTCAGATGGGATGGGGGCACCGGCATTATCAAGTATTAAAATAATGCTAATCCCCAGGTATCCAATCTGGTTGATAACACCAATGGCGAGTTCAAGAAAATAGGCAGAAATACTCATGCGTAACGTCTATTGTACCGCACTCCAGCTCACACTGCCGATACCTTGCTACTGCGAAAGCTGTTTTTCGAGCTCTTCTGCAGGCTGATAGTTTGGCGAGAGCAGCCGAGCCCGGGCCAGAGATTGGGCGGCTGCGGCCGTATCGCCAGACTCTAGCTGTAATTGTGCCTGCTGGGTTAAGGCAATGGCTACTCGATCACCTATTCGTATAAAACTACGATTGGCAATTACCTCATCAGTATATTCACCTGTAATCACGCCCAACACCTCGAGTGCCTCTTGCGTGAATCCCTCTTGTGCCAACAGCTGCGCATAACTTACCTGATACTGGGGGTTATTATACGGATCAAGTTCAACAGCCCTTCGATAGGCCGCGAGGGCTTCAGATGTCTTCCCGAGCCGCTCACTCGCATTTCCAAGTGCGTACCAGTGGCGGGCGTCACGTGGTTCTCTACGCGTAGCCTCAGTGGCAAGTCGAGCTGCCCGCTCGGCATACTTGGGCTGCGGGGTTTCCCCAGCGTCATACATATCCACCCAAAAGAGCGCGGCTTGCGAAAGCGTGTCCGGCGGTACTACTGGCGTCTCCAGTAGTGCTTCATAACGCTGTCCTGCCTCCTCCATCTCAAATGGAATAAGCACATCAATATAAGCCTGATCTATTCGCGAAAGATAAAGTTGGTACGTAAACCAAGTGGCAAACAGCATCGCCAGACTAGCCAGACCAAAACCCGTCATAGCGCGCCTGTCCTTTAGTCGGAACTCGCCATGTTCTTGAGGAATTGGCACCGCTAAAGCTGCGAGCACCAAAAGAATTAAGATTAAGGTCGGATAGTTGGTGGCCAAATCAACAAAGCTATGGAGCGCCACAACAATCAGCGCCACACGAGCCGCCCAGATAGTTGGTGAACGTTTTACGAATCGTTCACGCCACAGATAACCAATAAAGCCGGCTATCATCACCAGCAAAGCCACAAAGCCAACCACGCCTAACTCCACCAACACCTGAACCGGCAGCGAATGCGGATTATTCGTAGCCGTTACCGCACCACGCTGAAATGCTGGATGCACTTCCTTATATGTTCCAACACCCCAACCGAACACCGGTCTTTCTGCAAACATCGCGCTCCCCTCGCGCCAGTAATCGAAGCGGTCAGAAACACTTTGAGACTGAGCTGATTCAGTCAGCCGATCTGCAACTTGCACAATTGGCTTTTCCAAATATGTCCGCGCACTGGTTGCAGCTAACCCGAAAGCTGCAGACGCAACCACAACGCCTGCTAGAACTACTAAAGCGCGTTGTCGATTGGCAGAACGCCACAGCAAGAGACCAGCCATTACTACCGCTATCAACCAAGCTGCACGTGAATAGGTCAGCATAAAGGCCGTTCCGAGCAGCAAGGAAACATACACCCATATACTCGGTCGATCTTTGCTTTGACGTATCGCTAAATCTAAACTAAACGGCAAGGCCGCGAGTAAATAGGTAGCAAACGGATTCGGCCAGAAAAATAATGAGGTAGCTCGTTCGTAGTCACCAGATAAATACATGCCGATACCAATCGCACTCACTACCGATGCCACCAAGAGAAAAATCTTCACCAGAAAGCCCCGAGCCAGGGCATTACGAGACACATCCCGAGCCACCACAAATACTACCGAAGCGCTCAAAATTGTCGTCAATGCTAACATTGACTCAAATTTACTCACCGACCATAGCAAGCTAGCCAGCGCCGTCGTGACTAAAATCAATCCCGGTACCATCACCCAGCGCGGGCGTAAGCTTATAGCTAAGGCTCGATCACGCGAAAGTAGCACCCAGCTGACGAGAAGCAACAAGCTCAACCCCGATTGCACTACCAGACCAAAGGGGTCGCGCCCACCCAAGAACCATGGCACCATTAATAACGACAAGAACAACACTGGCAAGACCAGTTCGCGCGATAATTCTAGACGCTTTTGAGTAAGTCCCCCAAACATGCCCTCTATTCTACTCTTTCGAACGCACATGTCCAATCTGAAAACTTTGCAGCTTCTCGATAAAAGCCTTATGCTAGAGATATGTTTTCAGATTACCTCGCAGAATTTTTAGACGCCCTCGAACTTGAGCGTGGCCGCAGCCTGAAAACAATCGAAAACTATAGCCACTACCTTAATCGCTTCTATGAATACGCAGGTGATATCCAGGTTTCCAAAATTAGTGACAAAACTATCGCTGGCTGGCGCAAGTGGCTGAATCGCCTGAAGCTAGACGATGGCCGTAGTGTGAGTGTAACTACAATTAATTACCACCTCATTGCCATGCGTTCCTTTTTAAAGTATCTCGCTCGGCTCGATATCGAATCTCTCCCTCCCGAGCGCATTGAACTCGCGAAAGCCGCCCGTCCTCAAGTTGCCTTCCTGGACGCGGAAGAAGTCGCTCGGCTTGTCGAAGCAGTGTCAGGAAAGGATCTGGCTGGTATGCGCGACCGAGCCATCGTGCTGCTACTCTTTTCGGGTGGTCTGCGTGTTTCAGAGCTCGTCAGCCTCAATCGTGACGACGTGAATACTGCTCGTGGCGAATTTACCATTCGCGGTAAGGGCCAAAAGGATCGACCGGTGTTCCTGTCTGAGCTCGCCTCATCAGCCCTCAATGAGTATCTAGCCATGCGCAAGGATAAGGATGATGCCCTGTTTATTCACCTGGCAAACAAGAAAAGTGACGAATCGAGTACGACGGCTCGGCTCACACCCAGAAGCATACAGCGCATCATAGAGCATGGTCGTGTGGCTGCCGGAATCACCAAACGCGTTACTCCACATACCCTACGCCATTCCTTCGCTACCGACCTACTGTCACACGGTGCGGATCTACGCAGCGTGCAAGAGCTCCTTGGACACGCGAACGTCGCGACCACTCAGGTATATACCCATATCACCAACCCGAAGCTCAAAGAAGTCCACCAAAAATTCCACTCTGATAATCAAAAATAGCCCCGAGGGGCTATTTTTTCAAGTATCGCTAACTTTACTTATACGTTTGGATCATTTCCACAACTATTTCGACCCGCTGCACTGTTCTGATCTTTTGTGCTAGTCGCCGGATTCCAAATGTAATCTGGTGCACCACGATAGTCACGGTAGATGCGCATATTCTTACAGATATCAGAGCCCGAGAAGAGCGCGTTATCAAATACGCCGTCATAAATTGTTGGGGTGAGCTGCTTCTTTGCTAGTACACGACGGAAGTAATTGCCAGAACGAGCAGTTACATCAATAGTAGCGTTACCATCTGGCATATATACTGGGTTGCCACTCGCATCAAAGAAGCGAATGCGGTAGCTGGCAGCATTATAGCGTGGGCGAATACGCAGCATCATGGTTGTGTTAGCAAAACTTCCACTTTCATTTCCATCGTAGTAAACATTGGTCGCACCGTTATTAATCTCGGTCTTTACCAGATTCACTAAATCAAACTTAGTGCCGGTAAGATCGGGCATACCGCAGCTATACTCATTTGAACCACCGGCCACACACTTGGTAGTCACATTACTCTTTAATGCACCAGCATTTACCCCAGCACTATCAACATAAGTTGAGTTTGGATATGCGTCAGTATTCCATGGAGAAAAATCAGCGTAGCTACAGTTTGCACCTGTACAAGCTGGTGAAGCAATGACAGTACGCACCGGCATAATTCCGTTTAATCCGCCCTTATTTACCGAAGCGTTTTGAATTGTGACATTTCCATTCACATCTGGAGGGCCAGCCTGCAGCCAGGTTGAAGTAATTTCTAAAGCCGCTGCGCCAGTCCATGGGTCCTCTACCCCAGGGTTATATACAGGGAGCCAGCTTGATACTTTTGTTACAAGTGGACTAGATGCAT
>JAUPVH010000045.1 GCA_030917125.1 Patescibacteria group bacterium | reverse complement strand
TAAGCCATTACGCTCCTGGAACTTCGTTACTGCAGCCTTTGTTGTATCGCCATAATTACCGTCCACTTGATTGGCCTGCATATAGCCCAAATCTCGCAATCGAGCCTGGATAAGGGTTACGCAACCCCCTTGGCTGCCAAGCGAGAAGGAGCTCTTACCTTCGCAAATCCCCTGTGTTGAAGGAGCTGGTGCAGTTTTTGTTGCTGGATTCGCTGGAGCGGGAGCTGGTGTGGGACTACTGGAAGTTTTAGCGCCTGAAGTCTCCAGCTGACCAGGTGTCGTTCGGGTAGCAGATACAGCTGTATTGCCATTTATAGTGTTCTGATAATATCCCTGGCACTTTGGACTTACCGCAGTACTTGTACTTCTAATCGGAGCAATCTTCCCATCTGCCGTCGTTACGACAACTGGCTTAAAGACCACTACAGAGCGAGGCAAAACACAATCAGCTGGAATTGGCGGTGAGTACATCTCGTGGAAATACGCAATGTAATCCTTCAATGCGCCATATGGCGCTAAAATCTTGCCAATATATGTTTCGTAGTTATTCCTTGGGTCAATAACCGATCCAAACCAATAACAATTATCACCACTGCATTCACCTTTTCGTATTTTTACTCGATAATCGACATTCGATACCCATGGATAATCCACCATAGTCTGCCAGCCAGTACCCTCGCCCCCAAACTTGCCACTAATTTGGCCGGGTAAGTTCTGACCGGGTGAAGCAGTTCCGGAAATACCATTCCAAACAGAAAATATCGCTTTTTTCTTGCCGTCTCTATACTGCAAACCTATATATGCAAAGTCTGGATTGCCTGTGACATTCCGTGCTGGCCCCATGTTTACTGTCATTGCATAATAAAACAGTGCGTTGGGATCTTCAGTAATGTTCATCGTCCCAACTGCCTGTACACCTATGCTATCTTTTTGACCGGGTGTGCCGTAATGTTGATAAAAGTCTAGAAAATGAGCATCTGGTCCAAAACTTTGCGCACGACTCATGCGCACAAATAGATAGCCCAAGGCGGCAATAAGCACTATGCCAATAACCGCAGCAATCTTCCAATTGAATTTTACTCTCTTATTGAGAAGACTACTTTTACTTTTTGACTTTGCAACATGGGCCTGAGCTTTAGGCTTAATTGGTTTTATGGTTTTGGCTGACATATTTTTTGCTTATGTTAAATTCAACACTTGGCAGCTGGCTGTCCACAACTCGTACTAAAGAGTGCGCTCCACGTTTGCGGTCCTACAACTCCATCTTGAGTTAGACCTGCTCTGGATTGGAAGAGTTTTACAGCAGAAGTGGTTTTAGTCCCGTAGATTCCGTCAATTGGGCCTGGGTCGTATCCAAGCTGTTTAAGTTTAGTCTGAATAAGTACAACACAGTCACCTTGGTTCCCCTGACCATATACTCCTGAGCACGCATTGTTAGGTGCTGGTGCCGGATAACTTTGAGGCGGAGTTTTGGCGCCAGTTGTGGTACTTGTGGTTGACTCGAGCTGTTCGCGCATAGAATAGAAGTACGCCTTTTGGCCAGCTGCAGCATCTATGACAAAATAAATAGTCTTAGCCGAATACGCATCTCGCGCTTCAAGATCAAAACATTTTGTAACTTTTCCATTTGTTGCGCCAGCTACCCTCTCATAAAATCCAAATTTTGTTGAATTATTGACATATGCCCAAGATGAAATGGTGGCGGGACCGGAGGTTGCGTACTGAAAACAGTAGCTGGTCTTGCCGTTATATACTCCCTTGGTAAAAGTTTTTAAGCTGATTTTTTCAGACCCATCTCTTGCAATAGATGCAATTGCTTGGGTGCCGTCATTTTTATTCACTACCTCTCCGGCTAGATTGTCACCACTGTAGCTCCATTGAGCAGGTCCAAATACCCTGCTATTACCAGCTTCACTCAAGCGAACAAACAGATAGCCGAGAGCTGCGGCGACGACTATGCCAATAACCGCTGCAATTTTCCAGTTGAATTTTACTTTCTTACTGAGAAGTCCGGCTTTACCTTTACTTCTGGCGACGTTAGCCTTGGCCTTACTTGATTTTGTGTTTTTTGCTGGCATTCTTTTATTATTCCTCTATTTATTATGTGCAATCACAATTTAATCAGATTTCACTTACACCTATTTTGTGGCCGGAGAAGCACTTGGGCTAGCAGGCGCATTGCTCGTTGTTTTTGTTCCAGAACCAGATGCCGTACCTTTACGCTCTATCTTAAAGTAAGCAAAAGGCTTATCCCTAGCAGCCGTCCCGGCGAAGTCGATTTTCCGCTGCTGTCCGGTAGTATTACCTGCAATTGTCCAACAAACATTAAATGGCCCAGCACCAACTTTCTGCATCGTAAGCGCAGTAATTGAGCTTGTTCCAATAAAAATCCTTGGTGTTATCTGCGTGTCTGCAGTTGCATTACCATCAACACAGTATGTATCTGCCTGAGACACGCTGGAGTTGATTGTCGCAATCAAAATTTGTGATGAGGTAGCAGTTGGTGTTTGTGACTGTACGGCTGGTCGCCCATCACTCTTTGTTACGCGCTCACCGGTACCGTTGCCAGCTAGCTGTATATCTTGTGGACCCCAAGCATAGCTGCCCGCCTGGCTCAGTCGTACAAATAGATACCCGAGAGCTGCAACAAGAACAACGCCAATTACCGCCGCTATCTTCCAGTTAAACTTTACTTTTTTATTGAGGAGACCAGCTTTTCCTGTTGCTCGTGCAACGTTAGATTTAGCTTTAGCTGATTTGGTAGTTTTTGCAGGCATGATCTACAACTTTCCTGTTTATTCTACTGAGCTAACACTTTGCAGCCGGCTGACCACAACTGGTACTAAACAGTCTGCTCCAGGTTTGCGGGCCAACGATTCCATCTTGTGTAATTCCTGCTCTCGATTGGAAGAGTTTTACTGCGCCTGTAGTCTTGGTTCCGTAAATTCCGTCAATTGGGCCCGGATCATAACCGAGCTGCTTAAGCTTGGTTTGAATAAGTACCACACAGTCACCTTGATTACCCTGACCATACACACCTGAGCAAGTATTGTTTGGTGCTGGTGCCGGATAACTTACCGGTTGTTGCGCAGCATTCTTTTCGCCCTGCACTACATAAGTAGCTTTTTCAGTAACGCCATAGAAATATGACTTCTGCCCAGCTGCGGATTCAGCTGTGTAAAGCAACGTCTTACTGGCTCGAGCATCAACGGCATCTAGCCAGAAACACTTCTTCAGTTTGCCATTAGTAGCACCAATTCTTTCGGCAAATTTAATCTTCGTTGTTCCGTTAACCTTTGCTCCTCCTGAGATAACGGTCGAACCCGAAGTGGCAAGTTCCATACAGTATTCAGTGGAAGATGATGTCCTCCCCGAAATATTAATAGAAATATCGATCTTGTCAGACGCTCCGACGGTTTCACTCGCTACGGCTCGAGAGCCATCATTCTTCACGATTGGCTCCCCAATGTTACTGCCACCAGTATACCAACTGTTAGCTGGATAGTACCTAGAGCCGGCATTTGCAGAGCTCAAGCGGACAAATAGATAGCCCAATGCCGCAACAAGCACAACGCCGATAACTGCAGCGATCTTCCAGTTAAACTTAACTTTTTTACTTAAAAGTCCAGCCTTCCCAGTGGACTTCGCAACATTCGAGCGTGTTACTTTTGGTTTGCTGACTTTGGTTGTTTTAGTACCTTTAGCGGGCATCTGATTTTTCCTATTTATTTTTATTGATAATACTTATGCTTAAATTTAGCTGAGACTACATGCAATGTCAAACTTTTTTGGACTTTTATCGCTTAATTGCTGGTCCATCTGCACCAATGCGATACATTGAATAAACAAATATTGGCTTATCGCCAGGAGCTTTAGCAATAAAGTTGATCTTACGCGGAATGCCCGTGATATTACCCTCCATATATAAACAGCGCGTAAAATCACCAGCAACAATTGGGCCGGTCTGAGAGCCAGCTACTATCGCAATTGGACGACTATTCCCCTCGAGGTTTGCTTGAATTAACCAAGATGAAACATCCCCTGTAGCGCGACCATCAAAACAATACGTATCTGCGCCCGGTACGCTTGAATACGCAAATACCGAAATGCGTTGCTCGCCTCCGCCACCCTTCAGGCTTACAATGGCTTGACGACTATTTTTTGTGGTGAGCTCTCCGTATTCTACCTTCATCGTAGTTGGCGTCCAGGTATAGGCCGCTGCACTGCTAAAACGAATCAAGACATAGCCAACTATCAACACCACTAGCACAACTGCAAAGATAGCAAATTTCCAATTAAACGAAGCTCGTCTGGTTAAAATACGTATGTTTTTTGAAGACTTTACTGCTTTTTTGCGTGACGAGTTTGTAGGCATTTTTATAGAACCTCTAGATTACTTTTTATGTTTTGATTTACTGCGATCTTTTTTCTTCGTATAAACAAAGTATCCGACAAGCCCAGCCACCGATAGATACACAACCCACTCGCCTAAATAGGTATAGAGTGTTTTTGTAGAGTTCGTTTGCACACTCGCCACCACAACTCCACCAGACTTAGAGTCATTCTTTACCAGCACCCGGCCATCTTTATCGATGATGTAGGCAGGACCCCCTTTTGCGCCCTGCACGAATGGTCGCGCGTGAGCAATCGCCGAGAGCTTATTCATATTCTGACTTTCTACATGAAAGAGCGGTGAAATCCCCATGGTGTCGAGAGCGGCAGAGTTCGTGAAGATATTAGCATCAGCTTGAGCGAGCTGATTATAGAAATCCGGTGCAATCACCCCCGAGCAGGCATGCGCGCCGTAGCTTACGCCATCAAAAACATATGGCTTCTCAATTTCTTCACCACGATTAATACTTTTTTGGTTATTGAAGTCCAAAAGTAATCTTTCCTGACCAGCATAAGCCAAAATGACCTGATAAATATATGGCACAAATTCTCCAGCTGGCACCACAAACCACTTTTGCTGTTGATTTAAAATCCCACCATCAGAAGCCTGAAACGTCAGCATGTTGTGCCCCAAGCCAGCGTTATTCTCGCGGGCGCTATGGATAATCAGCCCCTCTGACTTCTTCATGACTCGACCTATTACTGCTTTGTCAGCTTCAATATCATCTTCAAAATAATGCGAATATTCTGGCAGCACTAAAACATCGAGTGTTTTATCGGTAAAACCATCAAGCAAACCATGTGATTCTTTGGCAAACATTGTCGGCTGTTCTTTATACGCGTACCTCACGGCTCCTACCACCCGTTGCGGACCACTTGCGCGAGCATACAGCGTATAGCCCAACCACGAAACAATAGCCAATGCCATAACTATCGGGATAATCGGCAATGCGGATCGTTTTTTATACGATTGATAGCCAGCAACTACCAGCAGGGCGACTATCCCGCTTAAGAGGTATAATCCACCAAAGCGCGCAATAAAGGCTAGCGGAGTTTCTGCTAGATAATATCCAAAATTGCCAAACGTCCAATATGGACCCAATCGACCGCCGGGACCCATACTGGAAATGGAGAAAATAATTGCTCGTACGTATTCACTGACAAGCCAAATCACTGGAACGAGTATGAGCGCCCGTTTTTCAGTGAGCTTGAGTTTAAATAATCGGTACAGCCAAAGAAAGAACACAAAACCAAGCGCGAAGCTTGTGGTCATAATAAGCCCTGCTGAAAAGGCCACGAGCTTTACTGCAAAACCTTGCGCAATCTCGGCAGTTTTGATAGTAAACATCCAAGAGATTACTAAGCCAAAATATACACAGCCAAGGGTAAAGGCCGACCAGTACGGATGGCGGCGAAAGAACTCTCGCCAGCGATGCAATTGTTTTTTATTTCGCTTATGTTTTTTCATCTAAAGCGATTATGCTATCAGAACGAAAAAAAATAAAGCCCGCTACCTGAAAGCGGGCTTTATTTTTACAATGTAAGTAACTACAGTGTGGCGACTGCCGCATCGAGCTTGGGCTTATCAAAGCCAACAATAATCTTGCCGTGAATATCCGTAACTGGCACACCCATTTGCTGAGATTTATCAATCATCTCTTGAGCCTTTGCTGGATCAGCCAACACATTCACTTCTTCAAAAGCAATGTCTTTTTCATCTAAATACGCTTTTACATGCTTACAAAACACACAAGTTGGTGTGGTATATACAATTACTTTTTCGTTCTTCTTATCGTCTGCCATATAGAGTTCTCCCTAAAATACTTAACAAGTATACTATATCCACTGGATTTTTACACTAAGCTTGCGGCTGTGTGGCCAACCATTGCGCACACCCTATCGCCGCTTTCGCTCCCTCGCCCGCTGCAATGATGATTTGCTTTTCGTATACGTCTGTAGCATCCCCAGCCGCAAAAACCCCGGACTGCGATGTCATATTTTTACGATCGATAACAATCTCACCTTCCTTATTGAGCTCCACAAAACCTTTTACGGAGTCGGTTGCTGGAATAGATCCAATTTCGATGAACACACCATCAACCGCCAGCTCTTTATCTAGCCCAGAAGCTGAATCGCGCAGGCTAATCTGCCGCACAACCTTATCACCTGCTATCGCCAAGGCTTGAGTATTGTTGAGAACTCGAATATTTGGCGCGGCTACAACTTTTTCGATCATCACCTCATCGCCCATAAGTTCACCGGTGATATTTACAATCGTGATTTCTTTGGCGAGCTTCTGAACTGCCAAGGCTGCATCCAAAGCCGAATTACCGCCGCCGATAATTGCTACCGACTTCCCCTTAAACAGCGGCCCATCACACCACGCGCAATACGTTACGCCCTTATTTAAAAACTCATCTTCACCATCAATTCCGAGCTTACGCGGCTGCTTACCACTCGCCAAAATAACCGCTCGAGCCGTTTCCTCACCACCGTCGCCAGTTTTAATCTTAAAACCACCACTCACTTTCTCAACTGATGAAACTCCCTGCGTCACAAACTTCAAAGTAATTTCGTCAGAAAATTCTTGCACATGATCTTGAAAGTGCTTCGTGAGGTCTGCGCCGGTTATCATCGAGAAGCCTAAATAATTTTCAACGTCCGAACTCCAGGCCGCCTGACCACCTAAATCTTTGGTAAGCATAATGACTTTAAGCTTTTTACGCGCACAGTAAATTGCCGCAGTCATACCGGCCGGACCACCACCAACAATGGCAACATCATACAGGCTACCACTGGCTACATCTCCGCTAGGAGCTTGAGTTTGCGGAAGTCCTGTTGCAGTCACTGCCGAACCTAAAGAAGTTGCTACTCCACTCATATCATAAGCATTATAGCACTAGTCTTATGTTATAGCGCAAAGAAAAAGCCCAAGAAGGAGAGCATAAATAACCCGGCAGTTACGAGCCCTAATGCTAGCCCGACACGTTTAAAATGCAATGACTTTGTCGGGTCTTTATGCATATAAATGAAACTAGCAACAATAAACCCAAAAGTAACCGTAAACAGCAATGGAGCAAGCATAAAGCTCAGGAATATAAGTGATAGCTTGGGAGATATTTCTATATTCATATCCGAAACATCATAATACTACCGCTGACGAAAAATGAGCCAGCCGACAATTGCAATTTCTGCAGCTGCAAATACCGCGAGAGCAGCATATAAAACTTCGTAGCCCGGATCACTTCCAAGCACTCCAACAGCTGCACCAAATGTAAAAATAAGCAGAGACTGAAGGATTATCATACCAAGAAAGTACAAAGCATATTTCCAAATAAAACCAGATAGCCAAAGTTGCTTACCCTGTTTTTTCGCTATAAAAGGCGCCGCCCAAAGCATAATAAGCGCCAACCAACTAAGAATAGTTCTGAGAGCATCCACTATTTTTTATACTCTTTAGGTTCGTAATCCTTCGGCGCATCTTTCAAGAATGCTTCAAGTTTATTTTTAGTCAGTAGCCCTGCCTGCGCGCCAATTTCCTGCACTACGCTCATCGAGTTAATCGGTCCCCACTGCATAGCGGTTTTAACATCGCCATCGCTATAAATGAGCCCAGCGACAAACGTACTCGTATAAGCATCTCCGGCACCAGTGCGCTCAAACGGCGGCTTAGGGTCTGGGTAATTACGCATTTGCCATACCGCATTCCCATCGGATACATAACTACCATTTGGACCATCGGTAATCGCTACGATATTTGCACCTTCGGCGTGAATGTCGCGCGCCAGCTCAGCAATATCATCCGTTTTTTTGCCGGTCATCATCTGTGCCTCTTCTTTATTCACCACAAATAGTTCGGTGTGTTTCATGAGGCGCTTAAGTTCACCAAAACCTTTGCGCATCTGGAATGTACCCGGCTGGAAGGCCAATTTTACATCTGAATGCTTTTCGAGGTATTCAGCGATTTTAGCGTGCAAACCCCAGCCAGCTTCACCAAGAGAGCTCAAATAAATCCACTTTGGGGTATCTTCTACTGGAATATGTGGCCATTTGTAATCGTACGTTTCATGCTTAATCAAAATTGTGCGATCGGAGTCATACCACAAGACATAATGAAAATTACTCGTCTTGCCTTCATGCACATCGATGTACTGCGTTTGCACCTTGTTTTTCTTGAGGGCTTCGAGCATCTTCTGCCCAATTTCATCATGCCCCATATTGCTGTAGAGGCTAGATTTAAGCCCCAGGCGCGCAAAACTGACCGCCGCGTTTGGGCTGTTGCCAACACCATGAATGGTTATGGCATATTCAAACGGCACTTTCGAACCATACGTCATACATAAGAGCGGGTGGCGATCTTTTGGGTCCTTATCTATTTCGGCTTCGGCTGGCAGTAGGCGAATAAAAGCATCCGAAACTATATCTCCTACTGAAAGCACATCAATTCTGTGGGTCATCTCGTTCACTCCTCGTTAATGAAAAACACTTATGTCTACCTTCATTATATCTACATCACTGTTCGATAAGATACCCACCCGCGATCCCAGATAGGAAATCACCGATGTAGCGTTGGCGGCAGCAAAACTCATGGCCTGTTGCATAGTTTTGCCTTGCATAATCGCCGTAATCAGGCCCGAGCCGTAAGCATAGCCTGCTCCACT
>JAUPVH010000044.1 GCA_030917125.1 Patescibacteria group bacterium | reverse complement strand
TTTTTCATACTTTCCTCATTGTAAACCTATCTTCTTGCGCTTCCAAGAAGCCCTCAAGCGCAAGCTCACTGCAGGCGCGAGCAATGCTAGCCTGGTCGAAACCTGCAACGCCATCTTGCACACCAAAGCTCCCATGCTGCAAAACCTGCTCCAGGATTAAGCCGCGCAGTTGACGGTGCGACCCCTCGAACTTTGCCTGCTTGGTATAGTGCTTACTGCGCCGATTTGGATTTACTACTTGGCTCTTCAAAAACGTTCCATAATCCATGAGCGCCCAATACCACTCTCTCGGATGCTCGCGATCCAAGGCAGCCGCAATAATAGGTAGCAGCTCTTTGTCGGCAACGCTATCACTATCTGCAAAAAAGTGATGCAAAAACACGCGACGAATATTAGTTTCGATAAACACCACCGGCTGATTAAGCGCATAAGCCGCAATCGCCCCCGCAGTTCCCGGGCCAATGCCGGCAAACGTCTGGAGTTCCTCCACAGTTTCAGGCAATTTTCCGCCATACTCCTGCTGAACTCGATGGGCCACTTCATGCAAACGCAAGGCGCGCCGGTTGTAACCCAGCCCCTTCCATAATCGCAGCACGTCTTCAGGCGATGCTGCCGCCAAGCTCGCGAAATCCGGCCTCTGACTCACCCAAGCTTCAAATTTAGGACGCGCCCGATCCACCTGTGTTTGTTGCAACATAAACTCGCTTACTACCACGTTATATGGTGTAGGCTGCTCGCGCCATGGCATCTCGCGGGCATGATGACGATAATAATCCCAAACAATTTCACTAAATTCTGTAGTATCCATATCTAGTAAGTATACAAAAAATGAAAAACGGCCGGGCGTAGTGCCCGACCGCTGTGATATGAGTATCAGAGAAATGTGGTGTGTGCCTCAGCCCAACCGAGTGCTTCCGTGGCCCTGTCACGCCCGCGCAACAACTCACGCCTAAGCGTGGGCGGCAACTCGGCATCACCCCAGAAATAGTTCCAGGACCGTTCGGTAGGGTTCACCCACAACAAACGATGCATGTGGCGACGCTCACCAGTGCGGAACCATGCCGCGGGTTCAATACCAATTTCGGTATAGCCAGCCGACAACAGGGCCTTGATGCTGGCCGTATTCCCGAACAGCACCTCCGACTCAATTGCCAGCAGATCCAGAACATGGACCGCATAATAGCAACGCGCTCGGTGCGCAGAAGTAGCAATCTTCTTGCCCCACATATCGCGGCGAAAAATCACACTACCAGAGCTGTAACGGCTCGGCTTCTGGTGAAGCGAGGTGATACCGATCGGCTCACCCTCCACCCGAAGCGACCACATCACAGAACCAGCGTCGGTTCGACACTTCTCGAACCACTCCTCCTCGTCGCGCTCAACCTGCGCTGAAGGCAGCCCGAGTGTACGGGCAACTTCGTAGCTCTGCATGCCGGCCGCAATCTTAGCCGGGTCCGAAGCCTGCAAAGGCTCCATAGTGAATTTCAATCCACCATCGGTTGTTACTTCCATGCCAAAACCAAAAGCCATGACACTTCTCTTTCTCGAATAGGGTACACTCGGCGAGAGGGTTCTCGTCGAGCAATTGAGCTCCGAAATATGCTTAAAATATATAGTTTCGATATAAAAAAGCCTCCTTTCGGAGGCCAATTACTCGAAAAGAATGAGATTTACTCGAGTACCAGACCTCCTGGAATTGCGCGTGCGGCAACATGCCCAGCTGATTTCGCATCAGCCGAGAAAGTTGGTCGTTCGATCATGTAATCGAGTAATTTATTCATAATGGTTATATTTAACCACTATATATTTTTATTGTCAATGATTTAGGGCAAATATGTTATGCTTTTTATAGTAGTAATAAGGGGAGATCAGCTTTGCCAAGCCTACATAAACCACTTTATTTAATCACTGGTAGCTCCGGAGTTGGCAAAAACGCCGTCCTTGCCGAATTAATCCATCAGCACTCTACGCTTAGCCAAGTTGTCAGTGTGACCACTCGCTGGCCGGCACGTACCCAGGAAAAGTTCGCGCAAAGCTATTTTTTTGTAGATCAAGAAAGATTTGAATGGTTAGAAAAAACTGGGCAGCTCGCCGAACATACCTATGTCTATGGCGATAACTACGGAACATTACGCTATTCTCTCGAAGCTACGCTCGCCAGCGGTAAGACCCCCATTCTTACCGTCGACCCAAACGGCGTAGAAAATTATCGCCAGCTCGGCTACAGCGTACGCGTAGTATTTCTAGACTTTCCTACTGCTCAAGCTCAAAAAGAGCGCATCCTCGCTCGCCAGCCCAACATTAACCTTGAGCAGCTCGATGAGCGACTTGCCAAAGCCGCGCAAGAACGTGCCTGGGCCACAGCGCAAACCCAACAAGGTGATTTCACTATCGTCGTAAACGACAAACTCGGTGCCTGCGTACAAGATGCGGCTCGAGCACTGGGTCTATAATTAGGCTTACTTTCAGGTAAATAACAGCATACTTCGCGCTATAATATAGCTTACTGGAATTGCATTCTCATGCGTTTTATTCTAAGCTACTCCAGTTTCTAGAAACTTATGCAAAAATCACCCAAACCAGATTTTATCTATGATCCAATCCGCGACAAGCGACATAATTTAAAAAAAGTCGCCGGTCGCCCTAAAAAGCCCATGCCACGCTGGAAAAAAGTTTTACTCTTTATTGGTTGCTGCCTAGCACTCGGCTTGGTGGCTTTTGCTATTTTTACATTTACCAACATCGCCAAAATTGCCCCGAATTTCTTTAAATTCGAGACAAAACTCAAAGGTGAAGATGAGGGCAGGGTTAATATTCTCCTCATCGGAACCGGTGACCCTGGTCATGACGGTGAAGGACTCGCTGACACGAATATTTTAGTCAGTGTAAACACCCGAGAGAATAAACTCGCTATGGTATCCATCCCTCGAGATACACGCGTAAAAATCGATGGGAACGGTAGTCAAAAAATCAATGCCGCCCATGCTTACGGCGATATTCCGCTGGCTACCAGTACAGTCGAAAATTTTCTCGATGTGCCAGTGCACTACTATGTTCGCGCTAATTTTACCGGCTTAAAACAAGCAGTCGACGCGGTTGGTGGCATTGAGATTGATAACAAGCAACTTCTGTACGACCCCGAATACCCCTGCGATAAAAACCAGTGGAAAAGCTGCGGATTTAAATTACAGCCTGGACGTCAAAAAGTTGATGGCGCCACTGCCCTCAAATACGCCCGCTGCCGCAAAGGAACGTGTGGTGATGATTTTGGGCGCGCCGCTCGTCAGCAGGAAGTAATAACGGCTATTCGCACCAAAGCTATGAGCACCGAAACCATCCTCAACCCAGCTAAACTGACGGCGCTTATCCAGGCTGCCGGCGACAACGTGAAGACCGATCTGTCGGTGCAAGGCATGTTGCGCCTGAATGATCTTACGAAAGATATTCCCAACGATCAGATTATTAATGCCGTATTCTCGCTCGAGCCAAATGGCTTCCTTAAACAAGATCCAGCCGGCTCAAGCGACCTCTTGCCGATCGATTCCACGCTGACTTCTATCCAAACATTTGTGAAA
>JAUPVH010000043.1 GCA_030917125.1 Patescibacteria group bacterium | reverse complement strand
GCTGCGCCAGTCCATGGGTCCTCTACCCCAGGGTTATATACAGGGAGCCAGCTTGATACTTTTGTTACAAGTGGACTAGATGCATCAGCTGCATCCCGCGGGTTATTCCACTCTACTGTCATGTAGCGTGGCTGAATGTACGACGCATCCTCGGCAGCACTCGCTCGACCCCGAGCAAGATTAAGATTTAAGCTTTCATCTACATCCAGGCGACCGGTAAGCTCGGCGGCGGTTGTGGTAATCGTTCGGCATGTCCAAGCAACATCTGGCGTATTGGTTTCACTTGTGGTAACTGGAACTTCACTACCCTGTGGGCTTGCTAATTCGTTACAGTTTTCTTCTCTTACGCGCGGATCATCTGCCAAGCGGCGTACAGCATCCTCAACTCCAGCCTCTGCAGCATACAAAGCACGGTTGGCATTATCCGCATTGATAGACTGGCGAATTTCCCTCGTAGCAATTGTAGTAATACCAACAAAAAGAACTACCAGAATTGCCGAAACTGCGATTGTAGTAATGAGTGCGGCAGACCCCTGGTGTTGACGTCGCCAAATTTTCCTCGCTCTGTAAACCATAACTGTTATTATGCTACCCTCTTATGTTTAAGATTGCAATATTTTTACTCACGCGTAACCACAATTGACTGGAGCATAGTGCCAGCACCAAACTGATCTGTTACTGTAGTAAACCCAGGCATTGTTGGTGCGCTCACCCCTCTGAACACTCCCGCACGAACCTGCCATACCACAGGGCCAGTCCCACCACTGCCCGAAACTTGCTCAATCACCAATGGACGTGCGGTAGCTGGAAATGGACCACTTGGCGCCTTCTTATCGCTCCACACATCAGAACTCGTCACAAGTACAGCAGATGAATAGTCCGTACATGGTGTTTGCCCTGCAGTTTTTGCTTCAGAAGAACGTACTAATATATATTGTTGTTTATCTGAAATATATTTAATGCCATACCCGACTAACTGCCCACTTACATTCAGACAATAAGAATCCTTTATATCTTGTCCTGCCATTAAAGTGGCTGGTAACAGATTACGAGTTTGGCGCAAGTCACGCGTGAGTGTATCCATCGCCTTTCGAGTTTCCTCCTGAGTCCGCGTGAGGCTCTGGGCTTTGTTGTAGATTCCAAAAATACCAATAAAGCCCACTAGAGCAATCGTGACGATCATTGTATAGAATGCAATCGAAAATGTAAGTTCTATTAACGTATAGCCCTTGCGCATATGCCGTTTATTTTTCACTATCGTGGCTCCGTAATTATCGTACTAGCTGCCAAATTGCTCACTATGCCATTTGTATCGGTCCAAGTAATTTCTGCGATTAAATTCACGGCCGTAATATTATCGCTCCCAGCCGGTGGTGCTCCACCATTTGCCGAGTTACTGTTAGCTTCGTAATACTCAGCTGGCCTTATCTTTAATATAAATGTGGTATTGTCTGGCACACTAGTGTTTGAACCTATTGATTTTAAGTCCTTGTCTTCACCTGAATTAAGCTTAAATTCACACGGCTCTGCTCCGGCTGGACACACATAGCTATTAGGAATTTCACTACCATCCTTATTGAGCATTACCATATAAAAACCACTGCTTGCCCCGGCTAGCTCATCCATAAAATCATCCCAAAAAAAATCTTCGGTTTCACGATACGCCTTAACCGCCTCCAAAGATTGCTGAACTAAGTATTGAGCTTGTGTGCGCTGATTGGACGATGTCGCAGTACGCCAAGCATTGAGCGATGCAGCGTACGAGAGTGTCAATACTGTCGCAATAATCGCAAAGGCAAACATTATTTCGATAAGCGTCATACCATTTTTGTTGCGTTGAGTTTTCATGCCTACCTCGTTACCAGTGTTGTCGTGCCATCGGCTAAATTAAAGTTAATTTCAGCAGTAAAACGCGGTTCGGTCGGCGCACCAGCTTTACGCTCAACGCTCCCAAATCGCCATAAAACTGCACATGGCTGACTATTCAGTCGTCCTTGAGACTCAGTAAGATTTGCGGGATCTGGATTTGGGCTGTATTGATAGGACGAGTCGTCATAATTACCTCTCCAAGCCGGATTACTTATTATTGGCAGTGCGGTTGAATTCCAATAGGGTCTCTGCCTCGGGACACCGGCAACAGTTGTTGGCTCAATATCAACAGATCCACCTGGATTGTTAAACGCATTGTATCCTCCGGTGGTGCGCCTAAAGACCATCAAGGTTTCACTACCAGCTGCGGTAATACTTGCTTCACCGGCAGCTACTGGATCGGACGCCTTATAGGGCAAATTGCGATAACCGTTTAGTGCGGCTGGAGCAGCACAACTTAGATTTGCCCCGGTTGGGGGAAACACTTTGTATCCCTCAAACCGAACAGTTGCCGGCAAATCTACAGTACTGACGCTATAATCATCAATCGTTTCTGCCTGAAGAGGCGTCCCAACTGGTTTATTCTTTTTTAGATACCAAATTTTCAATTGTGGTGAACCAACCCCGGCTGCATTAACCAACATAGAGACCGCTGTTCCATACACCTCTTCCCCACTTTCTAAAACACAGCCAGTTCTATCAAGTTGATTGCACGCCGAAAGAGAGCTTTTGTCGTAACCCGGCACAATACTGGTGGTATTCTCACTCTGTACTTCGCGAATTCTAGATTCCAGCTGGCGCATCTGATCATAGAAGTCACTATTCTTACGTGTATCAAACCAAACAAGCGCTCCACCAATCATCATGCTTGAAATACCTAATACCATAATTACCTCTACCAAAGATATACCTGGACGAGCTTTAAATATCTGTTTGCGTTGCGCGATTTTGTTACGAATATTCTTCATGCGTCTTGATTGATTTCACTTATGCATAAGTATACCACTTATGCTGTACTAGACGAATATTCCAAGATACCAATTTAATAGTGCTTCACCAAAAAACAAGCCCGCAAACAAGCCAATTATAAGAAAAGGTCCAAAAGCTATCGTGCTCTTGCGAGTTTTTTTGTGGAGTGCGATGAGTGACAAGCCAACAATGGCCCCTAAATTAAAGGCAACAAAGATTGCTACAACTAGCTGCACGCCAGTTAGCACCAAGCCCATTATCGCCGCCAGCCAAATATCGCCATCACCTATCCAACTACCACCAGACGCATACCAAATAATAAAGAAAATACCTGCGAACAAAGCTGTGGCGATTAAGCGTGGCCACAGATCGGCCGTTGACCCAGAATCAACAACCGAAAGAACTGCAAGCCCAATCGATAAAACTGTAGCCGGTATCACAAACGCATCTGGTAAAAGCATCCAACGCGCGTCATACACCAGCGCTGCGAGCAAAAGAGAACCAAGAAATAACCATATAACTAGCTGAAGCCAAGCCATCGAAGTTGCCGGATTAAAGTATAGAGCAAGGCTCACCCATAAAGCTGAATTGGCGAGCTCAACTGCTGGATATTGCCAAGATATTGGCTTATGGCAGGTGCGGCACTTCCCTTTCAAACCTAGCCATGAAAGCACCGGTATAAGCTCATACCACTTCAGTGTCGTCTTACAATGTGGACACATGCTACGTCCCTTAGCAATTGGACGGTGCGTATGCACCCGCCAAACCCAAGCGTTTAAAAACGACCCGACGAGTAGCCCATATATGGCCACCATGCCCAAACTCACAACTATCCACTCCGTATTCATCTCCCCCATTATATGGGAAAGCTTAACCAATAACCAAAAAGCCCCATAAGGGGCTTGTTTGGTGACTTACGAGAGAATCTAGTTAGAGGCTACGTACCAAGTACCGTCAGTTGCAGTTGCGCCTTCCGTGCACACTGCTGCATAGTCTTTTCCAGCGTCAGTACCTACTGCAATAGTACTACCTACCTGACCAGCAGCCGTATTCGATGGGTCACAAGCAGAACCACCCGCAGGCTTAGAAGCTGCAGCAATAACAGTATACGGAGTTGAGCCAACATTCAGACCATTCAGATATGAAGTTTGCTGAGCAACAATACTGTCATTTCCGCCTGCACCGAAAGTTAGTGAGCCATTGTTATTGCCGCGAACCGTAGCCATTGCTGCCAACGTACGACTAGCGAGCTGTTGACGAGCATCATTTCGCTGACCACGCTGAGCACCGGTAACGGCGAAGAACACAACAACCATAATCAAAGCAGCAATTGCGAGCACAATCACGATTTCGATTAGGGTAAATCCTTTTTTCATTTTTTTATCTGTCATAAAGACCTCCTTATAATATTCGCGCTCAATATAACGCTTATGCTTATATTATCAGACTAAGCCGAGTAGTCAAATTTTTACTGACCACTACTTGTAGTAGTGCCTCCACCGCTCAAATCTTGACCTACTAAACCATATACTGGATATAAAATACCAACTATCATTAACATCACCATACCGCCCATAAATACAATGAGAACCGGCTCAATGATGGTAGAAATATTCTTGACTGCCTGATCCACTTCATTCTCATAAAATGTCGCTAAACGGTCTAACATATCGCTCATCGTTCCAGAGTCTTCACCGACTTTAATCATCTGGCTTACAAGCGGCAAGAAATACTCTGTTTTTTGGAGTGCTTCAGATAAAGCTCGACCAGATTTTACTTCTTCAGTCATCACATCTACTTCGCCCTTTAGAATCTCGTTATTCAGGCTCTCAGAAACCAGTTTAAGTGACTCCAAAATCGGAATACCGCTTGCTACTAAGCTACCAAGAGTACGAGCAAAACGTGCCATATACATTTTTAGGAAAAGTTGATTAAAGGGTGGCATAGTGAGCTTAACGCGAGCTACATTGCGCTTTCCTGCTGGAGTTTTAAGGTAAGTCATGACGCCGTAGACAATAGCAACCAGTGCTGGGAGCGTAATAAACCACCATTTCGTAATGAGACTAGACAGAAACATGAGTGCTTGTGTGATAAATGGTAGCGGTTTCCCAAAACTCTTATAGAGTTCAGCAATCTGAGGCACCACACTGGTCATCATAAAGCCCATAACCAGCATGATAACTACCAATACAATCATTGGGTAAATGAGGGCACCGCGAACCTTTGAAGCTATTTCGGCCTCTTTTTCAAGTTGGTTAGCAAGGCGCTCTAAAGTAACTTCTAGATTACCGCTAGCCTCACCGGCCTGAACCATAGATATATAAATTGAATTAAAGCTCTCCGGATACTGTTCTAGCGCTTGTGAAAGTTGCGTACCTCCCTCCACCGCCTTCGTCAGTTTAAAGATTACCGCCTTCATGCGCTTGTCATCTACCTGACTCATCGACGAGTTCAATGCAGAGGCCACAGGAAGACCAGCTTTAATGAGCGTAGCGAGCTGGCGTGTGAATACTACCTTATGTTTAGTCTTTACTTTGCCAGATGTATTAGTGGTAGAAAATGCAGAAGACTTCTTCGGCTTCATCTCTAATGGATACAGGTCTTGCTTTAAAAGTAGCTTTCCAGCAGCCATTTCGTTATCAGCCTGAATCGTACCGACTATAACGCGTCCGGTAGTTTTGTCTTTAGCTTTATATTGAAAATCTAGCATGAATAATTAACCTAGTGCCGCATCAAACGGTCTAGTTCCTCTAAATTGACGGCATAATTCTTAGCCTCTTCGTAGCTTATCTTGCCCTCATGAATATGATGTGCAAGTGTGGCATCCATTGACTGCATGCCATACTCCGCCCCGGTTTGAATGACGGCATCAAGTTGGTGCGTCTTGCCTTCACGGATAATGTTACGTACTGCTGGGGTTACTACCAAAATTTCAGCCACCGCCATTCGACCACCGCCAATCATTGGAATAAGTCGCTGAGCTACAACTCCCTGCAACACACTCGCGAGCTGAATGCGGATTTGCTGTTGTTGGTGCGGTGGAAAGACGTCTACCATACGATCAATCGATTGTGCGGCCGAGTTGGTGTGTAGGGTCGCGAATACCAAGTGGCCAGTTTCTGCCACAGTGATTGCGGTCGAGATTGTTTCTAAGTCACGCATCTCACCGATAAGAACCACATCCGGGTCTTCGCGTAAGCTAGAACGCAGCGCCGAGGCAAAACTTTTAGTGTCAAAATGAACTTCACGCTGCACCACAATCGATTTCTTGTGATGATGCTGATACTCGATTGGGTCTTCAATCGTGATAATATGCATCGCCCGCTCGCGATTCACTTTATCGAGCATACCGGCGAGTGTGGTCGACTTACCCGAACCAGTTGGACCCGTAACAAGCACCAAGCCGCGCGGAAACTCTGTCAGCTTATTCATAATTGGTGGTAAACCAAGATCTTCAACCGTGCGAATCTTATTGGGAATCAGACGAAAAGCTGCAGCTGGATTACCTTTTTCGTGGAAGGCATTCACACGGAATCGACCCAAGTCGCCATAAGCAAACGAAAAGTCGATTTCCTTGTCCTTTAAATAAACTTCTTTCTGATCGTCATCGAGGAGGCTAAAAATAATATCGTCAATATCTTCAGCGGTAAGAACTTTCTCACCCTGAATTGGCGCGAGCGCTCCATCAACACGGAGCATTGGCGGCAAACCAACCTGGACGTGGATATCTGAAGCATCGCGACGAATCACTTCTTCTAAGTAGGGCTCAATGGAGAGCTTACCTGAATGTGGTGCAGACTCTACCTGATGCACTTGATCACCAGCGCTCACTTCCGCTGCTGGCGAAGTAGCTTGTACTGGCGCTTGGGCAGGCACGCCTTGTGCGGCAACCGGCGGCACACTCGAAACCACGCCAGTTACACCATCTACTGGAGTGCCACTGGGTTGGGCTGGGGTTGTTGGGTCTGTCGGCTGCATTAATACGTCCTTTGCTTATTCGCTAATGATCGGTGGCTACGCGAGCCACTTCTTCTACAGTGGTAACACCCGTGAGCGCTTTTAGATATCCGTCTTGCTGCATGGTGAGCATCCCATCTTTGATGGCTTGATTCTGAATATCGTTGGTAGTTGCCCGATTCAAGAGCAACTTTTCCATCGCTGGATTCATCTCAAATACTTCAAAGATACCGATGCGCCCCGAGTAACCTTCTTTACACTCGTCGCAGCCTACCCCCTTATACAAAGTATAAGCGTTTTGACTATAGAGTGGCAAACCCTGATAGCCATATTCTTGCTCTTTAGCCTGCACCTCTGCCTGATTTTTTGGCAAGAAAGGTCCGATAATCTTATTAATCAGTTCCACTGCTGTACCCGGCGCCGCATAAGCTTGCTTACATTTTTGACACACGCGTCGCACCAATCGCTGACCAATCACCGTATTTACCGTAGAAGCAATCAGAAAGGGCTCTATCTTCATATCAAGCATACGTGGGAGCACACCAGCGGCCGAGTTGGTGTGGAGTGTAGAAAGCACTGTGTGTCCGGTGAGGGCAGCCTGCACAGCCAGGTCGGCCGTCTCGGCATCACGAATTTCCCCTACGAGCACGACGTTTGGGTCTTGACGCAATATTGAACGCAGACCATTAGCAAAGGTAAGCCCCACCGCGGTGTTCACCTGGATTTGATTAATTCCTTCCATCTTATATTCCACAGGATCTTCGAGCGTAACGATATTAATCGCCACAGACTTAATCGCGGCAACCACTGCATAGAGTGTCGTCGACTTACCTGAACCAGTTGGACCAGTCGAAAGGATCATGCCGTGGGGCTTGTGGATACCCGAAGTAATAAGCCGCAAACTGCGCCCCCTAAACCCGAGCGTGTCGAGCGTGATATTTTGGGCGTTTTTATCCAAAATACGAATAACCACCTGCTCGCCATAACTAATTGGTGCAATCGCAATACGAAGGTCAACCTCACGTCCAGCAAAAATATAAACCGCCTGTCCGTCCTGTGGGATGCGGTGCTCATCAATCTTGAGGTTGGAAAGAATCTTAATACGTGAGATGAGGGCGGCCTCGGTTGACTTCGGTAGTGTCATCACCTCTTGCAAAATACCATCAATACGGAAGCGAATCTTCAGCTCTTTTTGGCGGGGCTCGATGTGAATATCTGAAGCACGGGAGTTAATAGCATATTCCAGGATTGTATTGAGTGCGCGAGTAATCGGCGCATCTTGTACGATATCATTAATCTTTTTATTATCTTGAACAGTCTTTTTTTCAGCCTCAACTTCTTCTTTTTGAGCCGAAGCAATATTTTTGAGCACCTCGGAAACTTCTTGCGAGAATTTTTCCTTATACATTCCTAGCACAAAATCGATACCGGCTTGCGAGGCAATATATGGGCTAATGGTGTAGCCAGTCTTGCGTGAAATAAAATCGATTGCCTGCAGGTTGGTTGGGTCTAAGAGTGCTACATTTAGGGCATTATTCGAAACACCAAACGGAACAGCCATATAGGTTTTAGCAATATCTAAAGGCACCATTTCCAGTACTTTTTGATCTACCGGGTGCTCCAGATGCATTAAATCGACAAACGGAATCTTTTTAGCAATCGCAATGAGCTTAACCGAGTCATCTTCGGAGAGCGCCTTCATTTCTAAGAGAACCTGCAGGAGGCCCTTATTCTCTTTGGCAGACCGGAGTTTTGCAATTTCTAACACATCGTGCGGGACAATGCTGCCCTGCACAATCATGTTCTCGATAATTTTTTGATTTTCTAGTGTGAGCATTTAAGCCAATTCCACCCCGCTTAAGTTAGTGTGTACTTAAATTGGCCCAGGACCTTTACCACACGTATCACCCTGATCCTTACATTCCTGAGGCTCGGAGTAATCATTGTAGCGTTCCAGCTCGCTCAGTTTAGCTTGCTCTTTTTCATCTGCAAGTGGTACGACTACTTTCGCTGGAACTTGTACCGTAATGCCGGTGTCCTTCGGGGCTGGCGCTAACTGGGTATAGAGAAGCACGCCGGCAATGGCAATAATCGCGACTGCAACAACTAGACCGATTACATCTCGTTTTTTCATTCGAAGTTTCCTTTATTGGCTTCATATTCATCTATATTTACTTTTTTAGCCTCAATAGACGGCTTAGGAAAAGCGTACACCTTATATTGCATATCGAGCGTGTACTTCCCCTGAGAAGACGTAATCTTCATGGTAGAGAAATCAAAAATGCGTGCAGAAGATTCCAGCGCTTCCAAGTAACCGATTACCGCTTCACGACTTCCGGTCGACTTGACTGCAATAATAGTTGAAGACGATGTAGTTGAAGCTGGCTTGGCAGCCGTCGCTGAAGTAGTAGAGGCCGTACCAGCTGATGGCTTAGTGATAGACTCAATATCTACCGACTGATCCTCCTGTAAACGATTAAATATCGTAAGAATACCTTCAAAGTCTTCGGATGCCGGCAGAGTACGCTGCGTAATAAAATCAAACTTTGAAGGCTTATCCCCATCGGCTTGCTTGAGTTTTACTAGCTCAGGTTCTGCGGATTCAATTTTTGCCAATTTTGCTTCGCTTAATTTGACTTGATACTCCTGAGCGCGAACTTCTAGGGCTTTTTTTACATTAGCTTGTGCAAGATTATAAATAAAGTAACCACCTACAAGCACCACAAGTACTGTCACTACAATTGAAATAATCAGATAGTTGCGGATACTCTGCATGGCCGCTTGAGTTCCGGGTGTTTCTGGTGGAGCGACTTTCTTTTTAGTGGAAGTTGGCGCTGTACTTTTCTTCGTTGGAGCCATTAGTTTGTGCCCTCAGTTTCGGTAGAGTCATTACTTGCTTTAGAATCTTCGCGGAACTTTTTAACCAACTGTTCATCTACGGTAAAAGTGACTTCAAAATTTGCATCATCAGTTTGCTTGCGCTTTGTTACCGCCTGCACATCAACATCTTTAAAGACGGGAATCCTATCAAAACCGGGTATAGGATTAAAATCTACATTGTAGGATTTGAGGGCGTTTATAAAGAGTGCAACATTGTTAAAATCTTTCGCCTCAACCGAAGCTTTGACCCTGTAATCTGGATCTACGGTAAGGTTGGTGATCTTAATGTCTTCAGGAGAAGCATCGGCTAAACGAGCGAATAGCTGCGATATTAATACTCGATTGTTCGAAAGCTTATCTGCCTCAGCAAGTGCCCCGTTAAACCAAGCGGCATCTTGTTCAACGTCTTGCTTTGCCGCAATCTTTTGGTTGAGACCATCGATAGTATTTTTATTCGTAGCAAACTGAATATTGCGGGCACCAAGCAGCAACATCAGTACAACCAAAATAATCGCCACACTACTACAAAGCACCAAGCACACAACCGTAACCAAACGCTTTGTCTGCTGGTTCTTCAGCTTAATCATGCGCGCTTCTGGAAGTAAGTTAATGCGAACCGACATAGTCTACACCATATTCCTTAATGCCAAACCAACGGCCGTAGAGTAACTCAACGCCATGCCCGAGAGACGATCGGTAAACTCAGTGGCGTAACTTATCTTCTGCCAAGGGTTCCCCATCTCTACTGGCAAACCGAGAGCATTTGCAAGATACACAGGCATTTCCGGAATCGATGCTGGTCCACCGGTAATCACTACTTTTTCTACCTTACGACCAGGGTTGCTTTGGTAGAAGAACTCCATAGAGCGCTTGATTTCCTCAACTACATTATCAAGCAGTGGCTTCATAGAACGGTACACCTGACCTTCAAGCTTGGTCTGCGTAAGACCGAACTTGCGAACAAACTGCTCAGCCTGTGCTTCATCAAGACCAAGGTTTTGTGAAGTTACACGAATCAGCGACTTTGCACCAACGTTAACTGACCGAATTAGTCCCGGAACCCCTGCAGATATAAGGCCCATATCGGTGGTAAGTGACGCAAACTCAACTACTACGACATCTATATCGGCGTTTGGTACCATAGAGCGCGATTGCGCAATCGCGTTAATATCCAGCGCCATCAGCTCTAAGCCAGCCTGCTGGAAAATATTCAGGTACTTATTCGCCACACTGGTAGGCGTTGCCACCAACAGCACCTCTATCTCTTCGGCTTCCTTATCTTGGGTAATGCGGAAGAAATCGAGCTTCACCTGGTCGAGCGGCATCGGAATGTATTTATCAGCCTGGAAACGAATAGTGTGAGCAATTTCGTTATCAGCCATCTTAGGGAGCTTCACCACACTGGCAAATACTTTACTGGCAGGGAGTCCTGCGACCACGTTCTTCGTACTTACCCGAGCGTCTGCCACAAGCTTTTTAAGTACCTCAGAAACCCGCGCCTGATCAGCTGGTGCGTCAGAACTCATTAAGCCAAAAGGCAACTCAATGTCACCATAGGTTACGAGTGTTGGTTTATCATGAATGAGCTTAAGCTCAACCAGTCGAATCCCAGAATTGCCTAGGTCGACTCCAAAATAGTGTTCGTCTTCAATGAATAAGTCCATGTGTTCCTATTTTAGCATAACTACTTTTAATTCGTACTCCCCCTTTCGCACCGATTTGTTATGACACCTCCATTTACCTGCTAGAATCTCGGCTTTGCAGTATTGTTGTAATATTTTGGCGACTGAACTATACCGTTTACATTTTCAAATCCTGGTGGCGGCAAGAAGCTCGCCAAACCATTGCCAATTATCTCTTCAGCTGGGCCACCTACATAGTAATTCTGCGGCCAACCGGATTTATACTCTAGGAGATAGCCCTGAGGTTGACTCCCCGGTTTATATCGCGGGATAGAACTTGCCTCAGCAGTTCCTGGAGAATCAAAATCACGCCGCGCTCCAAGCACATTGCAGAGCCGTTGAATACCTGGAACTGTTGAGAGGTTACAGAATTTACCATTTTCAGGTTGTGGCTGCGAGAAAGCCCCTGCCTGCGCATCACTCCATCGCTGCACCATTCCCGCAAAGTCAATGTAGTTGCGGCCAAGCGTGAAGCCTTCACTTGCGGTTACGCTACCATTAATGCGTAGAGCATTTGAGCATTGCTTGGCGGATTGGTTGTCGGCATTTGGCGCTTCAGCCACATAGCTACCTGGATTATCTTTTTCATTCTCCAATGGACTAGAGTCAAGGCCAATATTGCCTCCCCTTCGGATCCACTTAGAGCCAGTAGTGCCATCTTTATCTTCTTTTACCGCGGCATTTTCATCCATGCCTGGTTCCAAATTATATTTATCACAGGTAATGATCCTACCTGTTGCGTATAATGATGCGTCTAGCTGCCTAACATTACTGGCGATTACGATGTCGCCATCGGCGATAATTCCAAGATTGGGCAAAGCATTTAACCCTGCAGTATCCGGTACACCATTGCGTTTAAAAGTATATTTTGCGGACGGTGCATCAGTTTTCATGAGAATGTCATCGGTAATATATACCGTTGTATCAGAAAGGATGGTTGATCGACCAGCACCTACTGTGAATCCACCTAGTGGTCGATGAGCTTCAACTAGATTAGGATTCGAATCTTGAGCTGCAGTAGTTTTGAGGTTATAAAGCGTAGGACATGGGCGACCAGTGAGGTTATTGTCTATATTTACGAGCTTAAGGATCGGGTTAGATGGATTCCCAGGGTAGCGTCCAAAAGGTCCATTTGCACCGTCTGGACTATTTGGTGTACTCCACTCCAGATTTTGAGCTGTTGGCGAACCATTCGGTGATGGCGCCCAAGTTCGATAGTACTTCTGGGGTGGTGAGAGCTCATACGGGCCACCATTAACCTCTGGATCAGGGCCAGTATCATCACACTGTCCATACGCGTCATCGCTACCTGCACCGGTAAAGTTACGTCTAGCTTCAGCAATAATCGGCTCGTCGTTTAAGACTTTTTCGCCGTTTTGATCGATTGTGGTTTGTTCAATATTCAGCTTCAATTCGCCAAAACTACAGTCACGGTTGCGCTGCGGTTTATTCGCATCTTTGTCGCTATAATTTGACTCAACTGCAAAACCAAGCATATAGAAGTTAGTTGAACAGAAGTTGGCTCCCCCGTCTTCTGAAGCAACAACGAATTGTGCATGAAGGTTAAGTGCCGGCTTTACCGTTGTGCCTCTACTACTCATCTCTACAGACCCATAGTAAGGCGTCGTGTATGTACTTTCAGTCTTAAACACTCCACGCGCACCGTCCGATTGAGTGAGTATCTGTCCGAGTGCAGTTACGTTTCCGTTTTGTACTCTAAGCCATGGCTTGTAGCTTACTTTGATGTCAAGATCACCTACACAAGCCCCGCCGAAAGGCACACCGTTCTGCGCCATTTGGAATCCGAGCACATATTTTGCCCCACCATCAGCTGGCGGTTCTGGCGTGATTTCAAAGATTACCTCCGCGTCATCACTATTATCAACACCATCAGTGTCTGGCTTTACATTAATTGGATACACGTGTGAGCCGTCTGGCATCCTCATTTCTTCTGTACCCAGCTCCCAACCTTGTGAACCATTGACAGAAGTGATAGTTCCTCCTGCTACCACAAGCTGATGATTAGTGGTTCGACTTAATTGCCCGGACTCCTGAACATTACGCATCCAAAAACTTTTACCATTATTTATCATGCGAACATACACTTTATTTGCCTGCGGATCATCGACATCCATGACCGAAATAGCATTGAGCTGGTTATTAAATCCTTCGTTATCGCAAATCGCATTATTCACGCACACATGATTACCAGAATATACACGTGTTGGCGTATATCTATAGCCTCCTTGTGAGAAGTCTGCAGCCGTTTGAGGATAGCCCGAAACTAACGCCGGGTCAGAAGCTCCAAATCGAGCAAAATGCTGGAAGTTTCTCGTTATACCATCCTTAAGCATTAAGTTAGAATTAGGTCCATTGTATTTTGGAATATCAGCTCGAACCTTATATGCATCAGGCCCGCTAGTAGTCGTTCGTGAAATCTGCGCACCACCCTGTGAATCTGACGGTGCAAGATTCTGGGTACCATCTATTCTAAAGTAACTCTCTACTGGCCTAGACGGATCCGGCATGAAGGCAATGCGAGCGGTATATACGTCACATTCCACTAACGGATCTAATAACTTCATCTTTGGCGTGTAATAAAATGTTTGCTCACGCAGAACCTTGCCAGAACTGCTCGGTGTACCTGGCACTACGCCTGCAGAATACGTGTATACCCGTGTTAAACTTGCGCCGTTACCATTATTTTTTGGATAACCGCAGCCACCATAAGAACCAAATGTACCATTCCAGGTTGGGCTGACGTACCACAATCCAGAACAAACAGTTGGGCTTGCACCGTTAAAATTCACGGACGGCGTCCAAGCATCTGGTGTTCCGCGCGTGTTACCGCCAGTAGCAGCCCACATCACAGTACAGGATCTTTCACCTGCTCGATCATTAGCGACAATGTCAAACCACTGTGCGTTAGGCTTAATCCAAGTTACAAATGGCCAGCCCGCATCAGCATATTGAGCTTGACGACGATGATTTAAGAGACATCCACCCGTGTCATTAATGCGAGTCGCATTCGGGGCACAGTTTTGCACATTAATAGCACAAGTACTCTGAGCTACTGTGTAGTTAAGCTCCGGGTTAGTCTCTCCAGTTCCACGCAGCGCACCTGCTGTTGAAGTAGTATTTGGCGTATTCGCTGCTTCAAACGAGTACTTACCAGGATACAAATTACGGAAAATTGCTAAGTTATTTTCAGAGGTACCATTTCCATCCACACGCGAGCCACCATTCTCGGCAATCAATGTCTGACCATACCGGATATATGGAGTTGCTCCTGCTTGCGTTTCACCCCGTGCACAGTAGTAATTCCCAAAATTCGTATAGTTATAGCCAGGTTTGGTTGGCACAGAATCCGTGGAGTTACAGTTACCATATCCACCAGCAGGGTCGCCAATATCATTCACCCCAAGCTGACCATTATTCCCAATGCCTTGAGTATTCATTCGAATGGCCCGAATTTGTGACTGCTCACACAGCTCCTTTTTATAATCGCTCGCATCACAAGGATTTATCGCGCTGTTAACTCCTCCAGTTTGCTGATCGATAACTCCGCGAACTTGCACATCAACCGGTGCCGGCTTAAAGAAGAACGTAATCCATACTTGCCCGCTAATCGGCACATTAACGCCATTGAGACGCGCTATACCCGAAGAGGTGTAATCTATATTAACCGTATGAGAAGTTTGTCCGTTCCCGCCTAATATTATCTGACCTTGTGTCTGACTCGTCGGCGCTTCCGTATTATCGTTGGTGGCACAGCTTACTGTCGGAGTAGCCGTTATACAGTAGGCATAACCGCGCACCTGCCATCCTGCTGGTGCCGTTGCTCGCACACCATAATTACCGCTAGTCGGATTGTAGTTAACTTTTCTGCCCCAGTATCCAGAAGATCCATTAACAGAAACTCCCTCACCATTTACATCTATGGCTCCAATTCCCAGATTCGTCGTTTCACTATTTTGGTTTACAAAAGTGCCTGGCCCTTTTTTATCGCCTTTAATACTAATCGAGTTAGGTTGGAACCAATACACAATCCTCAAATTCCCATTCCGAGGAACAACATTCGGATCTATTTGGGCCCTAAAGTTATTATCTTTACTGTAGGGCGCCTGGTATGAGAAGCCGCATTTACTATCCCCATAGTTGCCTCGCCTTCCGGCAAATCTTGCATCAGTTAGCGGATTAGCATTCAGCCAATCATCGGCGTTCGGTGTGCCCTCCACACACCACGTATAGCCGTATATCTCCCAGCCGGGATGGGCAGTATAGAACCATCTATCTGTACCTATCTTGCTATCTTCGTTGGCTTGAATATAGTTTCGTAAGTCTGCTCTAGGCCGGTACGTAAAGTCACCTACTCGCGTTGCCACCCCGCCATAGCTGTATCGGTCAGGATCCTTACCGGGACCATCGTAGGTGGCGGGCGCTGTGCCTTCCTGGAACAGCTGTAAATCATAATGAGTATATCCATCATTGAAAGGCTCAACAGTGGAACGACGCTCAAATTTCACTCTATAGGTTGGCGGTGGATTTTCTTCAAAAACGAAGAATACCTGTGTGGTTTGGCCGTTATTAGCTGGCACTTGCACAATGTTTGTGTTACCCCAACCACTATCCCAAATTGTATCCTCTTTTGCGCCGTCCGTTATCCACTGCCAGTACACCTTCCACTGCCCACCGTATGGTGAAAGTGACCTAAGCTCACCTATACTAACTTCCATGCGAAATTCACCCGGTGCTAAGTTATTAGGTCCATAATAGTTTACTCCACACCAAGCATAGTGATCGAGGTGTAAATTCTGATACGTACTACCTGCAGCGCCAAGAAGATTGGTTTGAGGCGTAGAAAAGCCATTGTTCATCAGAATGAGATCTGTATTTGTAGTAGGGCGACAATTCGGACCCGGACAGTCGGTACCTCGCAGATGTACACCAACTGGGTTACCATATGGCACGCCTGCAATCGGCACCTTGCCTTGTATAGGTACAGTTTGTACGCCAATCGCCACGTCAGTAAGTGGGGTGGTAACATCGCTGTTCCACGGCTTGAATGACGAACCAAGCGTAAGTGCCGCTGGGTTTGCATGCGCAGTGGCAGCCCCAAATAATCCAACTGACACTAAAACCACCAGTACTGTGAATATGCGAACTACAATGCGTCTGATCACTTCAATTGCTCCTCTAACTCAGCTAAAGCTTGCTCGTACTCGCGCACCACTGCATCGCCGCGTACAAGCTTATCAAGTTTCACAAAAAAGTAGCCGGCATCAAACGGAGTTTGCGCGACATCATATACGGAAATATATTTTCGAGTTGTAATATCACTGTAACCCGGGCCACTCATCTTCGCGATGGTCTCAGATACGATGCTGTTAATCTCAGCAGACTTACCGGACTGACCAACATTGCCGGGAGTGCTTATCGAAGAGGCAATTTGTGCGGAGCCGTTTGGATCTTCTCGCATCCATAATCGAAAATCTGAATTAATTTCGGCAATAATTGCATCTGGCGTGGCCTTATTAGTTTTTAGCCGATCCATATCTTCTTTCGCTTGACTCATTGCATACTGCTTATCTTCTTCCAGTGCCTGTGGGTCACCTTGGCGAGGAACATTGTAAGCAGCTGGCCAATCTACTGCCGTATTGCCATACCAGTAATTAAAAATATAGCCTTCATAGTATCCTGTGGTTTTAACAACCGCTAATCGAGCTTCAATAATACGTTTTACCGCCTCGGCTGCAGCATCGGCAGAAGGAGTGGAGCTTAACAAGAAGCCTAGTAGCTTCTGATCTTGCTCACTGTTGGAAATAATTCCAACCTCTTCGGCAGCAAGATACTGGGCTCCAGCTTTTTTATAGAAGTCTTCTTTTTGAGCATCGTCAAGTTTCTTTACAATCTCAAGTTGGGCGAGCTTTTCGCGGGCACTCTGAAGCGTTTCCTCAGCCTGCTTTACCTGCTGGTCTTTCTGATACTGCTGAACTGCGAGCACAAGGGCACCAGCTACAAATACCACGAGCACGAGTACAACCGCCGCAAAGATGAGCTTTCTTTGCTTATGAGCCTTCTGCTCCTTCTCAGCCTTCAGTTTCTGCTGCGCTTTTTCCAGAATAATTTGGGTTGTAGCAGAGTCTGATTTTTTCTTAGACGAAACATCGGGCTGGTTCTTCCCAGCACCGTTTTCACGACGAGATATCGGATCCATTGATTTTGAACTCATAAACTTCTTAACACCAAAACGCTTATGTTTATCCTACCTGAGCCAGTCCTGGTATTCAAGTTCTTTTCAGTTCTATTCGACGCAATATTGCTAGAACCGTGGCTGTGCGTTATCGGAGACGTATCGAGCACTCGTGAAATCTGGACTTGCAAGATACTCAAAGCCTGGTGGTGGCGCGAGAAGTATAAGGCCGTTAAAGAGCACATCTTCAGCAGGCTTGCCATAGTAAAGGCTGCGGTCAGTGCCATAATCGAAATCTGGAGTGAACTGTCCGCGACCGACACGTGAAGGAGAAGCTATTGCTGCAAAGTCTACAAAGTTTCGGCCGAATTTAAAACCACTCTTGGCTGCTGCCAGACCGCGTATCACAAGTCGATCAGCACACTCAAAAGCTGTGTCGTTCTTTTTATTACCAGCATTTTGTTCGGGTTTAAAACCGGTTGTTGTCTCTGAACTATCTGGGTCTGTTTTATCTGGGTCGTAAAGATCACACGTTCGTATCTCCCCAGTGGCATATAATGAGGCATCAATCTGGGTTACGTCGCGATCAATGATGATATTACCTTTTACAATAATACCAAGGTTAGGGAGTGCATTGAGCCCGTTTAAATCATTCACATTAAAGCTCGCAGCTGGAGCGGCGGCATTGCGGATGTTTGCATTGAGGTAAAGATCACCGGGAACAATTATTGTACTACGACTCTGTACAGTTAGGTTTTGCAGCGCAGGCGTTGCAGAGCCAATGGTTGACCCCAGAGTATACCAAAGATCTCTTTGTACTGAGAGCTCAGTAATTGTTGGGCAGGCACCATTCAATCCGGGGATATTGTTGTTTCCATTGTAGCTGTTTGCACCTTTCGCAAAACGACCCGTACCACTTCCTGTTGGCCCAACTGCAGGATTACATGTAGCATCGTCATAAGCCGTGGATGCCTCGCGGTAAATCAACTCTGTGGAACCGGATTTTTTTAGTGCATCAGCTAGCGAGTCTCGCAACCTAAACGCATAGGTATTAAACTTACAGCTTGCAGTGTTGTCCGATACGCCGGACGCATCGTCTCGAGCTAAAAGATAGGCATTAGTACTACAGAAAGGTCCACTACCAATTGCCGCCCCAACGGTACCAATCGAATTTTGGTTTTGCGACATTGCTAGGTAGGTTACTTCATAGTTAAGGTCGTCTTTGTTGGCACCAGAAGCTACGCCTGCAGACCGACGACCACCCAAGCTTCCACCATCAGCAGTTACTACTCCTTGCCCCTGGATAATGCCCATTGCTGAAACATTGCCGTTTTGTGTGCGCAACCAAGGACCATATGCCGAAAGTACGCGAATCGAGGTTCCGCAAGTTCCTCCGAATGGGATAGATGCACTACCATCGCTCGGAACGAATTCCATAATGAATACAAGCGGAGTTGTACCATCTGTAGGCTGTTTCTTAAGAGTTACTGCAGGTGAAAATTCTAAACTATCAACGGTGCCAGCTGCAGCCGGGGCTGGGTAGATCTTTCCTGGTACAAGTGCCGGGTTAATATCCCAGAATTCCTGTGATTCAGTCGTAAGCCCTAGCCGATACGTACCACTCGGATACGTTGCCCAAATAGCCTGGCCCGTATTTTGCATACCAATCTTGATGTTGCCTTCACTATCCCCGGTATTCATAGTAGAGCGGCCATCCTTAAAGATTGTTGCGAGATTATTACTTATACAAGCTGCATTTCTCGTACAGACCAGTGTTCCAGTACCATTTGTACCCACACCAATATCTGTACCATCAACTATCAAGCGAATCTGCACCGTGCGCGCTACGCCATCTTTATATTTTTCGGGAACAGTAAAATTGAAGGTCTTTCCTTGCTCAATCCGCTGACCAGTCCCGTCAACTAAGTCTTCTCCAGCTACTCTCGCATACAATTCAATATTTGCCGCGCCGCCACCAGATATAGATCCAGAAATCGTAGGGCATGTCACAGAAAGATTTACAGTTGGTTTTTTGCGGAATATCCAATCTACGTCAATCGTTGCTCCATCACCCACTGTCCCACCAACATAGTTGTAGACAGCGGACCGCACTATATGTCCATTGTTCACGCTGTAACCATAAACGTCATAACCAACTTCTGAATCAACCGTAAATGCATGACCTTTGTCTGCTCGCAAACTACCGAATGAGT
>JAUPVH010000005.1 GCA_030917125.1 Patescibacteria group bacterium | reverse complement strand
TTGTCAAGAGTATTATTGCGCGCATATCTTTTTCTTGGGTACATCAGCTATAATAAGCTCCATGAGTGAGGGAAGCGAGCGCACTGCGAGTTTAGACGCAATTTTTCGAGCCTACGATATTCGAGGTGTGGTTGGTGATGAGCTAAACGCCGATGTGGTGCGTGATATTGCGCAGGCCTTCGCAGAACAGATGCCCGAGGGAACGATTGCGGTTGGCCGAGATATGCGGGCCGACTCTGAAGAACTTGCCAGTGCTTTTATTGATGGACTTATCCTGCAGGGTAGGGAAGTGCTAGATATCGGTATGGTTACAACAGATATGAGCTACTTTGCTGTTGGCCAGTATGATCTGGCTGGCGCAGCTATGATTACCGCTAGTCATAATCCGGGAAAATATAATGGTATTAAATTGACGGCCGCAGGTGTGGTGCAGTTGAGTGCCGAAGGTGGGCTCAATGAGCTGAAAAAGCGCACGCTTAAGGGAGATTTCACTCCGGTGAAAGAGCCCGGCAAGAAGCTAGAAAAAAACATTCTTACAGATTGGGTGGAGCATACACTGCGCTTTGCCGGTACAGATCTGAAGCCATTAAAGGTAGGCGTGGATGCTGGCAATGGCATGGGCTCGGTGCCAATTCCTAAGTTACAAGAACTGACTGGCCTGGAAGTTTCTGGGTTATACATGGAGCTTGATGGTGCGTTTCCAAACCATCCGGCTAACCCTATTCTTGAAGGGGCGATGGACGACCTTAAAACCCTCGTGCAGCGCAATGAGCTCGATTGTGGTGTTGCCTTTGATGGTGATGGCGATCGCTGTTTCTTTGTAGATGAGAAAGGCGATGCGGTTGAGGCTTCGGCGCTGGCGGCCCTTTTGGCACATACGTTTCTTGGAGAAAACCCCAAGAGTACCGTGGTGCAGAGCGTAGTAGTAGGAGATATTCTGCACGAAACAGTTGAGGGCCTGGGTGGGGAAGTGGTACAAAGCCGGGTTGGGCATAGCTATATGCAGGCGGTGATGCGTGAGCGCAACGCCATTTTTGGCTGCGAGGCTTCCGGACACTTTTACTACCGCGATAATTTTTACTGTGATTCGGCCCTCATTACTGCAGTGATGGTGCTGGGAATAATGTCTGAAACCGAAAAGCCGCTATCTGAGCTGGTGCGTCCATACCGTAAATACCAGAGTATTCCAGAGGAGAATCTTGATGTAGCCGATACAACAAAGCTCTTGATTGCTCTTGAGAAACAGTATCGCACGGTACAGTTAGATCATCTGGATGGGCTGAGTATTCGTACTGATGATTGGCGCGCAAGTATTCGACCCAGTAACACCGAGCCCTTGGTGCGGCTCAATATTGAGGCTCGAACAAAGACGGCTTTAGCCACTGCGCATAAAGAACTCAAAGCGCTTATTCAAGAAAATAACTAAATACTACTGCAAAATGTATTGACTACTATGTCAATACATGGTACTATACGAAGCATCGCCAAACGCTGGTAAGTTCTCGGCAGGCGACTACAAGGAGGCCGTACGCTGCTATCGTGTACAGTCCTAGGACAAGGCCTTCCTAACCGCGACCGACATAATCCGAAGGGGGGAAATGTCGCGAGCACCGCCCTAGTGGCAAGCACCTGAGACAACAGGAACAACCACTCGCGCATCATTGAAGCGGAAGTGAAGAACTGACGCGCAGAATCTGAGGGGGAAGCAAGTTGCATTTCAAGGATCACGTCTAGCCAGATTGGCTTTTAGCAATCATTAGTGCCAAGGTAAGAAGAGCCTTGAGCCGATCTGGCGCGACGAACCCGGATCCCGGGGAAGAACTGACGAAAACGGTGAGCGAGGAACTTAACTGGTGAGCCAGAGGTAAACCGAGCCCGACTCGTAATTCACTCTTGCATCAGTGTAGCCCGCAGGACAGACATCGTCCAAAACCGAAAGTAGTGAGCGCCCGGTGCGCTCCTCCTACTGTCAGGGTGATTACTGGTCTAACGAGTCCAGCATCACGCCCTCGGGTGCCTGAAAGACGGCACACAGAGCCGGTACGTTACCATACGTACCGGCTTAAATCTTTTTTACTCACTTTTCTTGGTATTCTCCAGGTTTGTTATGATGGACGGAGTATGAACGCTCAAGATAAAGAACAGACCATTCGCGAGGCCATTTTGGATATGGTGGCGTATTTTGGCATTTTTGGCTTGCCAGTTACCAATGAGCGGCTCGTAGGTTTGCTCTCAGTTAAGGCTAGCCATCTGGCGGTGCAGTCGATTGCTCAGGATATGGTGCGCTCTGGCGAGCTGGTTATGGTTGAGGATTGCTACGGCTTAGCTGGGGTGGAATATCGAGGGATTGAAATGATGGCCATGCGGCGCGAGGCTCTGATGCGTAAGGCTCATCGAGTTGGTCGAATTATCGGGCTATTGCCGTTTATTAAGGCAGTGAGCGTCATTAATAGTGTTGCGATTGGCAATGTTCATGAGGACAGCGATATTGATCTATTGATTGTTACGACCCCTGGAAGGGTGTTTGTAGCCAAGGGTCTACTGTGGAAGGTATTTCATTGGCTGCGGATTATCGAAACCGAAGAGCGCAAAGCCGGTCAGTTTAGTTTGGGGATGTTTTTAACGACTAGAGGCGTGATGTTTGAGCGCGACATTATGCAGGAAAATGAGCCAGATTTGGTGTATCGATTAATGACTGTGGAGCCAGTTTATGGTGCGAGACGTTGGTACGAGATATTACGTGCGAGCCCATATATGAAGGCTGCAGTACCGAATTATATTTGGCCAACTGGGAATCGCACCATCGATCGTTCGGGCTGGAAGATGTTTGATCGACTTGATGATCGGGGGTATCGAATTCATCTTAAGCACACGAGTACCCAGAAAAAGAATCTGCTGCCCGAGGCTTTTGTTCGAGTACGCCCAGATATTATTAATTTGCATGCATTGGATCAGACTCGTGATATTGCTCAGCGGTGGAGAAAACTTCGTGGCACTTGGGTAGAACCAGAAACTGGCTTGAAGCCACTGCGCTCTAAAGGTGATTCTAATCTGAAAAACAAAGAAAAACGTAAAAAAGTGTAAAAAAGTCTTGACATAAATCATATTACTTGCTATATTTATTCGTACAACTTAATACGCTATAGGTATCGAAAATCCCGTTTCGCCAATGACTAAGCCTTAGGTCAGCGGCCAGCGGGATTTTTGTGTCCAAAAATACCGACATTAACCCCTCATCAAGCGCCGCTACGCCGATTTTTCAGGGACGAGCAGAGTGATGAGTGGTTAACGGGACCGCTCAGGGTGGCAACAAGCTCCATACTTTGTTGCAAATAGTTTAATAAGTTCTTCGTTTCATGGTGTGAAGGTTAATTCCTTCCCGTTACCCACCATGAGGGGAAGACCCTCACGGAAGCCAGCGACCGTTTCGCTGGAGTACATCACACAGGAGTGTGGAACAACATGTCCAAGACATTGGAAGACAAGTGGGACGACGAGATCGACCGCTGGACCCCCCGCCGCATCAAGGCGTGGATCTGGGTCCTCATCGCGGCAGTCATCATCCTGCCCATGCTCGTCTGGGGCATCAGCGTCGCCACCAGTAGCGTGCGCGGCTCCGGCGACATTGTGCAGCAGCGCAACGACGCCGACAACCGGATCAGCGCCCAGGCCTTCTTCGAGGACACCTACGCCACCATCAAGGCGCAGGACCTCAAGTTGACCGAAGCGCAGGCCGATCTGGAAGAGTTCATCGCCACCAACCCGCAGCCCTC
>JAUPVH010000004.1 GCA_030917125.1 Patescibacteria group bacterium | reverse complement strand
CCGCCATATAAAGAATGTCAGGCTTTTGTCTGGCATTTTTTATATAGTGAAGGGATTTGAACCGGTACTGCGTAGCAGTGGGTTCGATCATAAGACGCTCTCGCAGGAGCTTGCTCCGAGAAAGCGACGCGATGAGTAGCGAAGCGTTTATCCCACCCTCTCCGCCACATAAGAAAATTGCAAAGGCTACCCAAACCATGGGCAGCTTTTTTGTAACTTGTTATGATGAGTAAGATGCAATTTCTCAATAAACTTCGACGCCATGACATTATCCCGCTCTGGAGCAACTTGCCTTTTTATATTCCGGCCACGATTGCTATCCAGGCGGGACTCGTATGGTACGGCCTACTCATTGCTCTAGCAACAACCGTATCACTGTACTATCATTTCACTGACGAAACGGCACTCAAAAGAACCGATAGAGTGCTGGCCTACACAGTTATCTTCGCTAACCTCTATGTCTTACACCTCAGCGGCTGGAAGCAACCATACTTCGCAATCGCCTTATTGTTTGTAGCTATTGCCTTCTACTTCTTCTTTACTGGCCGTGGAGCTAAATACGATCTCTATCACGGCCTCTGGCACCTCAGCTCAGTAGTTATCACCCTCATGTGTGTGTTGGCGTATATCAACTAATTATTAAGCAGGGACTCAACTGGCGCAAAATCATCGGTAAGAACTGGAGCGGCGGAAAGATTTAGCTGCGTGAGTTCAGCTCCAAGCTCTGGGGAAATTTTCTCTGGTATACCTTGGTCACTAGCAATAACAAATATATTCTGATTCTCACTCGTATTTTCGCTGGCCACATAGCGATAAGCTTTTACATATCGAAATTCCTGCAGCAACGTGGCGTATTGAGCGGCAAGAAAAGATTTGTCAGAATCTGGTCTTGATATTGTATTCATAACCAATAAACCGCCAGGGCGCAAATTTTTCTTCTTTGCTGCAATTGCCTCTCGCGTTGTGAGCTGAAAAGGAGGGGAGAGTGACTGAAAGGCATCGGATAAAATCAGGCTATACTGCCGATCTGATTGATTAATGAAAGTACGAGCGTCCTCATGCAATACCTGATGAGAACTCGGAACCGTATACCCAAAATAATCTCGGGCTACCTGCGAGAGTACAGGGTCGATTTCCACAATATCCACATTACGTCCCGGATACTGATGAGCGAGTTCGCGGGGCACCGTAAAGGCACCGCCACCTATCAGTAAAATTGGACCATCGGCCGCAATTGCTGCTGCATCTAGAAATGCTCGAGTGTAATCAAAGGGAAGCTCAGTGGAGTCGACATATACACCGGACTGTGCACCGAGCGCATCGGTCTGCAACACACGTAATGTACCTTTTTCTACGTCCCTATCACTTACAATGAGACGGCTATACGCGCTATCTATATCGAGTACCAAGCCGCGAATTGGGTGACCAAAAGCACGCTCCTGTAGCACGAGAACACCAACAATTATCAGCAGCGCCACCTGCACCAACAAGATTTTTTTTCGATACAAAAGCATACTCGCCAATAAAAGAGCAGCCACGCACAATAGAATTATGCGAGCACTACCAATGTACTGAAATAGCACATATCCGGTGAGAAATGTACCCACGATACTCCCTATCGTCCCGGCAGAAAACACCAAGCCTACACCCTCGCCGGCATGCTTTTGGTCGCGCATTGTCAACTTGGCAACAAATGGAGAAACCATACCTAATGTGAAAGTAGTAGGAATAAATAGCACAATAGTGGCTAAAATTGAACCCAGCAGAACCCCAGGATTCAGGCTGGCAAGCACCGTCAACACTACGTCTTGCACTAGGCGAGTCACTAGCAACACAATCGCCGCAACAAGTAAAATCCGTGCCAACACACGCTCAGAAGGGAAGCGGTCCGACAAGCGCCCGCCGTACCAATAGCCAACTGACAATGCAACCAATATCGAGCCAATAATTGCAGTCCATACATACAGGGAACTACCAAAGTATGGCGCGACTATCCTGCTACCTGTAAGCTCAACAATCATAATGACCGCACCATTAATCAGTGCCACAGTAATAAGTCGGTAGGGAATTTGCGGGAGTCGTTTCTTGCCAGCTATCACACTACTATTATGGCACGACCAAGCACTGTATTACTTATCTTTTTGCGACGGCCGCCACAAACACCGGCCCAGAACCAGCTAGCTTCAAAACTCGAGCACATTCCGTAATGGTAGCTCCAGTAGTTACCACGTCATCGATCACGAGTACTCGCTTACCCTCTAGGAGGGTAGCGTGCTTCACCGAGAAATTGCTTTTCACCTGTCGCCATCGGGCCTCGCGACCAGCACCCACCTGCGGGGTGTGCTGAGTACGCGTAAGAAACTCCACGTATGGCTTGCGGGTCATGCGGGACAGCTCGCGGGCAATCAGCTGAGGCGCCACATAGCCGCGCTCACGCCGTCGAGCGGGCGTATCTGGTACAAATGTAATGATATCGAAGTAGGGTAACTCAGAAAGCATCAGTCGCCTGGCTAGAGCGCTAGCAACATCCTCGCGTCCGTCATATTTAATACCATGAACCACACCTTCTACATCGCCCTGATAATTCCACAAAATGTTCGTCCGGCGGACTCGAGTGCGCCACTGACAGCTCGAACAAACCCGCCCATCATGCGTAATTGCATTGCAAAGATAGCAGGCATCTTGGTGTTTTTCTAAACCTCCACTGCACGCGTTACACAGCCCTGAACCTTCTTCGTTGCATAAAACACAACAGCTTGGAACCAGTAACCTGGAAATAAGTTTTAGCAAACTTGCGTTCTCCTGTAAGTTGCCAGTATAATACGTGCTAAGATCAGGTGGAGTAAAGGATAAGGAGTTTAAACTATGGCTCGTAAGCACAATCCAGACGAAGAGATTTTGCAGGACGAATTCCTCGATGACACCTCAAGCACTTCTGATGAGTGGATGGGGGAAGAAGAATTCGAAGGGCAGCTCGCCGTCGACGTTTATCAAACTAAAGATAGTGTAGTGGTAAAAGCACCAATTGCTGGTGTTCGCTCAGAAGATATCGATATCGCAATCTCTGAAGACGTCATGACTATTCGTGGCGATCGTAAAGAGGAAGTAATTGTAGAGAAAGAACATTACTACGTGCAGGAGTGCTTCTGGGGATCTTTCTCACGCTCAATCATTTTGCCAACCTCAACTATCGCCGAGAAGGCTCAGGCCACGCTTAAGGACGGCGTACTTACCGTAACGGTTCCTAAGGTTGTACAGGAAGACAAAGTAAAGAAGATTAAAGTTAAGCCAGTCGCTTAGCTAGCAAACTTCACACAAACTAACTAGCGCCTTATGGGCGCTTTTTAGTTTTACCTGCTGCAGACGTAATCCTTACGACACTCCATGCAACAACAGGAACAACAAGCACCACACAGGCTACGACATACCAAGCAGCAGATGGCGTGCACTGCAAAGCAGCCCCCATGAACTGACATGAATCTCCACAATTTGTCGGGGCAACAGTCTGGCAACTACGAAAGCCCTCCATGCCATATAACCAATTCAATGCGACTGCAGCAATAACTCCATAGCTAGATATGTATAAAATTTTCTTTATTACTGCATTCATTTTACGGGATAGTTAATAATTAAATCTGTCGCTCGGCGCTCAAGATTTTTTACTGCTAACTCAGCATTAAGGCCAGACAGCGCACTCACTGTTGCATCATAGAAGTAGCCATTCATTTCCTTATCATTTCCACGATAAAAGGTTTGGGTGGAATTAATTTGTGCCGCAAACGGACCAAGTACAGCATCCTTTTCCTGGGAGCCAATCAGATCCTTTCGGCTGGTTGGCCGAAGCGTTTGTTCATTGTATTTCTTTTGATTATCTTTGGTGGCCGCAAAACGGATAAAATCCCAAGCAATCTCTGAATTCGATGAGTTCTTGTTTACCATCTCCACCCAATACAAACCAAAATTAATCTCTTTCTGATCCTTAATTTGTGGCAACTTTGTCATTTTGAAGTCTAAGCTAGGGTTAAACTGCTTCACCTCTTCGGCTTTAAATGGGTAATTCACCATCATCGCCACCTTGCCTTCGGCAAAAGCCTTGACGGTATATCCCAAAGTATCCTGAAATGCGTAATTCTGCTTTTTCGGGTTCGCAAAACTGGTATAGTACTCCATAGCTTTTGCGCCAGAGGCATAACCGCTCGCATCGGGCTGAGCAAACAGGGCTTTTGTTGGAGGCTCATCGGTCATGGACGCTCCATTTTGCAACATCAGCACCGACTGAATATCTACCGATTGATGCACAAAAGGCGTACCAAATGCTGCGCCAGATTGAATAATGGTTTCACCGCTCTTTTTCGTAAGCTTACGGCTTGCCTCGGTAAATTCATCCCAATTTTTTGGCACTTCAACCTTAGCTTCCTCAAGCAAAGCCGGATTGTAATACAGTCCAAGCGTAGAGACGCCATACGTTACGCCATGAATTTTGCCATCATATACCAGCCTCTGTGTGGCGGCATCTACAAACACATCTCGATACACCTTTTCGGAGTACACGGTGTCTGGAGCGGGAGTAGCATAACCAACATAGCGTGGCATCCAGTCATTCAACACCGAATAAATATCTGGGAGATTACCTGTTTGAGCGGCCTGCGTGAGCTC
>JAUPVH010000042.1 GCA_030917125.1 Patescibacteria group bacterium | reverse complement strand
TGGCAAAATTGTGCTAAATGGCTCCGGTAGACCGTCAATCGGGATTGAAACTAACACCCCGCCAAGCGCTCCAAAAATGAAGCCAACCGTAACAAGTATTAATTTTTGTAGACTCAATCGCATGAGACGCACACCGATATAGCAAACAATAAGCACGGCGATAGCCACCACCGGAATAATCAGAGAATATGGCATAGTAAATTCCTATTTAGTTCGTTTGGAAGAAGCCTTAATACGAGCAAGTGCAGCTGTAATATCGGCCAAACCAACTACACCCTTACCTTTGAGTGCGGCTGGCGCAAGAACATGGTCAAAACCAAGCCGAGTGGCTTCTTTCGCACGTGCTTGCATAAGGTTTACGGATCGTATCTCGCCTGCTAGACCAACTTCACCAAAACTCGCGAGCGAGCCTGGGATAACGGTGCCATAGTACGCGCTGGCTATGGCAAGAATAAGTGCAAGGTCTACAGCAGGTTCGGTAATCTTTAGCCCTCCTATGATGCTAACATAGATGTCCTGGTCGGACAACGGAATACCCGCCCGCTTGGTGAGCACCGCTGCAAGCAGCCCGAGTCGATTTTGATCGAGACCCACTGCCGCGCGTTTCGGATAACTCAGCACCGATGGGGAAACCAACGCCTGAACCTCTACCATGAGCGGACGTGTACCCTCTAGAGCAACAAACACCGCACTACCCGGCAAATCACGTCGTTCAGCAAGCAGAATCTCCGAAGGATTCACTACTTCACGAAAACCACTTTCTCCCATTTCCAAAAGCGCTACATCACTGGTGGCACCGAAGCGATTTTTACTGGCCTTTACAACCCTCAACGTACCGTATTGATCCCCCTCCATACTCAACACTACATCAACAAGATGCTCTAAAAGTTTTGGCCCCGCCAGTGTCCCCTCTTTGGTTACATGACCAATCACAATGCAAGCCGTGTGAGTTGTCTTCGCCGACTGCATGATCATATTGGCCGACAAAGTAATCTGGCTTGGTGCTCCAGCTGCGGCGCTTGATTCAGCAGCAACTAGGGTCTGAATAGAATCAATGATGACGAGCTGATAGTCGCCAGTGTCGATGAGAGCCGTGGCGTCATCTACCGAGGTGGTAGCGAGGAGCTCCAGATCAACTGCCCCAACACCTAATCGATCAGCTCGTAATTTTATTTGTCGAGCCGACTCTTCCCCCGAAACATATAAAACCTTACCCTTAGCAGCAATTACGCTCGCCACCTGCAGGACAAGCGTTGACTTCCCAACGCCAGGATCTCCGGACAGCAACATCAGAGCGCCCGGAACTACGCCACCACCTAAAACTAAGTCTAATTCCTTTACACCGCTACTAAACCGCGCTACACGTAAATCTTCGACATCGGCAAGCTTCGTCGGCTTGATTGAACTAGAAACAGCTTTTCTGGAGGAAGCGTGGGCCGGCAAAGCTTCTTCAACAATACTTTCCCAAGTTCCACACTGAAGACACCGACCAGCCCACTTAGAACTCTTCGCACCACACTCTTGGCAGACATAAATCGACGTAGCTTTACTCATACATCCATTGTACTAGATGAAAAGCTCTTTTTGTACGGTTTTTTGTTCGTATCTAGTTAACTTGTGCAAGCCGATTGGAAACATCGAGCTTCACTTCACCCTTAAGAGCTTTAACGAGCACTGCATCACCTTCCACAATCTGCTCATTCAAGATGGCTTCCGCCAGAGGATCCTCAACCAGTGACTGAACCGCTCGACGCATTGGACGCGCCCCATTGTTAACGTCATAGCCCTTTTCGATCAGAAGATCCTTGAGTGAGGCATGGAATTTTAACGCTACATCTTTTTCGCGCAAACGACGCGCCAAATCTTGCAACTGCAAATCAACAATCGACCGAACATCAACTCGTGAAAGTGCCCTAAATATCACAATATGATCAACGCGGTTTAAGAACTCGGGTCGGAACGTGCGCTTAAGCTCTTGCTTGATGGTTCCCTGCATCGTTTCATGGAGTTTCTCAAGCTTCTTTTGTTCGTCGGCGGTATCGGTCGCAAAGCCGATCTTGGCTTCCTGGTACAACGCCTTAGCACCAACGTTACTCGTCATAATGATAATCGTATTACGAAAATCTACCGCCCGACCTTTTGCGTCTGTAAGCTGTCCATCTTCGAGGATTTGTAGCAGCATGTTGAAAATATCCGGATGCGCTTTCTCAATCTCGTCAAAGAGGATTAAACTATACGGCTTGCGACGAACTTGCTCCGTCAGCTGTCCAGCATCTTCATAGCCGACATAGCCAGCCGGTGCACCAACCAGACGTGATACATTATGCCGCTCCATAAATTCGGACATATCAACTTTAATCATCGCATCTTTATCGTGAAAAATTTCTTGCGCTAAAGCCCGAGCTAGCTCGGTTTTACCAACACCAGTTGGGCCAAGAAAAATGAACGAGCCAATCGGTCTATCAGCATGCGCAATCCCTGTACGACTACGCCGAATTGCCTTAGCGATTACTTCAACCGCTTCGTCCTGACCAATAATGTGGCGCTTCAGCGTCTCATCAATTTTCTTAAGCTGCTCCGTCTCAATCTTCACAAGGCGGGTCAATGGAATACCGGTGGTATGCGAGATAACGCGGGCAATTTCCTCTTCACCAATATTGATAATCTTTTTAGCGGTATCTCGCTTTTCCTGAGCCTCTATTTTTTCTTCGATCACACTCGCTTCAGCTTTAAGGCGGGCTGCATATTCAAAATCCTGGCTGTAAACCGCGTCTTCTATTTGATCATTCACTTCAGCTAAACGCGCTTGCAGATTTTTCATGCGCTTAGAAGTTCCGCCCTTTTCAATGCGCGCCAAAGACGAG
>JAUPVH010000041.1 GCA_030917125.1 Patescibacteria group bacterium | reverse complement strand
GAGCCCAGCCTCACCTGCAACCTTGCCGATAAGCACATAAATACCAGCTCCAACGATGTTGCCTAAGCCGTAAAGAGCTACCAGCCAAAGGCCCAGGCTTCGTTTGAGAGTTGTGCGTGGCATACTTAACCATTATCGCCGATACTCGCGTACTTGTAAAAGTCTTGATTAATAGGAGTATAATATAAGTAGGGTACTGTAATAATAAAGAAAGAGAGGTTTGTTATGGCAACCAAAGCCAATAGCGTAACTGATGTTTCTGGCTGGCTGGGTAGGTTGGGTCTACTTTGCTGGAATTCTCATGGTAGTAAATGCAGTGTTTCAAATCATTGCAAGTTTAGTAGCATTGTTTAACGACGAACTATTCGTGGCCGGCGCAAGTCGACTCTGGGTAGTTGATCTTACCACTTGGGGATGGGTACATCTCCTGCTTGGTGTTATTTTGTTCTTCGCTGGAGGAGCAGTTATGGCCGGTAAAATGTGGGGTCGTGTAATTGGGATTATCCTCGCAACAATCGCTATGATGGTGAACTTTGCATTTATCCCAGTGTATCCACTTTGGTCAATCTTGATGGTTGTAGTAAGTGGTCTGGTTATCTACGCACTGGTAGTACACGGAAAAGAAGCAGCAAACCTCGAATAGAGTTTGTTTGATTCCTTAAAAACACCGCGCTTAGGCGCGGTGTTTTTTTGAGAGTTGCTTGAGTTTTTTGGTGTCGATGTGTGGGGTTGGCTCTTTAATGACGTCAAGATTCAGGGGTTTTTTCGAGAAGGCGATAATGAGCATGCCGACTGGTGCGCCTAGTGTCAGCCAGAATGATGAGAAGGCGGCACCCTTACCAAAGATTTTACCCAGGCGGATTCCAATCGGTATCGAGTATATTGGCCCGAGGTAGGGAACAAATACTACGGCTTGCCAAGATTTAGGTAGGCCTAAAATACGAATCAGCACCAAGTAGTTGTAGGCGGGAACATAGGCGAGCCACATCTTTTCTCCGAGTCTACGAAAAACGAGACCGAGACCGAGCATATACACCAGGTAAGCCAGCGCTAAAGCCAGTCCCACGCCAATTATCAGCTGCCAGAGCCACGCTAAGATGTCTGCTATCATGTTTGCTATTGTACCTGGTTTTTGCGGATTAGTCGCATGTATACCGCTTACGCTACAATATAAGCATGCAAGAACAGTCAGTGCGCCCACGTAAGATTGAGGATTATTCAAGTTGGCTCACAAACAGACAAACTGATAAGCTCCTGCGTCGAGCGGAGACATTTCGAGGTAAGAAAGTATACGAAATTAACTCAACCGCGACAGGTGGAGGGGTGGTTGAGCTATTGCGCTCTCAGATCCCCCTCATGCGTGGTCTCGGCATAGATGCACAGTGGTTGGTCTTACCACCTGATGATCGCTTCTTCGCTATTACTAAGCAGTTTCATAATGCTTTACAGGGTGGGCGCGATAGTCTGCCCGAGGATTTGGAGTACTATGATGTATACACGCAGAAAGTAGCTGCTAGCATACCTCGAGACGGTGACTTGTACATTCTGCATGATCCACAGACTCTGGGCCTAATTCCATTTTTAGCAGACAAGCCCGTAATTTGGCGCTGTCACATTGATTTAACCAATGCCGAACCGCATACTTTTGCTTGGTTACGGCGACGTTTGCGGGCGGTGGATCGGTCGATTTTTTCACTCGAAAGCTATACGGCGGGTATCGAAAACACTTCAATAGTCCAGCCCTCGATTGACCCTCTGCAGCCAAAGAATCAATCACTTTCTGATGAGGTTGCCGATAAAGTGATTGCGAGTCTTGGCATCGATCCGTCACGACCATTTATAACTCAGATTTCCCGTTACGATATGTTTAAGGACCCAATAGGTGTCCTGGAAATTGCCCGAAGAATCCAAACGATGATACCAGGTCTGCAGTGTGTGTTGCTTGGTAATTACGCCGATGATGATCCGGAGGGAGAAGAGATGTTTCGCTCGGTCTTGTCTGCCGCCGAAGGAATGGTAGATACGCATATTTTGGTGAATGTAGCTGATAATGAGCGGGCGGTGAATGCGCTGCAGACACGGGCCGCTGCGGTGGTGCAGTATTCATCCCGCGAGGGCTTTGGTCTAACGGTTACCGAGGCAATGTGGAAGGGGGCGCTGATGTGCGCTCGCCCAGTCGGAGGAATTTTACTCCAGGTAAAAAACGGCAAAACCGGTATTACTTTGAGCGGCAAATATGACTATGACGCACAACGTATTGCCCACGTGTTGCAAGATAAGCATTTAGCAGCCCGACTCGGGGCAGCTGCGCATCAGCATGTTGAAAAGAATTTTATTACGCCGGTGATGCTCTCCGAGTATCTTGTCGCGTATGAGCAGGCGGTGCAGGTAGCTGCAAAAGTTAGTTAGCTATTTTTTACGACTTGCGAGTAGCTCAACAATACTGACGTAGATGAGGTAGGCGAGAACGGCCTGGATAATGGTTTGCCAGGTGATTGCGGGCTTTAAAATAAGTGTCGCAAAAGCAATCACAACTCCGGTAACACGCCATCCAATAATAGTTTTTCGTACCCAGTTACGGGCGTGGCGCAGGGCTTCAAAGAAGCGGGTTTTAGAAAGTTTATCGAGCCCAATCAGCGAACGGAATTTCTTTGCCCAGCTAAATGGTCCGGCAAACATTACGAGTATTGAGGTTACTGCACCTACAATCAGAGCGTTGGTGGTGACAGTTTTGAAGCCAGCACTGAGCGCATCCCAGATAACTCCAGCAGCGGCTTGGTACGGAGTTGCAACTTGGCTGATGATTTCCGGTCGAGCAGCTTTGAGAATGATGAGTTCCACAGCGGTGATAACGACCACCGTGAGGGTGATGGCAAACGTTACATGCCAGCGGCGTCGTCGGGCAACCGCAATGGCGCCAAGGTAGGAAGCGATAGTGAGCATTGGAAGGAGTACATAGAGCGCCTGGGTGTATTGATAGGCGACGCGCATGCTTTGAATTTTGTTGCGCAGATCTACCGCCACTTCAGCCGCTTGTGAGCCAGCTGTGCTATTTGAAAGAACGCCTGTCTCTGAGGACTGGAGTCGCTCGCGAATTTTTTCAAGAAATGGCGAAATGTTTACTCCATACACGATGCGTTCTTTTTCGGCGTCAAACTCTACTCGCGGCTTTTCAAGTGTGTTTATCAGTCGAGCGTGAGCCGTCTCGTTGGCTGCAATCCAGATGCTGTTAAATTGATCGCTGGCGATGATATTTGTGCCAATTTTTTCGGTGGCCGAAATTACTTGCCCGGCTAGTGGGGCGGCTAAGAAAGCTGCTCTTTCAGGTAGGGCTTCCTTAATTTCCATCTCAACATCAATTGAACTGTAGAGCTTTATGGTGGCGTATTTGCTTAGGGCACTCGCGACTTCAGGATCTTTGGTAAGTGGGGCAACAGTTTCAACATAGTTTTGCGTGTCAAAAAGATAGACATTCATCCAGCGGAGCACCAGCCAGTTAGCGAGCGCGATGCTGCCGATACCAATAAGAAGGCCAATTATAAATGCTCGCCCTCGATTTCGAGGTGGAGTTTGCGTGTCATTTTGTCGTGATTGAGTTGCCATTGAAGTATTCCGTTAGTTAGGTTAGTTATACGTCTGTACACCCGTTGAGTCAAGCAAAAGCGGTTTTTAGCACACTGTGCAAAGATAGATTAATCGGCTACACTACAACTAAAGGAAACTCTCCATGTCAAAGAAAGCCAAGAAATTACTCATATTACTGGCGGCGGCTCAGTTTATTTTTACACTCGACTCCACGGTAATGAATGTGTCTATTTCGACACTTGTTACAGACCTCAACACAACGGTCGGTGAGATTCAGTCGGCGATTGCTTTTTACTCGCTGGTGATGGCTGCCATTATGGTGGCAGGAGCTAAGGTTGGTGACATTATTGGCCGTAAACGAGCTTTCGTTATTGGAATGATCATTTAT
>JAUPVH010000040.1 GCA_030917125.1 Patescibacteria group bacterium | reverse complement strand
TCAGGCGTATCCGGCAGCGATGGCTGACCTCACTGCTGGCAGCTACCTCAAGGAAATTCCTAAGGATCCTCGAAGTAATGCAGACTACACCTATACACCACTCCCAGCCACCGGTCCTCCTTACACGAGCTTCACACTGCAAGCCACACTCGAGAATGAGAACGATAAAGATATTAAATCTGGCACCACTAACACCTACGAAGTAGTCAATAAGCAGTAAGTTGAGTATCAAAGAATCTAAAAGCCACTCTCTGAGTGGCTTTTAGAGTACAGCTTATGCTTGTACAATAGAGACACACAAACATAAGCTTATTACATAAATGCATCTCCCTGTCATCTATAAAAACCGGGCCGTTTTCGGCCTTGATATTGGCCAGCACGCAGCCAAGTTTTTGGAACTCAAACAATCCGGCCATAGCTACAAGCTTATTGGTATGGGTTCGGCCCCTCTCAAATCGGATACGATTATCGAAGGAGTCATCGCCGAACCGGAGCACTTAGCTGAAACTATTTTAGCCAGCCTCAGACAACCCTCAATTGGTCATATCCACGCCAAGGCCGTAGCGGTTGGCCTGCCGCAAGCCCACCTCTTCACCCGGTCTATTACACTGCCTGCCATGAAGCGAGAAAAACTGGCTGAAGCCGTACAGTGGGAGTCACAGCAATATATTCCTATGCCTATGAGTGATCTCTATATGGATTTTGAGATTATCGAAGAAAAGAAAGATGCAACAGGAGTAACTAAAGAGTATGAGATTTTTTTGGTAGCTGCACCTCGCGCGATTATTGATAGCTACATGAAACTGTTAGAATTCCTCAAGCTCACCCCTCATAGCTTTGAGACAACGCTCGCTGCCAACATCCGAGCTCTCCATCCCGCCAATGAACTGAATAAAACCGTGCTTGTGCTCGACGTTGGCTCCACGGCAACCGACATGGCCATTGTAACCGACACTATTAAGGTATCTACCACCACACCTTTTGGTGGCGACGAAGTTACGAAAATTCTAGCCACTCATCTCAAAATCTCCGAAGAACATGCCAATGAGATAAAAATGAAATTTGGAATCGCGGACTCTGGCCTGAAAGAAAAAATTGACGCCGCCCTCAACCCAGCGCTAGCGCAGCTCATTGCAGAAATCCAAAAACTCGTGAAATACCATCAAGAGAGGACCACCGACGAACATCACCGCCAAGTCGAGCAGCTTTTACTCACCGGTGGGGCATCGCACATGCCAGGCTTTGCTGAAGTGCTGACTGCCAAAACCAAACTACCGGTTGATATTACGTCAGCCTGGGACCACCACAAAGTAAAACTGAGCTCTCCGCTGCCCCAAGACATAACTTCTGGCTTTACCACAGCGTTTGGCTTAGCTCTACGAGGTTTTATCACATGATTAATCTACTTCCACCAGAGGTCAAAGAGCAACGACGCTACTCACAATATAATCGCCTTTTAAGCTTTGCCATCATTGGCATTGTAGTACTCGGTCTTATTACCGCCGTCGCCTTTTACGCAAGCTGGCTAATCCTCAGTAAAGAAGAGGCGCGGCTCACAGCAGACATAACAGAAGAAAGTGAAAAAACCCAAGCCTACGGACAAATCGAGAACCAAGCAAAGGCCCTGGCCGACCGCCTGGCTACTATCGAAAAAATCCAAGCCAATCGCACCCGCTACCCCGCGCTGCTGCAAGCCCTAGCCGAAGCTACACCGCCAGATGCGTATGTTACAAGCTTTGCTGTTGATACGGCTGGGAAAACCATGACATTAACCGCTTACGCCACCTCTGATCAAGCCGCGGCGAGCTTTAAGAATGCTCTCGAGGCCTCCGACCGATTCAGTTCAGCGGCAATCCAGGTGCTCGAACCTGCTACCGACCCATACTCTGACAAGCCAACCAACCGTGTCACATTCGTCGTCGGACTCGAAGCCGGAGCGCTCAAATGAAAGCCAAGCTATTCTTCTTTTTCCTGTGTGGAGTGCTCGCCTTATTGATTGCTGGCTTTGCCGGTGGCTATCTTTGGGGTCGTGATCAACTCCTCTCTCAAAAAGATGTAGTGAATGAAAAGAAACTCGAGCTCGATAATAATCAAAAAAGAATTGACCAACTCATACAACTATCTCGACGTTATGAAACCGCTAAATCGCGGGCCGATGAGATTGATCGCGCACTACCGCGTACCTCCCAACAAGCTGAGATTCTCTTAGAACTTAAATCTGCCGCAGCTGAAACAGGGGTGACAATTGCAAGTGTTCAGTTTACTGGTGCAGCCACCCCCACCAAGGCCGATACTAATCAGGCAACTGCCCAGCAAGACCTCTACATCCTTCCTATTTCGTTACGTGCAGCTGGAAGCTACCCACAGATTATCGCCTTCCTTAATCGCCTCGATACTCTCAGCCGCTATAACTCAGTTACCTCACTCACCGCCAACAAAACCCAAACTAATCCCAATACCCTTGATGTCAGCATGTCACTGGTAGCATATTTGAAGCCTTAGGAGACACCCATGAACTTAAACATGAAGCTCGATTCAACATCACTCAAAAACCTCGCTAAAAAACTTAGCCGCTCCTTGGGTGTAATCGGAGTACTGGCCGTTGGTGGAATAGTGCTGTATACGGGCTATTTTCTCACCAACCTCCTGTATGCCACAGGTGACATCTCTGAACTCGAAAAAAAACAAGCCGAATCTAGCGCCTCCAAACAAGTGCGTTTTAACGAAAAAACCCTCGAATCTCTCGATGACCTCACTCCAGCTGGAAATACACCGAGCACCGAAGATGTCGGCAAAGAAGACCCCTTCGCCCCGAACTAAACATGTAACTTAGACTTTTTTCTTAGGAATTGGGAAATTATTATCGCCATCCATATCCGGTTCGGCGGGTGTTTTATGTAGCAGGCCATCACTTTCAACGGGTTTAGTTTCAGCAAATTTTTCGTAGGTCTCCACAATAATAGCCTTTACTTCATATGGTTTCGGAACGTAATCAAAGTGAAATAGCTCTTTTTCACCGGCCGTCTGAACAGTTACAGTTCCGTAGTGAAAGATAGTTTGCATTGGTCCCTTCACCTGTACCGAAATATCTTGCACGCGGCTCAGCCGCAATGTAGCAATAGTACGCTGGAAAAGTCCGACCTGGTCCATATCAACAATGTTTTCATCAGTAATAAAAAGCCTGTTCTGCCACCACACATAAATCGAGGCTATGCCCATAAAACAAGCCAACAAAATTCCACCCAAGCCAATCGGAATTAATGGAATTGGAATAGCCGAGGTAGTGTAGCCCGCAAAGTCAGTCGACGGGATGCCAGGATCTCCGGCTGCGCCATAAAAAATTGCCACAAGTCCGAGAAAGAATAAGAGAACAGCCACGCCCACGTACGGCAATACCGCCATCACGTGCTTGTGAATAACGCGCTGGACAACCTCATCGGCATCTTGCCCCGGATAACGACGATCTGAATCTTCCATACTTATATTTTACGCTACTTTTCAAGCCCTAAGGAAGTCTGCGCCGTTGAACTATCATTATGGGGTGGCACGATTCCGAGATGGCGATAGCCCTTCTCGCTTACCATGCGGCCGCGTGACGTACGCCTTAAAAGCCCCTGCTGAATGAGATATGGCTCTACAACGTCCTCGATCGTCTGTCGCTCTTCAGATAATGCAGCGGCTAGAGCCTCTACGCCTGCCGGACCGCCGTTGTAATGATCGATGAGAGTATGAAGTACTCGACGGTCAGCGCTGTCCAAGCCCAGTTCATCAACTTCTAACAGCGCAAATGCGGCAGAGAGCACGTTTGCATCCACCACACCATCATTATGCACTTCGGCGTAATCACGAATACGACGAATCAGACGATTAGCAATACGTGGCGTTAACCTCGAGCGCGCGGCGAGCTCTGCCAGGGCATCATCATCTACCTGAATCTTCATCAAGCGAGCTGTCCGAGCTAGAATACTTGAAATCTCAACCGGGGAATAAAACTCTAAGCGCTGCACAATGCCAAACCGATCGCGTAACGGTCCAGATAGCGCACCAAACCGTGTGGTAGCCCCAATAATGGTAATTGGCGCCAGCTCTAAGCGTAGTGACTGAGCCGATGGCCCTTTGCCGAGCATAATATCGATCACATAATCTTCCATCGCCGGATAAAGAATTTCTTCAACAGTTCTACTGAGGCGGTGGATTTCATCAATAAATAATACGTCACCAGCGTTGAGGTTTGTCAGTAAACTTGCTAGATCTCCAGCCCGCTCAATTGCGGGGCCAGATGTGATTTTTAATTGGCCGCCAAGTTCAGTGGCAACAATATGGGCAAGCGTGGTCTTGCCGAGTCCCGGTGGACCATAGAGCAATACATGATCCAAGGCATCACCGCGCTTCTTAGCGGCAGCAATCGCCAGCGTCAGTGCATCAATCGCCTGCCTCTGCCCAATATATTCTTCAAAATTACTCGGGCGAATTTTTTCTTCAAACTGCGTCTCTTCTGGGGTCGCTTCAGGACGTACTAAATCGTCTTGCCGCTCAATCATCAACCAATCTCCCGCAATGCCTGACGCACTCGCTCGCTCGTATCTAAGCTTGTATCGACATCCTTGAGAGCAGCTTGAGCCTGATCGACCCGATATCCTAATTGTATAAGTGCCTGTAGGGCTGGGTCGGCTGATTTGGCGGCACCCACTGAATCGCCGGCAACCAGCTTGCCACGTAACTCTAAAATAATGCGCTGGGCTGTCTTACGTCCCACACCACTTACCTGACTTAAACGAGCAATTTCTTCAGCATCAATAATTGTAGTTAATGTCTCAGCGTCATACGTCGAGACGATTGCATGTGCCATCTTAGCCCCCACACCATTCACGCTCACCAGCTTTCGATAGAGTTGCCGCTCGGCTTCGATGCGAAATCCATACAAATCATAACTATCTTCACGAATATTTTCGGCCACAAAAAATGCTACTTTTTCACCAAGCTCTACCGAGGCAATATCACGCACCGGCACGATTAACTCATAGCCGACCCCATGGACGTCTAATACTATTCGATCGTAATCACGGGTGGCCACTGCCCCCTCCAAGCGCGCTATCATGTCTGCATTATCTCACATTCTTATAAAAAAGGTCTTGCCCTGAGTACTTTCGCAGGCGTAGTATGCAAATAAGCACGTACCTTACACAGGTTATAGGAGGGGAAATGGCCATCGATGATGTGGAGATTTCTGGTGTTGTCAGCGATGTCGATCAAGCTGAATCTTGGCAGATGTTCGCCAACTGCCTCGGCACCGATCCAGATCTGTTCTTCCCAGAGCGCGGCGCATCCACCAAGGAAGCCAAAGCTGTCTGTCAGGGCTGCGTGGTCCGTGAGGACTGCCTGGAGTACGCCCTCGCCAACGGTGAGAAGTTCGGCATCTGGGGTGGCTGCTC
>JAUPVH010000039.1 GCA_030917125.1 Patescibacteria group bacterium | reverse complement strand
CGGGGTCGGACATGGCCAGCTGCCAGGTGCTCGATTGCGCATCTTGTCCGAAGAGAACAACCTGATATTTTTTGGCAATTCGCTCGGGGATACGCGACAGAACCTCGCGTGGAATCTTCACGTTCGTGAGGTCGATGTAGGGGAGGTTTAGGCTTTTTGCGTACAGCGCAACCAGCTCGCGCTCACCGATAATGTGGCGGTGAATCACAATTTGCTCCAGCGGCTGACCAGTTTGTGTGGCCGTGGTTTCAGCTTGCTTTAATATTTCGGGCGTTACTTTGCCGCTCGAAGCAAGGAGCTGTTTGAGTGTTTCTGGAGAAATGCGCATATTCACCATCTATTTTAGCATAAGCAAGATAGTGAAAATCGTGTGTGCGAGAGGCTTTTTTTCGAAAAGTATTACGCATGTGTAATACTTTTCGGTATTGATCAGCTTCTCCTTGTATAAAAAAAATGGCAGAACAAAATGAATATGTGCCTAAAGAATACTGAATTATGGTGTTAATAGTGGCAAGATCATGTGTTCTCGGGGTAGGATATGGAGTATATGGCTACAGACCAGAAATTACATCTTTCTTCGCAGAGCTACGAGCAAAGTTTAGCGCTCGGTCGTAAACTTGGCGCAATTCTTCAACCTGGTGACGTCTTAGAGTTTGTCGGCGATCTCGGTGGTGGCAAAACCACGCTCATTAAAGGTATCGCATCCGGCCTTGGCATAGAGCAAACAGTTACGAGCCCAACCTACAATATTCAGCGTTCGTATAAAATCCCAAATGGTGGCACATTGGATCATTACGACCTCTACCGTGTGGGGGATGATGAAATTCTCTTAGAAGAAATGCGCGAAGTTATAGCGGGTGGTGATTCGATTATTTGTGTCGAGTGGGCGGATCATTTTCGTGACCACCTCATCTCTGATCGATTTGTCGTGGAAGTACATTTTGTAGATGAGAATACTCGTCGTTATGAACTGCGCGGAACAGGGGAATCTACGCAGCAACGGCTTTTGGCAGTACAAAATGAATTGGAGTCTACTTAAATGATATTGGCACTTAGGACGGATAAGCCTCTAGCAGAACTTGTTTTATTAGAAGATGGTAAAGAGGTAGCGCGATACGAATGGGAAGCTCATCGTACCCTTGCCGCAACTTTGGTGGGTAAAATTCAGACTTTCCTCGCGGAAAATAACGCAACATCAGAAAAACTTTCCGGTATCATTGTGTTTTCCGGCAGTGGTTCATTTACGGGTTTACGAATTGGCGCAACGGTCGCTAACGCTCTGGCGTATTCGCATGCCATTCCGGTGGTTGCGGCAGAAGGTGATGATTGGTTGGTTGTTGGAGCTCAAAATCTTTTGCAGGCCAAGCCAGGAGAGTATGTTATGCCTACTTACGATCGTGAGCCCAATATAACAAAACCAAAAAACTAAAGTTTCTTCACGAGTTTTTCGAGCTCACCCCAAAAATCAATCGGGCTTTCCCAATTCATAGCCTCGTATTTTTCTTCGTTATTCCGAAAATCTTGTACGGTAACATAATCGTAATCAGTTACTTCTGGTGTTTTTTTAATTTCTTCAGGATTAATGCGCGCCTTATAGATTATCCAAAGCACATGCCTATCATATTCGCGCGCGCTGGATGGGGCGATGAGGCAGGGGTGTTCAGCTATTTCCGCCGTGCAACCAAGTTCTTCTAAAAGCTCTCTTTTTAGTGCATCACCAGCGTTTTCACCCCAATCCAAACCTCCACCTGGCAGATCCCAACCTAACCCACGCTCGTTTACGACAAGAATCTTATCTGTTTCGTCGGTTATGAGTGCTTTGACACTCACGCGGTAATACGCATCCGGTGTTTGCGGACCTTTTTTCATGTCTTTAAGTATACATGCTTCACGCTTGCACTCTAGCACAAAAAGGCGAACAATAGAGATGCTTGAGTTATTCTGTTTTTTGATTATTTTTTGAAATACAACACATTATTATTTGACCAATCTTGCAGCCCCACCGACTGTAAAATTGATGTAGAAATGAGGTGAACTATGGAACCAATTACACTTGGCGTTGCAGTTGTTGCGCTGGCCGCTGGCGTGGGTGCTAAGTCGGCCTATGATAAAACTCGCACGAAGGCCGCAGAAGGTGAAGCCAAAAAAGTTATTGATAACGCTAAGTCGAAAGCCAAAGAGATTACGCTGGCCGCTAAAGAAGAATCGGTAAAAATTGCCGAGGAAGCTAAGGCCGATGAAAAACGCCGTCGTGAAAAGCTTGATGATGCCGAAAAGCGCGTCGCGAATCGTGAAACGAATTTGGATGATAAATTCTCAGAACTTGAACGCAAGAGCGACAATTTGAAATCTAGCGAAAAAGAGATTGAGGCCATTAAAGATGAACTTCGTGCTATTCGTAAAAAACAGGAAGAAAATCTCGAAAAAATCGCCAAGCTCAAAAAGAATGATGCTACGAAGAAAATCATGGAGATGACCGAAAAAGACATCAAGCATGATTTAGTTGAATACATTGAAAAGCGTAAACGCGAGGCTAAAGAAACGGCCGACCATAACGCCGCTGAAATTATGGTAGAAGCGATGGAACGTATGGCCACCGAGGTTGCAACTGAGCGCGTGGTTACAACGGTTCCGTTACCAAGCGACGATATAAAAGGCCGCATCATCGGAAAAGAAGGTCGAAATATTCAGGCACTCGAACGAGCTACGGGCGTTGATATTTTAGTTGATGAAACGCCGGGTGTTGTAGTGGTGTCTGGCTTTGATCCCGTACGTCGACAAGTTGCGCGAGTCGCGATAGAAAAACTTATTAAGGATGGTCGAATTCACCCGGCGCGCATTGAAGAAGTTGTAAGGAAAGCCCAGGACGAAATTGAAGATGAGATTAAAAAGGCTGGGGAAGAAGCTGGGCGCGAGGCTGGCGTAGTTGGCTTGCCACCTGAGATTGTTCGCCTGATGGGTTCGATGAAGTTCCGTACAAGTTATTCGCAAAACGTCTTAAAGCACTCGGTTGAGATGGCTCATTTGGCTGCAATGATTGCCGAAGAGGTTGGAGCCGATGTGCGCATCTCGCGCCGCGCCGCGTATTTGCACGATCTTGGCAAGGCCGTAACCCATGAAATGGAAGGCAAGCATCATCACCTTACGCGTGTTCTTCTAGAAAAATATGGCTTAGACGAGCCGACAATTCACGCCGCCGAAGCCCATCATGACGACATTGAAGCTACAACACCCGAGGCAGTGATTGTGCGCGCGGTCGATGCGCTTTCGGCTGGTCGTCCGGGGGCTCGTGGTGATTCTGTAGAAAACTTCGGCAAACGCATGAAGGATCTTGAAAACATTGCCAACACGTTCCCTGGGCTCGAAAAGACCTATGCGATGTCGGCTGGGCGTGAGTTGCGGGTATTCGTGAAGCCGGCAGATGTTGATGATCTTTCGGCAATTAAACTCGCGCGCGACATCGCGACAAAAATTGAAGCGACGCTCAAATATCCAGGCACAATTAAAGTGAATGTTATCCGTGAAACCCGCGCCGAGGAGTACGCGAAGTAGATGAAAGTTCTCTTTATCGGTGATGTCGTTGCGCGTATTGGGCGCCGTACGGTGCAAAAACTTTTGCCGGATTTACGCAATGAGCTTGAGCTCGATTTGATAATTGCGCAATCAGAAAACATGACAACTGGTAACGGTTTGACCATCAAGGCCGTGCAGGAGTTGATGGATGCAGGTGTAGATGCGTTTACTGGTGGGAATCATAGCTTTAAGAAAGCGGTGTTTTATCCGTATTTTGAGGATCATTCGTTACCGGTGCTCCGTCCAGCAAATTACCCAGACACGCAACCCGGCAGGGGCTCACTTACGCTCGACACGCCCTACGGAAAATTTCTACTCGTCTCAATTGAGGGGAGTCGGTACAACGCTGATCAAAGCGAACAATCTCATCCTCTCAAGACGGTTGATGAGATTTTGGAGCGCTCCAAAGGGGAGCAGATTGCGGGCTCGCTTATAGATTTACACGGTGATCTCACTAGCGAAAAAGTTGCGGCAGGCCATTACTTTGACGGTCGAGTGAGCGCGGTTGTTGGTACGCATACGCATGTGCCAACCGCAGATGCTCGAGTTTTACCAAAGGGCACCGCACATATTTCTGACGTGGGAATGACCGGTCCTGACAACACTGTATTAGGGGTAAAGAAAGAGATTATCATTGATCGTTGGCTCGAGAATGCACCACGTCGCCATGAAGTTCCAACTTCTGGCTCCGCAACGCTTAATGCCGTGCTGATTGATATCGATACTAAAACTGGGCTGGCTCGATCAATTGAGCGCATTGAACGCCAGACCGAAATTTAGTCGCATATTCAGAGCGTAAGCGGTATAATGTGGGCTAATTATGGCTCCGCTACTCAAAAAGAAAAAAACACCACCAGCCGTCTGCCAAATCGGCGATAAAGACGTGATTGAGAAGATGTTGCGTAAGCCGCGTCAGCGCATGGAGATTTTCCGCAGTATCGATACAGCCGATCAGGGTCGCGTACTATTGTGCCAGGATTCACGAGTCCAAAAATCCATTATGAATAATTTACACACGCATGAGATGATTCCAATTCTCAATAGCGTGGATCCAGACCAAGCGACTGAACTTATGCGTCAGCTCCCTGAAGGACGAGCAAAACGACTTACCAACCAGCTCTCACAGCAACTGCGTGAGAAAGTAGAATTTCTCCTGCGCTTCCATCCTAAAACCGCCGCTGGGATGATGGACGTAGATTATATTTTAGTACATCAGGACCAGACATTTGGTGATGTAGCCAAACTGATTGAAAAGCATGATTTAGAAACTGGAAGACCACCCATTGTGCTTGTTTTAGATGAAGAATCAAAACTCTTGGGTGAATTGCCGGTATACATTTTGGCACTGAAGCCTGCTAGCACCAAGGTAGCGAATAATACGCGTAAGCTGCCGTCGCTCATCTATAACGCTGATGAACGAGCTGTGGTTACGACATTTTTGAAGCATCCTCATCGCAAGGTTGTAGTGCTGGATGAAGATAAAAGCGTTCTTGGCGTCATTCATTCTGATGATATTCTAGCAATTTTAGATAAGCGCACGGCCCGCGATCTCTTTAGATTCGCCGGTGTTTCAAGTGAAGAAGACGCCCTCGATTCACCCTTGCAAAAGTTTAAACATCGTTGGATGTGGCTTGTCATTAACCTTGCCACCGCATTTCTTGCTGCATCTGTTGTGGGAATGTTCGAAGATACGATTGCGGCCATTACGCTCCTTGCGGTGTACATGCCGATCGTGGCTGGAATGGGTGGTAACGCCGGTACACAAACAATGGCTGTAGCAGTTCGCGGCATTGTTTTAAAAGAAGTGGATTTGGCGAGTGGTTGGAAATTTGTGTGGCATGAAATGGTTTCGGGTGCGATGAATGGTGTGGTGAATGGCTTGATTGTCGGTTTAGTAGCAACAATCTTTAATGGTTCACCAATGCTCGGCTTAGTGCTCGCGATTGCTATGGTGGCCAACCTCATGATTGCCGGTTTCTTTGGGGCATTAATCCCGCTCATTATGAAGGCACTTGGCAAGGACCCGGCCACATCGGCCACAATTTTTATTACCACTTGTACCGATGTGGGAGGCTTCTTCGTCTTCCTCTCACTGGCCAAGGCGCTGCTGGCACCAGGTTCGTAGCTTTCGTATATACTGGGAAGTATGAATATGCGACCTGAAACTGTTTTTATTACTGGTGCAAGTTCTGGTATTGGTTTGGAGCTGGCGCATGTTTTCGCGCGTGAAGGCTATAACGTGGTGGGTGTTGCGCAAAATGATGTGCAGCTGCGCGATGCGATGCGTGGACTTGAGCACGAATACGGTGTAAAAACGTGGCCTCTTGTGCAGAACCTCACAGCGCGGAATGCAGTTGAGAAGATTGATGAGTTTTTGCATGCTGAAAAAATTCACGTAGATGTCGTAATTAATAATGCTGGTTTTGGGGTGTTTGGTGAATTTATTCAAACCGATTGGGAAGATCATAAAGAATTGTTGGATTTGAATATCGTAAGTCTCACTGAGCTCACAAAGTATTTTGCGCAAAGAATGGCCAAGCGGGGTGGCGGCAAAATCTTAAATGTAGCTTCTATCGCGAGTTTTTTTCCAGGAGTATTTATGGATACGTATTATGCCTCAAAGGCTTACGTGCTAAGTTTTTCACTGGCGCTAGCAGAAGAGTTGCGCCCCAAAGGAGTACAAGTTTCGGTGTTATGTCCTGGGCCGACGCGTTCAAATTTTGAGACGCGTGCGCATGCCACCCGCAGTAAGCTTTTTGGTAGAGCAGGAGATGCGCGAAAAGTTGCAGAAGTTGCGTTGAAAGGAGTACAGAACAATAAACTGATTATTATTCCGGGTACACGCAATAAACTAAATGTTTTCATGAGTCGGTTCATTCCACGTAAGTGGTTAGCGCCTCTAGTTCGCCGCGCCAATTAAAAGACCCGCAGTGTTACCTGCGGGTTGCAACCTGGGCGAAAACGCCCGGGTAATGTTGGTGAGCTTCTTCACGGTCGGGAATCTTGCTGCTCCATGCTCGTTCGCACCCGGCAGCTACCAGTTTGGCGTTGTTGGTGGGATCGCCGGATGCAGCCACGATGGGCCCCATGAAGTACATCACTTCGCGGATGTAGCGCACGAGTCTGATCGAATCTTCGATGGGGGCACGGACGCGTCCATCGATGATGACCATCGTGATGGTGCAGCGGTACCTTTCGAAATATTCCTTACCTTGGTCCAAGGACCAGGCATGGAGTACGATGACACCTGGCTTGACGAGATTTCGGTAGAAATCGGCCCAGGTGAATTCGTCGTCGATCACGAGGATTGTTGTCACCGTACCACCTCGCGAGGAGAAACGGCTTCAGTCAGTCGCTGGATGACCTCTTCTCGATCGCTTGCGTCGAAGGCGACCTCGATCCGGTAGTAGGCGACGTCGTTGTCTGAGATGTAGGAGATGGTGATCTCGTCATCTCGGATCTCGAGTTCGGCTCGAGAGTTTGAGTTGACCTGGGAGCAGATGTAGCTCAGTGGTTCGACCCTGCAGCTTGCTTCATCCCATTCGAGGGAATCGAATCTGCGTTGCCAGCAGGTGATCAGTACTTGCATGGTTCTACTTTCTTCTGGAAGGTGCGAAACAGATGAGTTAATTATTACATAAATTAGTAAAAAAGTCAATAAAAAAAGACTCAGGTGAAAGAGTCATTTTGATAATTGGTATGGGGTGCCTGATGGGTCTCGAACCCACGAACCTCCGGTACCACAAACCGGCGCTCTAACCAACTGAGCTACAGGCACCATAATCGTCTAGTAAGTTTCTTCTTTGTAGTGATGAATTAGATAGTGGCAATTATGGCAAAGCCATACTAAGTTTGAAATATTATTGTTATCCCTATTGCGGTCTATGTGGTGGGCGGCAAGTACTCGTGTGTCGGCAGTCTTGCATTTAGAGCACTTCTGATCTGCGGCCTATCTAAGTAGAATGCTTCTATATGATGTTGTGCCTCCCTTCCAATTTGCATGCTTGCTACCTATATAAACAATTGAATCGCGCCATATTGTCTGACAGGCTTTGTTACAGAAATAATTCTGACTACGAGATTTTTTCTCATCTTTAGGGGTACGGTAAACAGGCTTATTGCAGGATGCACAATCGTGTATCCTTCCACTCCGTTGACCACGCGATCGGCACACCACAGAACAATACTTTCCCCACCCTAATTTTTTATGGCTGGGTTTTGTTTGAAATGATTTATCACACAAGAGACACGCAGATTTAATCATGGGTACATAATAATATACGAACAAAAAACGATCAAGATGTATTAAGTTTTAAATGTGCATGTTTAAATTTTGGTGCCCCGAGTAGGATTCGAACCTACGACCTTGAGCTTAGAAGTCTCCTGCTCTATCCAGCTGAGCTATCGGGGCTCACCGCAGTCTTGGGGCATAAATATGGAGCGGGTAGCGGGAATCAAACCCGCATCGCCTGCTTGGAAGGCAGGAATAATAATCTTTATACCATACCCGCGAAAAACTGTGTGGTAAATGTCAAAGACCGAATTATTTTACCATTCTATCTGGTTTTTGGCTAGAGGTTGCATCTGAAAACATTAAATCTCATACTAAAGAAAACAGGAGGTTGTATGCCAGTTAGTATTGCAGAGGTGTCGAATTCGGGAGCAGCTTTTCTCTTAGTCATGATCACGCTCGTCATTGCACTCATTATTTCCGGTATAGCTTTGTTTTTGTTCGTACTGTGGATTCTGATGCTGATTGATGCACTAGCTCGTAAAGATTGGCAAAATGATGATGAGCGAATGATGTGGACGATCGTGCTGATCCTGAGTTTGTTTGTGCAGCTGTGGGGAATCGCCGCGGTGGTATATTATTACGTCATTAAACGCCCCCGCACTCAACCCGAGGAGAAGCACCAAGAGGCTGAGATAGTGGCGCCGAAGGCACCTACAAAAACCAAAGCTAAGAAAACTCCGGTAGCTCAATCAAAAACTCGAAAAAAGTCTAGTTAGCGAGCGAGCCGACTACTGGGAGACTAGAGAGAACGCTCGATCCATGAGGCGAGCTGCCGATTGAAGATGATTCATCTCGTCCACATTGGGCTTGGCCATTTGATGGAGTGTGAGATCCATTAACCCACTCATTATTGCCGGTAACGTCATACACTGTTCCATTTACCGCAACCCAACAGTCAGCGCCGTTTTTGCCGGTATTTTTTGCAAGTTCAGATGTGGCGATGCTCGCTGGAGTGGCGGAAGGTGAGCTACTCGTAGCTGGAGCATTATCTGCTGCACTTTGAGTACTCTGCTGAGTAGTATCTGTCGATGTTGAGCTATTGCTAACTGTATAGATCCCAAAAATGAGACCGCCAACTAAGATTGTGCCGAGGATTGCGAGGAGGAGTTTATTGTTCATATATTTATACTATACCGTAAAATCTGAAATTTGACTTAAGGATTATTGCCAGCCGGGGATGATGTTGCGAATATTGGTAAATGCTTGAGAAAGTTCTAAGCCATACGCCGCCGGCGCGAATAATATAAATCCAGCAACCGCAAGCAGTAGTAAGGTTAGCTGCATTTTCCATTCAACTCGGTCCATACAGTAGCCGATGGCGAGTATTGAAAAGCACAGCGGGATAAAATAGTGATACAAAAACATCACGCGCGAGATGAGCGCGAATGGTAGCCAGGCCATGAAAAATCCAAGCACGATAAATAACGCAACAGGGAGTTTTTTGGACGGGACTTTTTTTGTTAACAAATCAATGAGTAGCCAAATAATAGCGATGGCGCCTCCCCACCAAACGATTGGATTACCCACCAGCCAAATTTGCGCATTACCTTGTATCCAGTATGAGATCGGCTTAATCATTACTGGCCAGCCGTACCATTTACTCCCATAAGGGTGTCCGGCTGTCAGGCGAGCGTTCGCGGCATACATTTCATGATTGAGCTCGGCAATTTTTTCTGGTACCGAAAGGGTTGGCTCTGACGTATTAACGGCATTTGGATTGCCCTCGAGACTGATTTGATACGCCTGTGACATGAACGCATCGCCATCGCCGCTCTTAGTGAGAAGAGAAACATGAATGGCAAAAAAGGCAACGTATAAACTGACGGCTACGACAACGTAGACTGTGAGAATTTTGAACATACGCTTAAAGCTGGCATGATGCAAGAATTCGTAGAGTAGCGGCAGCAACATAAAGGGTAAGGCAATCCACTTAACGCTAATTGCCATGCCGACTAGGGCAGCTGCAAGGATGAGAATCCAGAGTTGTTGGGAGCGTCGCCAAACGAGGTAGAGCCAAAGTGATGCAAAGCTAAACAGTAAGAGCAGGCTATCGATAAGGATGAAGCGGCTTTGAGCTAGGAGTGCCGCGTCGAGAATGGTGAGCATCCCGACAAGAAATGCGGTGCGCGTTTTCAGGCCGAACTCGCGGGCAATACTAAAGAGTACCAGCGGTAACAGTGCTCCCGCGAGTGATGGCAAGAAGCGCAAGTATAAATAACCACTATCCGTGAAAGCAGTGCCGATTGCCGCGAATGAGGAAGTTGGATTGTAGCCCATGAGTTTTGCGAATGTGGCAATCAGAAGCTTTGCAAAAGGCGGGTGAATATCAAAATAATACTGGCCAGAAAAGTAGGCACCCACAAATTTACCAAAATAGACTTCATCAAAAACGGCTTGGTTGGGGTAACCAAATAGGAAGAAGCGGGTAGTAAAACCTAACGTCAGTAAGACGCCAATCGCGACCCCAACTTGGTGTTTTTTTATCCAGGTAAGTATGTGGCCGAGGCGTGAGGTTGGTTTTTTCATCTTGGCTATTTTCTCAGGGCTTGGGCAAACATAGCAAGTGCAAGTTCTTTGGCTTCTGCATGGTCAACGATAGGTTTAGGATAATTTGGCCGCTCGGCGGTAGGATCATGAATGATTTTTACTTCAATGCGCGCAAGTTCTGGCACCCATTTTTTTATAAACGCCGCACCGTTATCAAACTTAGCTTGCTGGAGCCATGGATTAAACACTCGAAAATATGGCGCCGCATCGGCACCAGTTCCAGCTGCCCACTGCCAATTCCCATTATTAATAACCTTGTCGTAGTCGACCAGTTTTTCGGCGAAATACTTTTCACCCTCACGCCAGTTGATGCTTAGATCTTTTACAAGAAAGCTGGCGACAATCATGCGCAGGCGATTGTGCATCATGCCAGTTTTATTCAGGCAGCGCATGGCCGCATCAATAATTGGAAAGCCTGTGGTGCCCTGTTGCCAAGCTTGGAGAAGCTCGTCATTGTCTTGCCACTCAAGTGCGTCGTAGGCTCGCTTGAAGTTGTGTTGCCACACATGCGGGTGGTGATAGGCGATGCTGCCGAAAAACTCACGCCACCATAATTGGCGAATGAGCGGGTGGTGCGGACTGAGTTGCTCAGCAATTGCCGCGTGAGCTTCGCGCACACTCACAGTTCCCCAATGCAGGTGTGCTGAAAGATGGGTGGTGCGATTGAGTGATGGAAAATCTCGCTCATGCTCATAGCTTTCATAATCGTGCAGGTTCTTGAGGATTTTTTGAGCTTCACCTCGTCCGCCACGCTGGGTTTCGATATGCGGCGCGTCAAGATTTGGTAGCTCAGATTTGGAAAGTTTCGCAAATATTAGTTTTGCCGGCGTCGCGATGGCCGGCACATCGAGTTTACTGGCATGCTTAAAAAATGGCGTAAATACGGTGTAGGGCTCACTATTGTTCTTTACGGTTGCATCAAAAGGCAGGAGCCAGTGGCTATCTACAAGCTCTAGTGTAATTTTTTCACGCGCGCAAATATCTGCAGCAAGTTGTTCGCGCTTTTTGGCGTAGGGTGTGATGTCGCGAGCCATACGTAGTGTATTGGGCTTATGTCGCAAGATGAGTGAGGTGAGGGCTGAAGCAAATGTTCCATGAGTAATCGCAAGGTGAGTGTGGTGTTGCTGCAGGCTTTTATCTAGGTCGCGCAACGAGTCAATCATAAATGCTTGAGCGAATGGGTTGTTGTGGGCGTGCGCTAAATCAGTGTCGACGATAAAGGCGGGAATAATCGCTTCACCGTCTCGCAAGAGAGAAGTGTCTTGTAGGCGTAAATCCCGAGTAAATAGTGCGAGCACTGTCATGATTCTATCCTAGCAGAATTATCTTGACCTCGTGTGTTCCCAGAGGTACACTTATGCCAACCTTGTACCTTCCTATGAAAGGGGAGCGAGATGAGTGATGATGTGATCTTCAAGCAGGAGGTTCGGGATGCCACGTTCAAGTGCGTCGCCGATGCCCTCGAGACTGTGTGGGGGACACGGCCGGAAGCATTGCTTCCTGGCGCACGACACAGCAGTGCGGGGTGCGCCATCGCCAACACCTTCGCGACATTCATGCCGCATCCGGTGCTGGTGTACACCGACAGCTTGCTCATCGCTAACGAGGGCAACGCTGACTCGCTGGTGGCAGTTTGGCACACCAAGGTTGCTCTGATGGACGACGATTCCGATGACGCTTCCGATCATGCTGTCTGGGAAACCTTCGGTGACCTCCCTGTCTACATGGTGGCACTACCCACGTGCATGCAGAGCTTCATCAAGTGCTTCGATGAGGGGCTGTACCGAGACCTGATCGATGACATGCATGATGAACAGGAGGAGCTCGTGCTTTCATCCGGTGGCTCTGGCGATGGTGGAACCGGTGGTGCTCCCACGCTGACGGGCGGTTCCGGCTCCGAGGGTGGCGGCATCCATACTCAACTCGGCGGCTCCGAGGCCTCACCATTCATGGTCGGTGGCGGCTGCGGTGGTGGCACTGGTGGTGCACCTGTCATGGTCGGCGGCTCAGAGGCTGGCGGCGGAGCCTGATCAATCTCAGCAATACGCGCAGCAACGATGCTGCGCTTTTTTATTTATCTTTTTTCGTGCTGAGAGTTTTTGGCATGCCGGGTTGTTTTGAAAAATGGAAAATGTAGAGAATTTCCAAAAGCCCGAGCGTATTTACGAAAAGGAAAATCACAAACCATACTTTGTCGTTAGAGCGGGCAGACTTCCAGAGGGCAACTGCTTTCCAAAAAAGTGACCAGAAATATATGACGGCTATCCAGAGCAGATTTTGCTCGATGAATGTGCCGATTGATTGATTAAAAACGTTTTGATCCATGCTGATATTATACACCTTCAAATAAAAAAGCTCGGCCAATGCCGAACGAATTTTGGTCGGGGTGAGAGGACTCGAACCTCCGGCCTCCTGGTCCCAAACCAGGCGCGCTAGCCAACTGCGCCACACCCCGTAAAACTGCCATATTCTATCAGATATGGCGGACTATTTCAATTGCTGCTCGGCTGCCCAGTAAATTCCTCAAACATCTTGCGGAACTCAGGCTTTTCTTGCAGGAGCTGGGCTTCCTCAACGCACCATTCGGAATATTCATTGTCTTGTTGAATATCAGAGAGGAACTGTCGCCAAGCTATCCAGCGTGTCTCGGCAACTTCTTCTGGATTTGGCTTGGGCTCTACATCGATAAACACGGCCATCACCGGACAGAATTCGTTTTCTACCACACCTTTGTGCTCGTAGCGATAACGGTAATTTGGGAGCATCATGTGGATATCGCCCGCCGGAATGTCGAGACCAAGCTCAAAGCTCAGACGACGTTGAGCGGCAGCCACGTAGCTTTCGCCTCGTTGGGGGTGACCACACACAGAGTTACTCCACACCCCCGGCCAGGTTTTTTTGTGATGCGCGCGCTGCTGCAATATGAGTTCGCCGCGACTATTAAAAAGAAATAACGAAAATGCTCGATGTAGTGGCGTCTCGGTGGTGTGTACGGTCGCTTTTTCAGCCAGGCCAAGCTCTTCGTCTTGCTCATTAACCAAGACGACATGTTCGAGTTTTTCTAAATCTTTGTCAGCTTTTGGCATCGATATCTCGCATGCGTAAGTTAATAATTTCCCGAATTAAGGCTTCTGGCAGAGTTTTTTCCAGCGTAAATTGGATAGTTCCTTTAGAAGTTTTGTAGTCTTTGAGTTTTTCCGTTAATTCTTCTGTGGGGCCAGAGGTGGGGAAGAGACTCATATGGTCTTTAAAGGCGGCAAAGTGCAGGAGGCTTTTGCCTTTGTAGGTCATGGTTGGCATGCCGTAGGTAATTTTTTCTTCAGCGGTTGGCACAGCGTTTTTGGTAATGGTGCGAATGCGCTCGAGTTCAGAGCGTTGCTTTGAATCGATATCTTGTAAGTATGTGTCGATGATCGTCATGCCTTCATTATATCGGCTTAATAAAAAGTGAGCCACCGCTTGTGCGGTGACTCAGTGCGGTCATTCCATACCACCTTCTTCGTGGCTGGAATCGGACTCGAGGTCTTCATCGCCGGGAGCCGGCTCTGGTGTCAGATCGCCCGACTCGGGTACCTCGAGGGTGATCTCATCGATGAACACATCAACGAGCGTGGTCATCTCATCGAGCGTCGCCTGCATGCGGGTCGCGACCGAGCTGTATCCGTGCCCTGCGACGACTGCCTTGAGGGCGGACCGGAACTCCTTCTTGGAGATCGTGACGTACAGGTACTTGCCCTTGGAGTCGTTCGGCTGCTCCTCGCGCTTGGCGCGGGCAGCTCGACCGGCGGCGGAGAGCAGCTCCATGAGCTTGTCCACACACAGGCAGAACATCTCCCAGTCCTCTTCCTTGGAGAGCCCGGAGACACCTCCGATGTAGTCGAAGTGCCAGCCGGCGCCCTCCCAGGGGAAGTCACCGGGCCGGAGCTGGTCGTCTGAGATGGCCTGCTCAGACTGGATCGAGTCATCGATGACGCGCAACGTGTAGCGCAGTTTGCCGTAGACGTTCTCGAGGGTGCCACCTGGCTTGGCGTGGTGGCGCTTGGGGCCATGGTGGAGCGCGAGCATCGCGTACTTCTCGGGCTTCTTCCAGTTGATGAAGTACTCGAATGTGCGGTCCGGATCGAGGATGACGAGCGTCATGGTCTGGTCCGGGAAGCGAGCTGCGAAGTACTCTGCGAACTCGCCGTGGAACCA
>JAUPVH010000038.1 GCA_030917125.1 Patescibacteria group bacterium | reverse complement strand
GCGGTGTCATTAGGGCTGGCGATATATTGGGAGAAACTGCCGACAAAAAGGCTCTTGCAGCCGTTGCTTTAGCTGGACTACCAACTCCGCCCGAATCAGGCAAAGTAAGTATTGGCATATCTACAACGGCCCTCTCCCCTAGAGAACTCCGCGATATCGGCAAGCAACTTAAACAACTCTATATCGATAAATTTTCCAAGCGACCCCGCATCGTCTACCCGCAAACCGGCACCCTCCTCAATGCCGGCCACTTGGAGGGAAATCGACTTTTAACTCCCCCAAATTGCGAACTTTTTTTTATCAAGGGCCGAGACAACTGGCTGGTCGGCAAAACGAGCTGGCAACAAGATATTGCGAGCTACACACAACGAGATCGCGGCCGGCCAGCGCGCGATGCCCGCGTTGGTATGCTCCCGCCAAAATTAGCACAGAGTATGCTCAACCTTGCTGGCGTGAATGATAAAAGCCACGTACATGATCCATTCTGTGGTACAGGAGTAATCCTGACCGAGGCTCTACTTAAAAAAGGCAATGTATCAGGAAGTGATGCCTCCCCTGAAATGGTACACGCCACAAAAACAAATCTAGCTTGGATGCAGCAACTCTCCGGCCATCCATCAGTTGACTTCGAGGTTTTCGAGGCCGATGCCCAAACCGTTACGCTTCCAGCAAGCACAACCCACATTGTCAGCGAAGGCTATCTTGGTAACCCCGATTTACGCGAGGATTCACACGCTCGACTTGTCGAGGAAGCTCGTACTTTACTCCCCCTCTATAAACATTTCTTTCAAAATATTGCGCGGTATTCAAGCCCGCTGGTTATCGTATTTGCGCTACCGGTTTGGTTTTCAAGCACCAACTCAGCACCAATTACACTGCCAATCCTTGACGATTTACCAGATATGGGGTATACTGTTGAACAGTTTGCGCCAGATTCAGCTACGACGCTGATATATCGACGTCCTCATCAGACTGTCGGGCGCGCAATTATCAAGCTTAGGAAAGGATAGATTACAGACTATGTCAAAGACTAAAGCCGGCGGCTCAACAAAAAACGGTCGCGATTCACGTTCTAAACGCCTTGGCGTTAAGCTTTTTGGTGGGCAAGAAGTCACCACTGGCGATATTATCGTTCGTCAACGCGGCAACAAATACGAAGCTGGTGATAATACTTTTCTCGGCAAAGACTATACTATCCACGCCGCCACCGAAGGTCAGGTGAGCTTCAAGCAAACTCGTAAAACCCTGTTTTCTGGCGCCAAACGACGTAAAACTGTCGTTTTCGTAACTCCAACCGAAGCCTAAATCCTCTCACTAAAAAATCCCCTGAAATGGGGATTTTTTAATTCTGTCAGTCGTTACAGGTTAAGCGGCCGGTTTTTGATCAGAGCTTGCCTCATTACCTTCGGCGCCCTTTACCATGCCGAGATGCTTGCGCACGATATGTACTACATCTGCCATCGCCACCTGACTTTTTACCAGATAGTCATCAACGCCAAGCGCTTTCGCTTTCGCGATGTCTTTATCGCTCGAGAGTGCTGACATCATGATAATCTTTGCGTGTTGAGTTTGTGGTGTATTCCGAAGGATATCTAACACATCAAACCCGGAGACTCGTGGCATCATCACATCAAGCAAGATAATATCCGGCTTTGATTCAACTACTCGCGCCAAAGCATTTTCGCCGTTTTCAGCCCAAGCGGTATTAAAGCCTTCAGCTTCAAACCGAGCGCGATAAACACTCGCCAGCTCAGCATCATCCTCAACGAGTAAAATAGTTGGCGTTTTATCAGACATACTGCTAGTTCTTCCTCCTCTGCATAGTTGTTACGTCTATTGTAGCGTTGTCGCTCTCGGAATGCAAAAGATTAGCTGCCGCAGCGATAAACCCGCGGAAAAGTGGATTCGGGCGCATGGGCCGCGATGTAAATTCTGGGTGGAATTGACTCGCAATGAAAAAACGATGCGCTGGATACTCAATCATCTCAACAAGGTTACCATCGGGGGACAAGCCGGAAAACACCATGCCGCTCGCTTCAAGCTGCTGACGGTAGGCATTATTCACCTCGTATCGATGACGATGACGCTCATGAATGAGCTCCTGATCATACAGCGTACGAGCAAGCGTGTTCTCTCGTACGGCAGTAGGATAATCGCCCAGGCGCATTGAACCGCCTAGTCGTACCCCGCGTTGATCCTCCATCAAGCTAACAACATGATGAGGTGCGTCATGATCGAACTCTAAAGATTGCGCACCGTCCAACCCGGCAATATTGCGCGCTGCTTCAATAACCGCTATCTGTAAGCCCAAACAAATCCCCAAATATGGTATATCATTTTCTCGAGCAAACTGAGCTGCTAGAATTTTCCCTTCAATACCCCTCTCACCAAATCCACCCGGCACCAAAATCCCATCGAGCCCTTCCAACGGTTTTGTAGAATCCGTGAGTTTTTCTGCGTCCACCCATTGAACCCGAACCGTCCGCCCATTCGCCCAACCAGCCGCCTTCAAGGCCTCCACGACCGACATGTAAGTGTCTTCATGATCAAGGTATTTTGCGACAATACCAATCCTAACCTCAGGCTTCGACTCGCTCACGCGTTCGGCCAGCTCATACCAATCATTCAGCTCGGGTTCGTGAACCTTGAGATTTAATCGCTCAATAATGTAGTTCCCGATGCCCGACTCTTCCATGCGCAGTGGCACTTCGTAGACACTTTTAAGCGTCGGTAGACCAACAATCGCCTCTTTATCAACATCACAATACATTGAAAGCTTTTCAAACACTGAGGCCTTGAGCTCATGATCTGTTCTCACAGCAAGGATGTCTGGCTGAATACCCGCTTCGCGTAAATCTCGCACCGAATTTTGCGCGGGCTTCGTTTTAATTTCCTTACTGGCGGCAAGATATGGTAAGAAAACCACATGGGTGTAGAGTACATTCTCCGCGCCAACTCGGCGCTTAAATTGACGTAAAGATTCAATCACGGCCAACGATTCATAGTCTCCAATCGTTCCGCCGACTTCACAAATCAACACATCAAATCCTTTAGCCGCTTCTAAAATACGGCGCTGATACTCATCGGTAATATGGGGGATAACTTGTACGGTCTTACCTAAAAAAAGCCCATCACGCTCATCCGCGAACACCTTCGCATACACTTGCCCGCTCATTACCGAACTATTCCGAGTCAATTGCAAGTCTACGAACCGTT
>JAUPVH010000037.1 GCA_030917125.1 Patescibacteria group bacterium | reverse complement strand
TACCACATTCCCGAGCCGCAGTACTGTGAAATTCTTCACTGTTACTTCTCAGCAAAATAGGTTAGGCTTACTAACAGTAAGGAGACCTCATTTTGCGAGTAGTTCTACGTCACGCTTGGCGCACCATCATCATAGTAGTTGGTACAACGTTAGTTCTCCTGGGCTTAGCTCTATTGGTACTTCCTGGACCAGGGATTGTCGTTATTATCGCTGGCTTAGCAATATTGGCTAGAGAATTTATTTGGGCACAGGGATTACTTGATAAAGCCCAATCAACAGCTAAGAGGCAATACGATAGAGTTACAAAGCGAAAACTCAACCCCGATCAATAAAAGTACCTATGCTTTACAGCTTCCTTGCTTCTCGGCAATAATGAACTGGAAATAAAGTTATTACGAGTAATATAGGAGATAGGTATGAAAAAAGTAACAATTCACCGCTTTAACGTAGGCTCCACAGCAAAGGTTATTGGGTTTTATCAGGCGATTATTGGGTTTGTCGTCGGTTTGTTTATTACTATTGGCTCGACCGCTCGCATTTTTTCCGAAAGCTCTGGTTTTCTCCAGGCTTTTGGCATTAGCGCCGCAGTAGCCGGATTTGCTGTGATTATTTTCCCAGCAATCGCTTTCGTGATCGGTTGGTTGCAAGGAGCTGTTTTGGCTTTCTTCCTCAACATCATCTTCCGCGAATCTAAGGGTCTTGAAATCGATGTAACCGAAGAGGCAATCAAGCGCGCGTAGTAGCCCGATCTTGGTTTAGCACAAACTCTTAAAAAGCGCCCCTCTTGGGGTGCTTTTTAAGAGTTCACTAGAGTTCTTTTTTGTTGTAGCCACCCAGGCGACGCCACAAAAAATAGATTATCCCGCTTACGAGCAAGCCAAGCACAATATACGATAACGGTTTTACTTTATCGGCTATCAGATAGTATTGATCCTCAAGTAGATAGCCACCTAGTACTAAAATTAACGTCCAGGCTGCAGAACCGAGTAGAGAGAGGAGGAAAAAAGGCAGTGGCTTAATACGGTGTAGGCCGGCGGGTACTGAAATAAGCGATCGCATGCCAGGCAAAAGGCGCGCAAAAAAGACCGCTACTAGCCCATGTTTTTCAAACCATTTCTGTGATTTTGCTACGTCTTTTTCTTTAAGTCCAAACCATTTACCATAGCGCGCGATAAGAGCCTGCAATTTATGTTCCTTTAAGCTACGGCCAAGAACATAGAAACAGGCTGCACCGGTAAGTGAGCCCATCGTACCGGCAATAACTACACCCATAACGCTGAGCTCACCGCGAAAAGCTGCATAACCAGCAAACGGCAACACCAGCTCCGACGGTATTGGCGGAAATATAGTTTCGATAAACATTATCAAGAAAATTCCGATATATCCGAGCTGCGCAATTGCGTGTGAAATTGCATCTACCATAAGGAGTATACTAGCAGTTTTTACTCCCTAAGGCTAGAAAAATATGCGCAACTGTTCGCTTTATTTACGAAAAGCGGTATAATAGAGGTATCTAGAAGCAGTATCGCTTTATACCGATGCTGTCGGCCGTAAAACGTGAAGTAGCCCGACCTTCATGTGACACGGCTCTCATTCCAGAGTTAGAGTAGTAAACGGGACTACCAATGGTAGTAAGTAGGAGATATATGGCAACTAAGCTATTTGTGGGATCACTCCCATATTCAACCACTGACGAAGAACTAACCGAAGCTTTTTCAGCAGTGGGCACAGTAGTAAGCGCAAAGGTAATTTTTGACCGCGACACCCAACGTTCGAAGGGTTTTGGCTTTGTCGAAATGAGCTCTGATGAAGAAGCTCAGTCGGCAGTTAAGCAGCTTGACGGCTCAGAAATGGATGGACGCCGCATCGTTGTAAACGAAGCTCGCCCAATGGCCCCACGCAACTAGCACTTTTGTAATAGAAAGTTGAATACCAAAATGTCACTCGCAAGAGTGGCATTTTTGGTTGGAATGTATGAAAAGGTATCTGCTACAATAGAAGCATGACTGGAATCAACGAAGGCAGAGGTGGCTTTCCAACAGAACTCATTTTTATTCGTCATGGGCTCTCTGAGCTCAATGTTCGTTTGGCCATTGCTAAAGCCCGCCACGAGACGAGCCGTGTGCTACTCGACCAAATTCGCGATGCGGATGTACCGCTTACTAAAATTGGTCGAGAGCAAGCTCAGCGCACGGGCGTGGCCCTATCACAACACTTTCACAAGATAGATAAGGCCTATGTCAGTCCAGCTTTGCGTACTCGCGATACCTTTTTAGGGGTTCAAGAAGCAATTGGCTATCATATCCCTTTTCAAGTAGAAGATAGGATTCGCGAGCGAGAGTTTGGTGTTTTCGGGCAAATGACCAGCTACGGAATCGAAAAGCACTACCCGGTCGAAGCAGCTCGCCTCAAATTAGAAGGAGGCTACTATTATCGGCCTCTCGGTGGAGAATCCTATCCTGATATGGGTGATCGTCTCCATAGCTTCTTACACTCGCTCTATCGACACCAGATGGGTAAACGAATTTTAGTGATTACACACGCCGATGTTGTCCAAATGGCCCGCAAAATACTCGAAAAACTCTCAGAAGCGCAGCTCCTAGAGCTCAACGAGACTGATGATGTGCTAAACTGCAGTGTAACGCAGTATGCGTACGACTCAGAAATCAATTACTTGCGCCTGGTGCGCTATAACGAGGTATATTACAGATGAACAAGAAAAAACTCGTATTCGACATCGAAATGGTGGGTGAGGATTTTGACTCAATGGATACGCTCACACAACAAGATCTCATGAAAAGCTTGCCGGACCCGGAAGTTAATCAAAAAAAGTACGACTCCGAATTTGAAGAACTTAAGCGCAAGCTCGTATTTTCACCCTTAACCGGAAAGGTGATTGCCATCGGTGTCTATAATCCCGATGACGGCAAGGGCGCAGTCTATTACGACGCCGGCGAAACCAAGCCAGAAGACACTGAAATTGATAACATCAAGTATGTTGCTATGACCGAGCCGGAGATGTTGACGAAATTTTGGGCGTTAGCGGAAGTCCATGATGAGTTCATTAGCTTTTTTGGGCGACGCAGTGATGTTCCATACCTAATGATTCGCTCGGCAATTCACGGCATTCGCCCGACGCGCGATCTGACCTCGAACCGCTACAATAACCTTGGTGCGCCAACAGCAACGCACTACGACCTCGCTGAGCTCTTAAGTTTTAATGGTCTTGCAATGTATCGCGGTTCGCTCCATCGCTGGTGTCGAGCTTTCAGTATAGATACCCCTAAAACCGATGAAATGGCTGGCGATAAAGTAGGGCAGGCCTATCTGGACGGTAAGTATCTCGAGATTGCGCAATACAACGCCCTCGACATTATTGCCACAGCTAAACTCTACGACCACTGGGAACGCTACTTTAAGCCACGAGTTTAAGTAGAAAGGAGAATAGCCATGGAAATTGGATCGAAAGCACCAGATTTTACATTACAGGATCAAAATGGAGACACACACTCCCTCAAAGACCTTGCAGGGAAGCATACACTTATCTATTTTTATCCCAAAGATGACACACCAGGGTGCACCACCCAAGCCTGTTCGCTCCGCGACAGCATTGAAGATTTACGCCAGGAAGGTGTAGAAGTAATGGGTGTTTCAGCTGACTCGGTTGAAAGCCATAAAAAATTTGCCGAGAAATACAATTTACCGTTTCCGGTCCTATCTAATCCTGAAAAAGACATGATTGAAGCCTACGCTGCTTGGGGTGAGCGCTCTATGTATGGCCGAAAATTTATGGGAGTTATCCGCTCGGCAGTCCTTATCGGTCCAGAGCTTACTATCGAAGCTCATTGGCCAAAAATTCAACCACTCAAAACTGTTCCTGCTGTTCGCGACTGGATGAAAACCCACGAGCATTAAATCCTATCTGATATACTAGAATTATGAGTTCACCTAAACCGGTTCGGGTTCGTTTTGCGCCCTCTCCCACAGGCTTTTTACATATTGGGGGAGTACGCACCGCACTCTTTAATTATCTATTTGCTAAAAAACATGGTGGCCAGTTTATTTTGCGCCTCGAAGATACTGATCGTGAACGGTTTGTTGAGGCGGGAGTGGAGCAAATTAGCGAAGTTCTCAACTGGCTGGGATTGGCTCCCGATGAGGGCTATTGGGAAGGGGAGCATAATGGCGATCTTGGTCCATACATTCAAAGTCAACGTTTACCGGAATACGAGAATTACGCACAGCAGCTCGTTGATACTGGCTTAGCTTACAAGAGTCATATTTCCCCCGAAGCATTCCAGCAGCTTCGCCAAGCCGCCATCGACGCTAAAAAACCATTTGTATATCGACGAGAATACGAACCGGACGGAAGCGACAATACGCACACTGGACCGATTCGCTTGGATGTTCAGGCCGTTCACCAAAAACTCGTTTCTTCAGAGATTGTATGGGAAGATGCCGTACGCGGAACCTTTGCGGTTAATTGGAATACAATTGATGACTTCATACTCATAAAAGCCGATGGTTTTCCGACCTATAATTTCGCCAATATTATTGATGATCATCTTATGGATATCTCACATATCTTGCGTGGTGATGAATTTATAAGCTCCACACCGAAACATGCCATTCTCTATGATGTGCTTGGCTTTACGCGTCCAACTTGGGCGCATTTGCCGGTGATTCTCGGGGCTGACGGTTCTAAGCTTTCCAAGCGGCACGGCGATACCGATGCTTTACAGTACCGAGATAAAGGCTATCTACCTGAAGCATTATTGAATTTTCTCGCACTCCTTGGTTGGAATGACGGCACCGAGCAAGAAATCTTCTCGCTTGATGAGCTGATACAGAATTTTAGCCTAGAACGAATCCAGAAAAGCCCCGCCAAGTTTGATATGGATAGGCTCAACTGGATGAACGGCATGTTCATACGAGAAAAACTCTCTGAGGAAGAGTATATCGAGCGGGCATTTGCAGTACTAAAGGACGCCAACTTACCGAATAATGATCAAGCCAGGGCAGCGGTGCTTTTAGAGCTAGAGCGTATTAAATCTTTTTCGGAACTCCCAGAGTTGGTTGAATTCTTTTTTGTTGCGCCAAGTAACTTTGCAGAAATCATGAACCTTATACACAAAAAAGTAGATTCCACCGAAGCAAAGCCGCTTCTAGATGTTGTTGTAGACACTCTCGAAAAAGTACCTGAGAAAATTGACAGCGATCAATTGGAAACACTACTGCGAGACCTAGCTCAAGAGCTCAATGTAAAAACCGGCCAACTCTTCTACATTATTCGCTGTGCAATTACGGGTAAGACCGCAGCCCCTGGCCTATTTGAAACCATCCTCACACTCGGCTTGCCCGAAACCATTGCACGGCTCCGCGCTACCACTAAACGCATAGAGTAGATCCTTACTTTCGTTCGTAATGCTGAACACCCCAAACCGTAGTGCCTGGAGTGGTGCCGACACCAAAGCCAAAACTAATCGAGCCAGTATTAGCGAACTCAACAGTTTGACCAAGCATTCTGCCAACAGTGCCACCGTTGGCAACTTGAACTTTCGACCACCGAGCATAAAGTTCTGCTGCTGCGCCAAGCCCCTGATTACCAATCGTTATCGTCGTCCTATTCTGGGAATTAGCTAAGTCGACGCCAGCAACCGACGTGCAGTCAGGGCTGCAGCTCGCAGTAGACCAAAAAGTAATAATTTTTGCCCCGATACCGGCTCCATTTACCGCAATGGTGCCTTGGTTTGCTAAATTAAAGCCGTTTGCACCATCAACCATGATTGTCGGGATTTCGGTAAGCCCAGCGCCAATCCGTACGATTGCACGGTTCGATATCCT
>JAUPVH010000036.1 GCA_030917125.1 Patescibacteria group bacterium | reverse complement strand
CGTATTTTATATGATATCCTCTGTGCGCACAAGCGAAAGCAGACATTGAATGATAGAATAGAGGGAATGAAACAGTCTTTGGCTTTGGCCAGGATACGTAATTCTTAAAGACAAACCTGCAGCCACGCAGCCAAAAGAGGAAGCGGTAGTCAGTAGCCAGGTAGACTCACAAATCTCTAATAAGCAGCCGACTGCGCTGTTGCCGACCATCGTTTTTACCGATAAAGGTTTCACTCAGCCAACCTATACGTTTCCTGAGGGATTAGAGGTACGAGTACATAATCAGTCCAAGATGAACTTACAATTCTCATCAGATGATCATCCTACTCATACTGAACATACAGAAATGAATTTGAAAACACTAAAGCCTGATGAATCTGCGACGTTCAAGCCAGCAGGCAAAGGGACGTATATGTTCCACGATCACCTTAATGACCGCTACACCGGAACGCTAATTATCCAATAAAATCACGCGATTAATCTATCGCTGGTCGAGAGGAGAACTAGTAGGCTACTGACGGGATGTCTTGGTGAGATGTGGTTATTTTTGCAGTAGGTAGTTGTGCCGTATGACGATTCAAGACTGATACAATAAGAAGAACATAATCCGAATAATAAGGGACATAAAGTGGAAGAAACAAAGACAGAGACGACTGATATTTTTCTATGGGCAAATCAGACTGACGCCGTAAAGAACGAGCTCACTCTTGAGCTATTTGTATTTAGCAAGAACTACACACCGTATGCAATGCGCTTGTCAAAAGGCCTCGACGCACAAGCCAGGGCCATGTTTATTTATGATTTAGTAAACACCGTGAATTTTGGTGCAGGTACTGGCATGTCGGTACGCGACTTCGAGTTATCTGAGGCCGAGGAGAACGTCTTACTGCGAACTGATCTTGAGAAAGTTGGCAAAGCCGAGACATTAATCCATCTGATAGAAAAACAACGCGATGATATCGTGCAGTTTTCTGAAACAGAGCATGAATTTAAGCGAATCAAAGGAGTAGTCCTAAAAGCTACGAGGCCAGATGGAAAGTATTTTTATGTCGCCAAGGCAGTTCAACAGAGTAGCGTTCTGCCAGGAGCGGTCAGCTGGCAGCTATCGGGTGATACATTTGCCCCATTCGAGCCTGAAGTTGGCGTAAAGCTCCCGAGCGATAATCAGGTCCTTATCATCGATAAAGATATCTTTGTCTTTAGCCAATCTAAGTTTGAAAAACTATTCCAATACGAATACAAGAAACAGCTGCTAGCGGAACAAAAAGTCGAAGAGATTTTAAAGACGTACCAACTTAGCCTACCGGATGAAATGGATCTTCAAACGCTGGTTCGTGAAAAACCTGGTGTCGTAAATAAGCTGCAAAAACTCGAAATCGGTGCTATTACGCAAGAACAAGCGGTTGAGTACGCCGATGCGATGCAGCTTGATCTAATGACCGACGACGACGGCAAAATTATCATTATGGACGGAAGAGACCTCGATATGTTCGTTAATCTTATTAATGAAGATTATATTACGAGCGAGATTACTGGCAGGCGTTATGTTATTAAGAGCAAAAAATTGCTTGACGAGCCAGAAGGCGAGCCACCTCGCGGATAGTGACTAAAATCCGTAAAGGATATAGTCATCACTATCTACTGTCCATGCACCTGCAGTTGGAGTGGTTGCAAATAATGTTTGACTTGAACATGGACCGCTGTCTATGCGAGCGCTGGATTGCGTCTGCATGCCACCTTTAACCCAAAATACATAATACGCGCCAAGTGATGCGGGACAGCCGTATTGTCCAGCGGCAAACCTGTTATACCAATATGCCTTAGAGGGGGTATTGGCAGGGTCTTTAAAGGTTTCGGAGGCAGTATAGTTGGAAAGGCTGCCTAGAAAGCCTGGGTCTGTACTTATTTCAAACGAATTATTGCCTGGATTCGGTTGTGTGGCTGGAAAGGACCCATTATCAGTCTTATACAGAGATAGGGCTTTTTTAACAGAAGCAACATCGCTAAGTCTAGACGAGTCATTGGCACGGGCTTGGACGCCGCTCAGTGCGACGGTGGTGATGGTGGCAAGGATACCAATCACGATAATTACTATCAAGAGTTCGACAATTGTAAAACCGCTCATGTTTTTCATACTAGGCGTATTTTATATGATATCCTCTGTGCGCACAAGCGAAAGCAGACATTGAATGATAGAATAGAGGGAATGAAACAGTCTTTGGCTTTGGCCATTATGCACGAGGGGCATCACGTGTTCCTGACGGGTCCAGCTGGGGCCGGTAAAACCTATGTACTCAACCAGTTTATTAAGCTTGCCAAGCATCAAAATAAGCATGTTTCGGTTACGGCAACTACTGGTTTGGCGGCTTCTCATTTAGGCGGCAGTACGATTCATGCATGGAGCGGCATTGGGATACGCGATGAAATTGGCATGCATTTCGTCGATAATCTCAGCAAAAGCAGACGTGAAATTATAGAAAAAACCGACGTATTGATTATCGATGAAATATCGATGATGCATGATTTCCGACTCGACATGGTCGATCAAATTGCTCGGTTAGTTCGCAAAGATATGGATACTCCTTTCGGCGGAATACAGGTTATTATGAGCGGTGACTTTTTTCAGCTACCACCCGTTAACCGAGCAGATAGCCTCGAAGGTGGATTCGTGGTGTTCTCTAAGGCGTGGACTGATCTCGACCCGGTTATCTGCTACTTGCAAGAACAGCATCGTCAAGAAGAGGATGATGCGCTGGGGGGAATACTAAATGCCATGCGTTCGCGCGATATCCGAAGATCGCACGCTGAAACATTATTGAACCGCGTGGACGTGCAGCCACCCACCGACAGCATTTATACCGAATTACACACAGTCAATATAGATGTCGATGTTCAGAATGAAGCAAAACTTGATGAGCTTCACGGCGATGAGATGATATATAGCCAGACCACAACGGGAAGTGCAAACTATGTTGAGAGTCTTCAGCGCTCAGTTCTCGCACCAGCACAGCTGAGGCTGAAGCGAGGTGCTTTAGTTATGGCGGTTAAGAATAGCATGGATCGCAAATATGCGAACGGGAGTCTTGGAACTGTGGTCGATTTTGACCCTGCTACCGATTATCCGATCGTAGAATTCACTAATGGCAGAGAAGTCACTATGCAGCCTGATACGTGGGAGCTTCGCGACGGAGATAAAAAGAGAGCTAGCATTACTCAAATACCACTGCGTCTTGCTTGGGCCATAACTATTCATAAAAGCCAAGGTATGACTCTTGACGCAGCGCTTATTGATTTACGAAAGGCATTTGTCGCTGGGATGGGGTATGTTGCACTTAGTCGTGTCAGAAGCATACAAACGCTCTATTTGCGCGGAATCAATCGCACTGCCCTTGAGATTAGTGAAACGGCCTACGATATTGACGATCAGCTTCGATCCAAATCGGCAGCCGATGCTAAGCGTTTGGCGGGACTCGAAGGTACAATCGAAAAAATTGAATTAAAAGCAGCGACAAACAAGACGAGCAACTGGTCGGAAAAGATCGAGGTGATGCGACAGACGTACCCGAACGCATACCGCCCGTGGACATCGCAGCAGGATGCTCTCCTTAAGCAAGAATTCCAGAATGGTAAAACGCTGAAGCAACTTTCTGACATCCTTGGGAGACACGAAGGTTCAATCACAATGCGTCTGCAAAAACATTTTGGTGATTGAAATAGCGGTATAATTAAGAGATATGCCAATCGCAAAATTTCCTAAACGATTCTTATGGGGCGCATCAATCTCGGCTCATCAAGTTGAAGGTGGCAACCACAATCAATGGAGCGTATGGGAACTGGAACACGCTAAGAGTCTGGCAGCCCAGGCCAAATACCAGTATGGCGACCTAGATATATGGGATGATATTAAAGAACAGGCCTTGAAGCCTGAAAACTATGTGTCTGGCAGAGCGAGTGATCACTATGAACGGTATATTCACGATATCCGGCTCGTAAAGAAGATGAATATGACCTCTCTCCGGTTCAGCGTAGAGTGGTCGCGTATTGAGCCTGATGAAGGACGATGGAGCTCTGAAGCAATCGATTACTACAAGCGGTACGTCGCCGAATTAAAAAAGCATGGCATTGAACCGGTAATTACGTTATTTCATTTCACCTTGCCGGTCTGGTTTGCCGAAAAAGGAGGCTTCGAAAATCGATCGAACATAAAATACTTCGTGCGGTTCTCGGAGAAAATACTCTCGGAGCTGGGGCGTGACGTTACCTATGTTATTACAGTCAACGAGCCAGACGTTTATGCATATGAAAGTTATTACTTAGGCCATTGGCCACCCGCAAAGCAGAGTAAGAGAGCACTGTATCAGGTTACGGCGAACCTTGCGGTGGCTCATAACCGTGCCGCAAAAGCCATTCATAGCCTGAATAGGGGCTATAAGGTGTCTGTTGCAAAAAATTCCAATTATTTTTACGCAGGAGACAATGCGGCTTTATCGGTAAAATCCGCCAGCTTTATGCAGTACTTCCAAGATGACTACTTCTTAAAGAAAGTTTATAAAAGCTGTGATTTTCTCGGTGTTAATTTTTATTTTTCTAATCGAGTATATGGCTATCGGGTGCATAATCCGCATGTTCAGACAAGTGACCTGGGTTGGGATATGAGTCCCGATGATTTAGAGCACGTACTTGAACACCTGTATCGAAAGTATAAACTTCCACTTATTGTCACTGAGAACGGGTGTGCAGATATGAGCGACAAAAAAAGACAATGGTGGCTTTCAAGGACGATTCTGGCGCTACAGCGAGCTCTGGCGGAAGGGGTCGATGTCAGGGGG
>JAUPVH010000035.1 GCA_030917125.1 Patescibacteria group bacterium | reverse complement strand
TTGCTCTTCACGCTCTTCCCAGCTCAAGCCGTCCAGAGATCCCCACTCACGCTCACGCAAGGCAGGATCGACGTACCAATCCGGACCTTCAAGTCGAAGATGTGAGGCTGTTTCTTTTGCCCGAACGTAGTCGGATACATAGCGACGCTCAAAATCAGCCAAGCCATTCTGTCGCATCCAATAACCTGTCAACCTGGCCTGTTCGCGACCCTGCTCAGAGAGTCTGAACTGAGAAGCAGGTGTCTGACGATAGGGCTCTGTAATGAGGCTCAGATCGCCACTCTTGGCGGCTTTGAGGGCCAAGTTCTGCTCGGATTGGCCGTGACGGACCAAAACTAGATCGATGGGCATGGTCATGCCGCATTCCTTTCTCTTCAAGGTTCTTGGTGTATTATATAATATTTTTGCTAAAATAAAAAGACCAGCAACAATTCGCTGATCTTTTTATGGTGGAGCTGGAGGGAATCGCACCCTCGTCCAGTGTGTGACTCGCATACTGTCTACAAGCTTAGTTCGCTTACGTGTTTTGAGAAAGACGACGGGAGAACAAGCGAACCAATCCCCGAGCCTTTCCTGCAATCTGGTAACTTACCATGTTGCGGACGCAGAACACATCATGGGCAGCCAACAAAGGTATGACACCCGACGAAGCTACAGTTGGCGTAAGCTTACTGGGTGGCTTTCGGGTTTAGGCGAAAGCTGGTGCAAGAGCGGGTGCTGAAAAAGCACTGCGTACCTTGCTTGCAAGTGAGTTTACACTTATTGGTTTGAGACGGATAACGTTCATCTCAACCCGGCCTGCAAGTTATGCTTGTCAATGATCACTCTGTCGAAGCTAATAGTCAGCCCCAAGAAAGTTCATTATACCACTTTAGTGTATAAACGTAAATGCTCAAGCTTTCTGGTGAAATATGGTAGGATTTGAGGTATGAAACAACTCAGCGTGAATATCGTTAGCGAGAGCGTCTTTACCGTTCGCGGTCATGGTGTTCACACCGCCTTCGAGGAGCACGTCAATGCCCTCAAGAGCTACACAGACTATTCGGTAAAAATTAACTCCAAGCGGCCGACAGATATTGTGCATGTACACACCGTCGGCCCTTATGGGTGGCGTAAGTTCCGCCAGGCCTCACACGGACGCGTGATCAATGCTCACGTGACTCCAGGCTCGTTTATTGGGAGCCTCAAGGCCGCTAAGCTGTGGGCACCATTTGCTCGCTGGTACCTCAAGTTTGTCTATAATCAGGCCGATCACATTATCTGTGTCAGCCCCAATACCGAGATGGAACTGCGCGAACTCGGCATTCATAAGCCAATGAGTGTAATTCCCAACATGGTAGAACTCTCTCACTTTGCTCGCCCAGCCGAGCACGAGCTCTCGGCCCTGCGCCGACACTTTAATGTACCAGCTGATAAACCTGTCATTGTCTGTAGTGGCCAGGTTCAGCCTCGTAAAGGTGTTGCCGATTGGCGCCTGGTTGCCGAACAGCTTACCGACTATCATTTCCTCTGGATTGGCGGCATTCCGTTTGGTAAGTTTGCCGATAAAACTGCCGATATGGAGCAAATGATGGCGACAGCGCCAGAAAACGTTACCTTCACAGGGGTTGTGGAACTCGAAACAGCCCGCAAGCTCTATCACCTGGCAGACGTCTTTTGGCTACCCTCTTACCAGGAAACTTTTGGTTTAGTAGTTGTTGAAGCAGCTGCCTGCGGCCTGCCAGTCATCTTGCGTGACATCCCAGTATATAAAGATATTTTTGCCGGCACATATTTACAGGGCAAGACAAATAAAGAGTTTGTGGCGCACATAAACGACCTCATTAAAAAGCCTACGATGTATAAAAAACAACAGAAATTATCAGAAGCGCTGGCAATAAAATACGCATCTAAGACCCTCGTGCACCGTTACGAAACCTTGTACAAAAGCCTTGTCGGTGACTACTCATGAAAATCGTTTTTTTCACTGATTTTTATGCCCCATCGCTTAATGGTGTAACGGCGGCGATCGATCTATTTGCGCATGCCCTGCGCGATCGCGGTCATCGAGTCTACATTGTAGCTCCAGCTAGCGATGCGCCCGTTGACGACCACCCCGATGTAATTCGCCTTCCATCAATACCAAGTGTTTGGCATAAAGGCTTGCGTGACGGCATCCTTACTCCAAAATATGGTCGTATGATAAAAGACCTCAATGCCGACCTCTATCACTTCCACACCAACGGTCAAACCGGGCTTGCCGGTATGCGTCTGATGTTTGAGGGAAATATTCCTTCGGTATTTAGTTACCATACTGACTACGAAGAATACGCCAAAGTCTATCGCGGCATGTGGGCTGGCATTTTAACTGCCTCCCTCATCGGCCCGCTTGTAGTTAATCAACCCAAGGCCTGGCCTGAGACTCTGCAAGGTGTACGACCCAAGCGTTCTTTCGAACAATGGAACCAAACCATGGTACAAAACCTCATTCGCGCATCAGTCGATTATTTTGATGAAGTTATCGTCCCTTCCGCAAAAATGCAGGACAAACTCATTAGCTACGGAGTCACAAGACCAATCAACATCCTGCCCACAGGTATGAATCCTGATGAATTTCCTCACCGTGGCAAGACTGTAAAGGATAAAGATGATAAAACTACAACAATCCTCTATGTCGGAAGAGTTGCGAAAGAAAAGAATGTGGATGTACTGCTCAAGGCCTTTGCTTTGGCCCATAAAAAAGACTCTAGCTTGAGACTTTGCGTGGTTGGGCCAGGACCGTATCTACCGCGCATGCGTACTCGAGTCCGCGAACTCGGACTTACCCGTGCCGTGGTTACTACCGGGGGACTCCCAAGAAAAGAGGCCCTCGAGCGCTATAGTTATGCCGATATTTTTGCGTTCCCATCAATGACCGATACTCAAGCTCTCGTACTCAACGAAGCTGCCTATATGCGCGTGCCACTCATTTACTCAGATGCCGACCTCTCACTCGTCGCCGAAGATGGTGTGTCGGGAATTCTTGCACCACCTAAGCCTGAAGCCTTTAGTAAAGCTCTCTTAAAGCTCGCGCACGATCCAGATCTTCGTAAGAAAATGGGTGATGCTGCGCACAAAAAAGCTTCCGAATACACGATCGATAAACAAACTGAAAAGCTCGAATCCATATACAAAAGAATTGTCTAAAATATGACTAAAGATGTAAAAAAAACAATACTTATCCTGTCATCATCTTTCGGACAAGGTCATATGGCGACAGCTCGAGCTCTAGAAAGTGCGGCTAATAACCATCCGGAATTCAATATTGATGTAAAAATTATCGATTTCTCTGAAGAAATTGGCAAGCTCTTTAATAAAACCTCAAAGAAGATGTATGAAATCAATACAAAACACTTACCCGCACTCTATAAATGGATGTACGTTTCAACTGACATCACCCACACTCCGATTCGACTCGCCAATCTTTTGAGCTACCCACTCCGGCAAAGTCATCTCAAGAAAATCCTCGCCTCACACCACCCAGATCTCATCATCTCAAACTACCCCATCTGGCAATACTTAGCGTTTCAAATTTCAAAGAAAAACTTCCCCCACGTTGAATTTGCCACACTCGTTACCGACTCAATTTCGGTCCACTCTTCGTGGGTGATCCCGGACAGTGACTTCTACATTGTCGCCAACGAACCAACCGCTTCAAGTCTCCATACCTTAGGTGTTCAAGACGATAAAATCCATGCTCTCGGCTATCCAGTGCATGAAAGTTTTACTCATGATCATTTAAGCCACCAAAGCATCTTAACAGATATAAATATCCCAAAAAATCGAAAATTAATTTTGTTCAGTGCGTCTGCCCTACGCGCCTCCTATGTTCGTCGAGTTTGCACCGCGATTACTACGCAGTATCCCGACCATGCGCTTGTGGTAGTCACAGGAAGAGACGCCGAACTATACCGCCAAATCGCTGATAGCCACTTCTGGTCAGCTCCTCACAGCTACCTCGTAGGCTGGACGAACACCATGCCTGAATTGATTAAAGCGAGCGACATTGTCATTACGAAAGCTGGGGGCTCAACGGTCATGGAATGCATCGCCGCTCAGAAACCCCTCATCATCAATAAAATTATTCCGGGCCAAGAAGAAGGTAATGCTGAGCTCGTAGAACGCTACCAACTTGGCCACATTGCTCGAAAAAGTAGCGAGATCATTACGGCTATTAGTGAAATTTATAAGGACTATGGTAGCTACCAAAATCGAATTGCCCAGCTCAGTAAACCAGATGCCGCCCGAACGATTATTGAATTTATCGCCAAGCGACTTACCAGCAAATCCTCATAGTGCTTACGTTTTTTACGAGCTTCAGGTATCATAAGTGTAATGAATGGATTTACAGCACAGCCATTTCACGATGCAGAAAATATAGGGGGGCGACAGAATACTGGAGCCCCTTTGTCTTCTGCGCAGCCGAAAGATAGCGATACCCCCCATAATCACCTCAACCTCAAAACCGAAGGGATGAAAACCGAGGTGCGTCGTGATTATATTCACGACTACTACGTGCTGATTGCCCCAAAGCGTGCGGGCCGACCCTACGATGCAGCCGCCAGCGATCATCCACTCGTAGAGACTTCAAGTTCACCACGACTGGATTTACAAGAAGAAATCTACACCCTACCAAACGATAAGGGGGATGGCTGGGCCGTAAAAGTAGTAGCAAATAAATTCCCAGCCCTCACCATTGATAACCCAGATGCCTACGGCGCCCAAGAAATCGTCATCGACACCCCCTTACGCAATACGGCTTTTGGCGAACTGCCCGTTGGCCAGATAGAAAAGATACTCTATACCTACCAAGCCCGATCTCAAGCGCTCCACGATATGCCTCATATACGCTACGTCAGTATATTCCGCAACGATGGCTACGAAGCCGGGGCATCCCTAGCCCACGCGCACTCGCAAATTTTTGCCCTGCCCTTCGAACCTCCACGACTCCGCGATGAAGCTCGAGCAGTCCAACAATTTGTGCTCGAAAACGCGCGCGACCCGTATGATGACATCATTCACTTCGAAAAACGAGAAAATCTCCGCATCATTGCTGAAAACGATGACTGGCTTTCGTTTGCTCCCTATGCCCCACAATGGCAAATGGAGGCTTGGATTCTTCCGAAACTCAATAAAGTGCACATGAGCGATTTAGAGGGGCATGAAATTGCATCCCTGGCTCCACTCATGAAGCAAATTGCCGCAAAACTTAATGACAATAGCATTAACTTCAATCTCTCAGTTGAAGAAGGCTTAGTAACACACCAGCGTCTCGTCTTTAAGTTTAAAGGCAGAAACGTCGTCTCTCCTTGGGGCGGACTTGAGGTTTCAACCGGCGTTATTATCAATACCATCCCGCCAGAAGCCGCTGCTGAGTGGTACCGCTCGTAGTCCACAACTCTCACGCTTGTCTTCAAAATTTTTGTTCGGTATAGTGTTCGTAATTAATCGAGGGCATAGCCATGCTGGCACGCACGCACACTATCACTCACTACGGAGCAAAACCCCACCGTATCACAATCGAAACCGATATTTTTGCCGGGCTTCCAGGCATCTCTCTAGTGGGCCTCCCGACAAAAAGTGTTGAGGAATCTCGCGAGCGACTGCGCAGCGCTATTCGTAATAGCGGGCTTGAATTTCCAATGCGCAAAATCGTGCTCAATCTTGCTCCCGCCGATACTGCCAAGCATGGTACAGGTTTTGAACTTGCGATGGCTATCGGAATTTTAATTGCCTCCAAGCAAATTCAACCTCAACCCGACAGTACACTGTTTGCTGCTGAACTTTCACTAGACGGCAGCTTACGACCAGCTCGAGATTCGATTGCCAGCATTATTTCAGCACAAAAAATCGACTGTAAGACACTCATTATTGCACGCGACACACCAGCCATTCCAGATACGATTACACGCGAAGTCGAAGTAATTCGAGTGCAAAATCTGCACGAACTCTACCGCTGGTTGATTAATGAGGCGCCACAACCCTGCCACCCAGAACCACCATATATTGTTGATAAAAAAACATCATTAGTTGATTTTTCAGTGATCAAAGGCCTTGAAGTTCCCAAGCGTGCTTTAGAAATTGCTGCTGCTGGCAATCATAATGCGCTACTTATAGGCCCACCAGGAAGTGGAAAAACTCTACTTGCTCACGCTTTTCCATCAATCCTTCCTCATATGGAGACTCAAGAATATGCCGAGGTTGCATACCTACACGGCATTCACAATCCCGATGCTGACCACATCCAAGATCGACCCATTCGCTCACCTCATCACACGGCCAGCGATGTTGCACTAGTTGGCGGAGGTCAAATACCGAAGCCCGGAGAAGTCACGTTAGCACATAGGGGCGTACTTTTTCTTGATGAATTACCCGAATTCCGCCGTTCCGTACTTGAGGCACTCAGGCAGCCAATCGAAGATGGCGTTGTGCACATCACACGCGCTCAAGCCGCTCTCACCTACCCCGCAAAATTCATACTGCTAGCCGCCATGAATCCTTGCCCATGCGGCTATCATGGATCTATCCATCAAAGTTGTGATTGCTCGCCTTCCTCAATGAGTCGCTATCAGAACAGGATATCTGGCCCATTACTTGATCGTTTTGATATGCACTGCTTCATTAATGAACCTTCAATTACTAATCCATTAGAACATGTTTCCGAACCAGTACAGTCGAAAACAATTCGAGAGCGAGTACTTTCAGCTCGCGCAACTCAAGCGCAACGCTTCAATGGCACGACATACATTACGAATAGTGACATCCCCGCTCAAGAGCTCTCAAAGTACTGCTCAGCAAGCGATAAAGCTCACGCACTACTCGATACAGCCCTGCATAATCACCATCTCTCTCAACGTGGAGCTGCACGAGCTCTTAAAATCGCCCGCACCATCGCCGATCTGGATACATCCCCAAGCATCGAGGTGGCTCACCTATCGGAAGCATTACAGTTCAGAAATGGCTTATCTCAAGACCGAATCCGAGATACATCTAGTTTTTCAGACGCACTAACTCGCTGAGCCACTCGTCAACACCAGTAAAGCGGAAGATCAAGAAAATTACCGCGTACAAAATAAGTAAAAATAAAGCTATAAAACTAATATACACAATCTCTTTACGAACAAACTGAGTCTCACTTTCAGGTAGTTTCGTAAATTCCGCTTTGGTCTTCTGCGGAGACTTTTTCTTTACTTCATGAGCTGATAGACCCTGCTTTTGGGGTGCTATATCCTGCTCGGATTGAGACGCGTCATCCGATGAGGTGGTCGTTTGCAACCGTCCTTTTTTTGCCTGATAGCGTAAATGCTGTTTTTTTCGAGCCACAAAAGCCTCCGTTCAGTCTGATTCCTTCATTCTACGGTCTCCTCCTTATCTTGCCAAGCTTTTATCTGAAGGACTATAATGATAACAAAGCTTGTAAGGGGAAATATTGGATATCATTTTTATCATTTGCGTGGTGGCTCTCGCTAGCGTCTGTGGCTGGCTCATCTTCAAATTACGAAAAATAGAGAAAGAATTTGGGATTTTCTTCAATAACACCCAGCCTCAACCAGTTATGAGGGCCCTAAATCAGTACGCCGGGCAAATTCAGCAACAAACAAAAGACATCGAACATCTGCAGCACTCGCTCAAAGAAACAACCGTACTGGCAGAAAAAGCTGGCACCCGCTTAGGCTTTGTTCGCTTTAACCCATTCAATGACACAGGTGGCGATCAAAGCTTCTGTCTCGCAATTATTGATGCCCGTGGCAATGGCTACGTTCTATCAAGTATTCATGCCCGTACCGGCACCCGTGTGTACGCTAAACAGGTTCAGCAAGGCCATAGCTCCCATAATCTATCTGAAGAAGAAGCCGCCGCGCTTGCTAAGGCCAGTAAGCAAAATCCTCGCGAACCCCATGCCAGCTAAAAGATCTCCTTTTGATTATCGACAAACTGCAGGATTTTTTTTCTCTGCGCTCGCCAATGTCGAAGGACAGATTCGAGAACATGAAGATATTGTGATCGACGGCACCTACACTGGAGATATTTTTACCAACGGCTTTTGCGAGATTAGCGAGAATGGAAAATTCCACGGCAATATCGAAGCACGCAACGTCACCCTTCTTGGTGTTGTAGATGGAGAAGTTTACGGGAAAGATTCTATTGTTGTAAAAAAATCAGCAAAAGTTCGTGGAGTCTTACGCACCCCTAGAATTAGTATTGATGCCGGAGCCCAGATTGATGCACGGATTAAGCAGCCTTCGCAGAAAATAGAGGCCCCGCATGAATAGTTTGATCATCGAACCAGATCTCCCCTTTGACTCACAACGACTCGTACAACTTCTACAAAAACTGAGTCTTGAAGCTCGCCTAGACATAGATATTCATCAGATATCCCACCAACAGGATCTTATACCTACACTTGAAAAAGTCATCACCAAGCATCCCGATACCATCATTGCGCTTGGAAGTTATATTTGGCTCGATACCATCATCTCAGAATCATGCCGGCTATCACGTACCCATGCTCAATCTACCCCTATCTTTGCACATATCTCTCCGCCGGAAAAATTAGCCCTAACTTGGCGCATTGCTCCCTACATGGAACGTGGACTCAAGCGATCGATTCAAGCTATTGCGGCACGCAAGATTTCCGAAAAAAAAGCCTTTGTTTGCGCTGACACCATTTGGTTTACTCATACACTCAGACTGGAGAATGCGGCTCGTGGTGATGCCCCCAGCCGATTTATCGTAAGTACCCCGCAAAATAGCGAGTTGCGTATTAGCGCACCGACAGACCTACTAACAGTCTCAATTCATGAGGATATAACGAGCCAGGAACAGCATGTAATCACCGTTTTAGCCGAGAAAAGCCGCTCTGGAACCTCTAGCAGACTACAGGAGAGCAATAATAATCTCTTGGAGAAAAATCTGAAAACAAAAACTGTTCAAAGTGCTTATGAAGATGTTTTCCATATTCAAGCTACCCAAATTGATGTACATGCTCCCTATAGCTTTTCAAGCTCAGCTTTTACGACATCATTACCGGAAAAATTCCGTATTGAACCGTCAAAATTCTCAATCAAGATGATAACCGAGAAAAACGACATCCTAAAATATTGATTTTATCAAGTTTCAGTGGTATTATGGTCCTACAAACGAACAGGAGTACTGAAGGCATTAATAAGAAGCGCATCCGCATTAATCGTCAGATAACAGCCCGTGAGGTGCGTCTGATAGGTGCGGAATCCGAACAGCTCGGAGTCGTCTCCCTCGAGAAAGCTCTCCAGGAAGCCGAAAACGCTGGCCTCGACTTAGTTGAGGTAGCTCCTCAGTCAACTCCACCCGTCGTTCGCGTCATCGATTGGGGGAAGTATCGTTACGAGCAGGATAAACACCTGCAAAAAAGCCGACGCAATCAGAAACAAGCCGACATCAAGCAAGTTCGTCTGGGTCTTAAAACCGATACTCATGATATCGAAACGAAGATCAAGGCAGCACGCAAATTTCTCGATCAAGGCCATAAAGTACGTATTAACCTACGTTTTCGTGGTCGCGAGATCACCCACCCCGATCTCGGGCGAGGTGTTCTCGAACGCTTTGTAGAGCAGCTTACGGACGAAGCTACCGTTGAGCAACAAATCGCTCTGAGCGGACGAGAAATGTCGACAGTATTAGCAAGGAAAAAAGATGCCAAAAGTTAAGACCCGCAAAACCGCTGCAAAGCGCTTTAAGATTACCGCCAATGGTACTCTGCTTCGTCGTCGTGCCTATCGCACCCACAAGCTGATTGCTAAAAGCGGAGCGCGTAAGCGTATGTACTCTAAAGAGCATGCTGTTGAAGCTGCAAACGTCAAAGCCATTAAGAAAATGCTGGGGGCCAAATAATGCGCGTCAAACGATCCGTAACTGCTCGTCGTCGGCATAAAAAAATCCTCAAGATGACTAAAGGCATGGGGCACACTCGACGTGCTTCCTACCGCAAGGCCCACGAAGCTGTCCTGAAGTCACTCAGCTACGCCTATCGAGATCGCCGCAACAAAAAGCGTGACTTCCGCTCACTCTGGATTGCCCGCATTAACGCTGCTGCGCGCCAAGAAGGTACTACCTACTCTCAGCTCATTAGCGACTTGCAAAAAGCTGACATCACCCTTAATCGTAAAATGTTGGCCGAAATTGCTGCACGCGAACCACAAGCTTTCTCAGCAGTTGTAAAAACTGCCGCAAAAACCAAGTAATCCCCTAAGAATACCTACTGTAACGACCCTTTCAAGCAGGGTCGTTACTTTTTTGTGAACACAAACCGCAAATTTTCATCATCAATTTGGAAGAACTGCCGATTGGCATTGTTTTCTACACCCGACACCCCGTCAGAGCCACTGGTAAAAGCATATCCAGCCGGCACTTCTACTGTAAAATCAACTTTCTGGCCAAACCAGCCAAACTGCGCCAAAAGCGACTGATCCACGACAACCTCATCCAACATCGCGTAGCGAGTAGGCAAAACGAACTCATCGGTGACGGTGCTCGTTGTTAACGGTTTGGTTGCTACATCAACTCCAAACACCCCAGTATCGCCCTGCTCACCAAACCCATCGGGGAGAACGTCTGTGGTTCCTGCGGGTAGCGACAACTGAATCCAGCTTAAGTCATCTCCGATGATGAAGTTTCCCTGACCACTCTTCGGATCAATATAGTAGCCGGTATAATCCCGTTGATGCTGGCGAGTTACTCGCACAGCCAAACGCGCCTCACCTGCCTCATCAATGCGCAGGACGTATTTCACTGACTGCGCAATGGCCTGCGAAGATTTATTGGCGGCGTGATTAGCGGCCGCGAGCTGTACCGTATTCAATCCACCCGGCTTCGCTAGAGGGGCTTGATAGGCATCAAGCTTCTTCATAGCTGTCTCATCCTCCAAGTATGCGTACAGCTGCTGAGTCTGCATGAGGCCCACTACATCATCACTTAGTTGTCCTGTCTGCGCGAGAGTGAACTGTGGGATTTTTCCCATTAGCTTTTGAGCTAACACCTTCAGTACGGTCTTAGGGTCTTTGCCGGCTATCTTGTCTTGCCCAGCCTCAACTTCCTCTTGCAGTGTGGAAAGTATATTATCGCTGGTAATCGTCATGGAATACTCCGGGAGCTCAATCGGACCAGTGTAGGTAAGCAGGAGCGAGAGAACTTTTGGTGTAATAATTACTACATTATTAATATATTCACCTGTTTCGCGAGCATAAAGATCTCGAAAAAGTTGAGCGTTCTCATCGCTCACTGTAGCCACCAGAGAATCTCGCGCTACTAAACTACTGGTTAGATTTTTTAGGTATGCCGGCGGCTCTACGAACGGCCGCTTCTCTTCGAGTCGATGATCATAGTAATAAATACTCCTCACCGATTCGAGCCGCAACGTATTGTTGCCGCCCTGCAATACCCCAACGCTCCCCACAAAGCCACCGCCCACGCGTTGCTCGGCATGATTAGCAAAAACCAACAGAGTGCGTGTTGACCTATCGGACTGGGCAAGCGCGTTATAGAGCTGGTAAGCAGGCTTATCGGTAAATTGCTGTGTGGGCATTAAAAACAGCCTATACAGTGGCTGGGTGATAAACAAAAACACACCAAACACGACCACTGAAATAATGATGGTTTTTCTATGTAGGAATGGAGCCTGAGACATCTACCCTCTCGCGAATAATCTTCTCCATAGTGGTGCGGAAAGCTTGCCGGCTAAAATTTTCGGCGTGTTCACGTAGCTCGGTGCGTGAATAATCTTCTGCCCGAAAAGCGGTGAGCACTCGCGCGAAAGCGGCCACTGACTGAGCATCAATGAGTTCCCCAGTTTTCCCTGGAACTACCGTTTCGGTTGCGCCGCCCGCAGCGTAAGCCAACACTGGCGTTCCAGCAGCCATAGCTTCAACTGGAGCAATACCGAAGTCTTCTTCCCCGGGAAACAAGAGAGCATCCGCATGCTGCACGTAAGCAACCAGCTCGTCGTCAGGAGCGTGCCCCTTAAATAACACCGTATCATCAGCTAGTTGCTGCAATTTCTTCAACTCGCTACCTCCACCAACAACCACTAAGCGCTTACCGGCTTTCTGACAGGCCTGCACGGCGATATCAAAGCGTTTATAAGGAATAAGTCGGGAAGCCACCACAAAATAGGCTTCAGGGGCATCTGCGGGGCGATTACGCGCCTCACTAAACCGCGCAGTGTCGACCGGAGGATATACTACTTGCGATGAACGCTTATAATATTTTTCAATACGCTTCTGCACGGTAACCGAGTTTGCAAGCAATAGATCTGGGCGTTGCGCGGCGGCATAATCCCAGCGGCGTGACGCCTTTATCGTGCGCTTCAGCTGGAATCGCACCAGGGGATCTAGCAAGCCAAAACCGGGATCTTTAAGGTATTGATTGTAATGACTCCAAAAATAGCGAGTTGGCGTATGAATATATGATATGTGTAAGGTAGATTCTGGAGTGATGATTCCCTTTCCCTCGGCGGTAGAAGAACTTATGACAATATCGTACGATGAGAAGTCAAAAGCCTCAAAAGCATAACGTCGCAAAACCGGGAAAAGCTGATGTTTCTTTTTGGCGAATGGTACTTTCTGCAAAAACGAAGTTTGTACTGTGTGGTCCTTAAAAATCTTTCCAAATGCTTCTGGTCGGTAGACACTGGTATAAATATCCGCCTGCGGAAAAATTTTTAGCACCTCAATCACAACCTTTTCAGCGCCTGCAAGATTTGTCAGCCAATCGTGCACTACCGCTACTCGAAGCTGTGAAGTCTGAGCTGCAGCCACGCGCCTAATACCCTTTACGCTTAAAAATCACACCGATAGTGCGGAGGAGAATGCGAAAATCCATCGACGCTTTCCAGTTCTCAACATAATATACGTCCAGCTTCACACGCTCCTCATAACTCACATCATTGCGGCCTGAAACCTGCCATAGCCCGGTAATACCCGGCTTAATCAGCAAGAACGTCGGTGCTTTTTCTTTATAGCGCTTCAACTCTTCTTCGGTTACCGGTCTCGGACCAATCAGGCTCAACTCACCTTTTATTACGTTGAATAACTGTGGCAATTCATCAATGCTGGTGGCTCGCAAGAAACGCCCAATCGGTGTAACGCGTGGATCTTTTTTGAGCTTCTGATCGCGCTTAAACTCTTCAACCATTTTTTCACCACCAATTTCGCGCAATATCTCAACATCAGATTTTCCGCTGAAGGCACCACCAGTCGAAAACTTGGCGTACATCGAACGAAACTTCCAAACTCGAATAACCTTCCCATGTCGACCAATGCGGGCGTGACGGTAAAACACCTTGCCGCCATCTGTCAGCTTAATAACAATGGCAACAATAAGAAAAATCGGGCTTAATAACACGAGCCCAAGAAACGCACCTAAATAATCGAACACCGTCTTATAGATTCTCCACCAACCATCCAACGGAGTACGCACAATTTCCAGTACCGGATAATCGGCATACAATGACGGCTGGCTACGCGTCTGATAAATACCCGCCAGGCTCGGAATAAATTTGTAGGCAATGTGGTTTTTGTGGGCAAATCTTATGTACTCAAGCTGATCAGCCTCTGCAGGAGTTTTATCAGCAATAAACAGCTCGTCGATATGGTGTTTTTTTACTAATCGCTCGAGCTGCGCAACTGTCTCTTTCTTACGCTCCAAGACTCGAACAAGACGAAAACCAGGGTTACGCTGCAACGCATACGTCACATCATCAGCCACCTGGCCAACCCCCACAATGACTACCTGACGGACACCGACCCCAAAACGAAACAACCAGCGCTGAAAAAGGTTGACTACAAAACGCTCTAAAACAACCAATATAATAGCAAGCGCGAAACCATAAAATACTACAGCCTTCGAGGGGAAAAGTGGTTTTGTTGAGAAAAAGTCAACAATAATTAAAAACATCGTACTTGCAGATACTGCAATAACTACCTGAAAATACTCTCTCCACCGACTGCGCATCGAATCATAACGATACAGTCCAACCAGCGCGAAGAAGAGCACCGTAAAAGGCAACAGTGCGACGAGCGCATACAGATATTCCCAACCCGGTACTTGGTAAACCGTTGGCTTCAACGAATATTCAACCCGAATAATAAAGGCCAAAACAAAGCTTGTTAACACCGCTAATGCATCAAGCGGGACCAATAAAAGATTAAAAAATAGCTCGCTACGTTTGCGCATTTTCTCTATTGTACCAGGTTAGCAGTCTCTGCAAAAACCAACCTCTGAGCAGATGGGCTTTTGCGGGCAAGCAAGCGATAAGCCGAATTCTGTTCTTCCCTAGCCTTTCCAGGAAAGCGGCAATCATCTATCTCTGCGGAACACAGTGTTGCGGTTCTCCCGCAATCATGCGACATATCCCTCTCAAAATGAGAAAGGCGAGCACGCCTTGATAAATCGGGATCCATAAGCCTTGCAGCAGGTGGGGTTTACCTCCCTCGACTGTCACCAGTCGAGGCTGGGCGCTCTTACCGCCCTCTTTTCACCCTTACCAGGTGCTTGCACCTGGCGGTATCGTTTCTGTGGCACTTTCCCTCGGGTTGCCCCGGGTTGCCGTTAGCAACCACCTCGTGCTCGAGCTGTTCGGACTTTCCTCTCCAAAAAATGGAGCGATTGCCTGCTTACTTGCACAGGTTATTTTACCAGATTATCGTAAAAAGTCCAGTATATTTACTACTGTGCATCGAGGCATTCGTTGACGGCGTCATCGGCAATCGTATTGTCGGCTCGCATAACGTGTGTAAAGGTTACATCAAACCCCTCTTTGAGCTTCTGAATGCGCTCGTAAGCTGCCCGCATCTCTGGATGCTTCACTTTGTACTGCCCATTTAACTGACGTACCACCAACTGACTATCTAGATAAAAATCAGCGGCATTAAGTTTGAGATCGTGCATGGCCTGAAGCCCTAGTTCTACAGCTAAATACTCTGCCTGATTATTTGTAGCAACACCCATATATTCGGCGCGCTTTTCGATGACCTTGCCGTCGGCATCAAGAAGGACTGCAGCCCCGGCAGCTGGCCCTGGGTTACCACGTGAACCGCCGTCACCGTGAATGCGTATTCGCCCACTCATTGCCGCACGAACCAAACAATAATAACGATTGAAGCGAAAACCAGTCGGTATATCAGGAAAACGCGCAAGCTATGCTTCTGTACGTAACCCAAAAGCCAACGAATCACCACAAAGCCCAGCACAGCCGCCGTCACAACACCGACTATCAGTTGCATAAGCTCGGTATTGCTCGGCTGAGCCTGTACGATGTCTGTAGCCTTGTAGAGTCCCGCACCGAGTGCAATCGGCGTACCGATGAGAAAGCTAAAGCGAGCTGCTGCTTCACGCGTGTAGCCAGCCGCTAAACCAGCCGCAATCGTTGCACCCGAACGCGACATCCCGGGAATAAGTGCCAAAGCTTGGGCCAGCCCTACCAAGAAAGCTTCTTTACGAGTCATTTTTGATAAATCTTTTTGCAATTTAGCTGTCGCGTCGATGTACCAGATTACACCAGTCATTAAGATCATACCCACAGCTGCGATCAAAATCGCTGCACTCCCCTCATGCAGATACTGCTCAATCAGCTTATCGCCAAAGAACCCAATTGCGGCGCCAGGAATCGATGCAATCAGAATGAGCCATAAAAATTTATCGCGCTTTTGTATCATCTGCCAAAAATCTCGCCAGAAGAACAGGAGGAGGGCAAGTGAAGTACCGATATGGAGGGCGGCATCAAATGCGAGCCCCATTCGAGGAAAACCAAATAACCATGGCGAAATCAGTAAATGCGCGCTTGATGAGATTGGGAGAAATTCAGTAATTGCCTGAATCGTACCAAGAAGTATCGCCCAAATCATGCGGGTGGGTTTTCCTTAAGGGCAGTGCGCAGTCTGTCGGCTTCCAGTGCAATTTCCTCGGCGGGTGGTTGCTTGGCTGAATCAGGGTCCATATCTTTTTCAGCATAGAGTGGAAAAACGTGAATATGCGTGTGATCAACCGACATACCGACCGCCGCTAAGGCGACTTTTGGGCAGTCATACAGCCGTCTCTGCACGCGAGCAATGTGCTGTGCGACTTTCATGATGTGCAGGTACAGCTTCTCTGGGACTTCTTCAAAATTACCAATTTCTTCTATTGGTACAACCAGACAGTGCCCCGGATTATGTGGAGCAATCGTCATGGGTACAAAAATAAGCTCATCCTGATAGATGATCTCTCCAGGGATTTCCCTAAGCCGAATTTTTGTAAAAACTGAAGTTTCTGTCATAACTCTTCATCTATTGTAGCAAATAAAACCTGGTCGGGGTGACAGGACTTGAACCTGCGACCTCACGGCCCCCAGCCGTACGCGCTACCAACTGCGCCACACCCCGGTCTACTTAATTGTAGCAAAACTGGTTGACTTCTCTATAGTAGATACATAATAATCATGCTCAAGCATGACAAATATGAAGAAAATATCCAAATCCCAAGAACTGCTCAAAAAAGTTGCGCAAAAAGGTGTCGCCACCGAAGCGTCACTCCTAGAAGACAAAGCACTTTTGGAGCTATTTAGCTGGAATACAGCACGCGCACCGCGAGCCCGCATAAAAGACACACTGGCAATCCTTACCCGGCAAGGTGCACTTACTCAAGGTCGGATCGATACCGAGAAGCTGTATAAGATTACCTCACGTGGTCTTGCCCTCTTGAAGCGTGGCGAAGTTCGCAAATCCACCAACACCCCACTCCATACACCAAGCTCTTGGAATAAACGATGGCTGTTTGTGACCTATCAGATACCAGAAACACATAAAATCGCCCGCAATCAATTCCTAATTGAACTCAAGCGACTCGGCTTCCTGCGTTTTAGCTCAGCCCTCTGGATCTACCCCTACGACATCAGTGTGCAAATCAAGAAAATCGCCACCCATCTTACTATCGAGAATTACGTAGACATACTGCGAGCCGATTCAATCTCTCAGCCAGCAGTCTGGAAACGTCGTTTTAAGCTATAAATAAAATCCCCCATGGCGCCGGTAAGCGAGATATCTTCCCTGGCACAAAATCCAGGTGGGTGTCCGCAGCCACCTGAAAATCACACGAATGTGCTCTTCAGGCGCAATCTAGGTCTCCCGTTTTCTTCTTTAAGCAGAAAAGATATAAGCTTGTATCGAACGCCCGAGGGTTAATCCTAGTATACCAGCCCTATACCCCGAGTAGGAAGCGTGTTACCGCTCGGGTTGCTGCACCGAGATAAGGCGCAATAAACGGATACCCAACCAGGAAAATTACCAAGATTACTATCGGCCCTGTACGCTCAAACCGCTCCATCGCATCCTGCATACTAGCGGGAACAAAGGCGTACAGCACTCGCGAGCCATCCAGCGGCGGAATCGGTAAGAGGTTAAAGAGCGCCAAGGCAATATTGATTGTCATCAACGAAATAAGTAACCCACTTCCGGCCGTAGCGAGTTCAGGTGAGATACGGATTATGATTGCAACCAGACTCGCCAACACTAAGTTGCTGGCCGGACCAGCTAAAGCAATCAAGGCAGCCCCCTTCTTGCCGCCTCGCACCAGATAGGGTGTAAATGGAACCGGTCGAGCCGCACCAAAAATCACCGGGCTTCCAGCTAGAATCAGTAGAACTGGCAATGCCAAGGTGGTTAATGGATCAATATGGGCTGCCGGATTCAGGGTCAGCCGACCTTCTTGCTTGGCTGTCGGATCGCCTAACTTATGAGCTACCGCCGCGTGGCTATATTCATGGATTGTAATCGCCACCACGTAGATAAAGATCAGATTAATTATCTCTAAAAAATTCATATTTTTAGTATACCAGTAATCGCCACCCATGAGACTTGTCAAGCGAGGCTATATCTGTTATTATGCTTGGGTTAGGAATTTTACTATGTCTTATAAATGCGACATCACAGGAAAAGGTAAGCAGTTTGGCCACAACGTGAGCCACTCTATGCGTTCCACCCCAAAAGTCTGGAAACCGAATCTCCAGAAGAAAACTCTCATCATCAATGGTGAGAAGGTTCGTGTTAAGCTCGCTGCCTCAACTATCCGCACGCTCAAGAAGCATGCCCGAGATCTTGGAAAAGACGAACTGACTACTACGTAAAAAGGTAGTTTTTACTAAAAAACCGCCGTTCATATGGCGGTTTTTTAGTAAAAAAATAGCAGCTTAGCTTTGAAGTGTCGTCAGCAAACGAGTGCCATCAAGATAATTCTTGGCAGCCAACTTCAACTTCGGAACAGTTTCCACCTTAAGCTGGAGTTCTTTCTCAAGCGTATCTATATCACCTGGAATCTGCGCCGGGATTAGCTGGTGCGCATCAAACCGCGCCATCAATTGAGCAACGTCTTGAGCACTACCTTCTTCAAGCCACAGCACCAACAAGTTGGCAGGCTGGAGGTGTTCAAGCATCTCATCGGTAAGATCTTCTGACTTATGAAGAGTTACCGCAGCAAGGCTCACCCCATCATAAATTGCGTGATAAGAAGTCAGTCCTGGCCCAGTAGCAACTCCATCAACCATCACGCCCTGAACTTCGTACTCACCAGGGCCCTGGAAAAACTTACCCACTTCAGCCTGGGGTTCAGTACCTTTCGTTGTAAAAAAAACATCAGTTTTCGTTTCTAATGTTGATCCAATGGCCAAGGTGACATCGCGGCCATGCATAAAGAGTGTGCTATTTTTTCCGAGTGAAATATCCATATAAATCTCAGTATATCAGATTAGCTCTTCTGTTGCCCAGTACGAGCCGCTAAACCACGCTTAAGTTGTGTATGAACTCCTTCGGCGTACTCTTCAACCAATACTGCGATAGCTGCTGCAATAGGTGCCGCCAGAAAGACCCCTACAAAACCAATAAGCTTCGCAAGTATGAGAACGGAAATTAATATAAAGATAGACGGGACACCAATAGCACGACGCATCACCTGAGGGCTAATAATATAGCCCTGGAACGATTGCCAAGCGAAGAAGAAGAGTACCACAAAGAGCGCAAGCACTGGCGACTGCCCGAAGGCCACCAAAACCGCAGGGGTAGCGCCAATCCAAGCTCCCACAAGTGGAACGAACTCAGCAATGCTCGCAATTAAAGCGAGAGTTAAGGCATATTCTACTCGCAATAAGGAAAGGGCGATCCAAACGACAAAGAACGTCATGAGGGAGATGATAAATTGACCCCGAAACCAGAAGCCCATCCGTTCTGATATCCGCGCAATCAGACGACCATAGCGCGCTCTCTCCTTACCTTGCGGCGCCAACCCCACTAGAAAGTGAGCCAACTTGCGCCCATTCATAAGCAAATAAAACGTGAGCACCAAAAAGAGCACGGTAGTTGCCACACCATTCACAAAAACTGAGGTAATATTCACAACTTGAGAAAAGATTGCTCCACCCTCACCAGATCCGCGTGTCAAAGAATCATACAGTCCCTGTAGCGCCTCGTTTTGGCTCAACGTAGCTTGCAGCGATCGATTAATATTTGGCCAATTTTCAACCAGGTCCCCCACCTGATTAGTAATAGTTGGTACAACCAATACCAAAATTAATCCCAACACAAGAAATATACCCAAATATATGAGAGCTACGGATGCCCAGCGCGGAAGGCCCCTCTTTTCAAGCCGACGCACATAAGGATCGAGCGCTGTGGCAACCACCGTACTCGCAAAGAGCAAGATAAGGAAATCACCTATCATATAGACTACCCATGCCCCCAGCATAATTCCTACAATTGCCAGGATAGTCTTCCAGGAAATCTGTATTGTCACAGTTGGAGGTGTTTGCTTTGCTGCCATGTTGCGCCTAGCCTAACTCCGCCATGCGAATTGCTTCTTCAGTAGTAATCTCGGGGTGCGGTGCAGATACATTAATCTGTACCGGGCTAGCAGTCTCAGGCTCATCAGATAACTGCTTCGTAGCCTTATCAAACAGCTTGAGATCGTCACGCAGGACAATCTTACGGGCATCAAGCATATCGAGCAGGAAGCGATCATTCAGATTACGCCGATAATCAAAGTCTTCTAGGCGAAAGGCTGTGTAATTGAGTTCTCGATTCATTGCCGTCTCCATATCACCAATAACCTGAGCGAGTTTAGCCTTATTCATATCACCAACGATAAATATGTCCACATTTTGCATACTGCCGCGCACAAAAGCACCCGAGAGAAAAAGCACTTTCACATTGCCAGCCTTCTGAATCTTCTTCAAAATCTGATCTTCTTCCTTCGTTTCTTTGATTTCCTTGGACTTTGCCGGAATTCTCTGAAAAATTGACATCAGCTCACCGTGAAATTTAAAGCTCGGGTCAATCTCATAATAGAGTCGATTAGATTGATTGACGGATTTCACTATGCCGATATTGAGAAGGTTCTGCAGTTCGCGGCGGACAGAGTTAATCTGCTCGTTAATCTTACGAGTGATCTCACGCACGTAGAATGGGCGCTCGGGATTGTTATAGAAAAGGCTCAATAATTTTACCCGGGTCTTTGAACCAAAAAGCGATTCGATTTGCATGCAGCGGATTTCCTCAATATTTTTCTTACTCACTAGTGTACACGAAATAGATTCAATAGCTCAACCTCTATCGAGAACTTTCCTACTCTAACTCACTGAACTCATTGAGTTTTCGTATGAACACAAAGGCTACCGCGCAGTAATAACAGCCCGTGCTTGATCAACAAACCTATCCGAAAGTTGAACTAATTCTTTATTCGATACGCCAAGCGCTCGAGCTATCAACCAATCGGCTACTTGAGGGTTTTTTGGTAAAAGTGGTCCATGAAGGTAGGTACCAATTGCAGATTTGTAGAGTATCCCCTCTTTTTTATCCTCACCGTTGTTCCCTCCACCTTTTTCTACACCTCCAAAGGATTTCATTCCTGACTGTAAGTATGTGCGGCCAGAATGATTCTCAAAACCAACCACCGTTCCAAACTCATCACTCGTAAGAACTACATTTCCAATCAAGCGGCCTGATTCTGCCCGCGTCGTAATATCAAATACCCCGACCCCCTCCAGGCTTTCCCCGGTCGCCGTAATAAACTCATGCCCGAGTAGTTGATAGCCCCCGCAAATGGCGAGTGTAGCTACGCCATCATTAATCCAGTCATGTAGCCGACGAGCATGCTTGTTAAGGTCGCTCAAAATAAGGCCCTGTCCGCTATCCTGCCCACCACCAAAGAAAATAATATCTGGACGCTTGGTTAATTTATCTCCTGGTCGATGCTCAATTACTTCGACGGCGTAATCGCGCCATTCAAGTCGCTTCTGCAGCACCAATACATTTCCCCAGTCACCATAGGTATTCATTTCATAAGGATACAGATATAAAATAGAAATCTTCGAGCGACTCATACGCTATGCTCCAATTTCAATGAAAGCTGTTTCCGCAAATCCAGGAGAGCTGTATACGTCGGTAAGATAAATACCTCATCAACAGATTCGGCCGTGATTTCGCGCAAAGCTTCCATGGGGTCTTCAATCACCTCACAATCTTTACCGGCATACTCCAAGCGCAAAGCCATATCATAAGCGCGCGATCCTGATACAACTATGCGTCCGGTAGTCGAGAGATCCTCAAGCGCCGCGTCCCACAACCAAGAAACGTCTTTCCCATCGGCAAAATTATCATTAATTACAATCAGCACTGGCGCAGTAGCTTGCTTCTGAAAAAATGACTGAATCACTTGATTAAACCCGGTGGGATTTTTAATAAGCAAGAACTGACAACGCTGCCCCTGAAAATATACCGTTTCCTGACGACCAAAGGCTGTGTTTTTCTGCTGTAATGCTTCTACAATCAGCGACATATCCAAACCACAAGACATACCCACCGCCAGTGCTGCTGCCAAATTATACGTGTTATACGTTCCTATCAGGCCACTACGAATTACCACTGGGTGTTCGACCCCGCGTAGCTTTAAGGTGACTATCTGAGCAGACTGCTCATTGGTGATTATCTCAACTGACGCATCTGGACTTGGGCGCTTGAAGCTTCCATCCTCGGCCTGATACTTGCCTACATGGCCAAAATAACGGTGCGTATATGTAAGAGGTGATCCGGTAATTGGGCTCACCGGCACATCCCCGGCATGGTCATGGCTCAATGCCTTCAGACCAGGTGCATTTAGGCCAAAGTAGGTAACCGAACGCCCTTCACCGCTGCCCAATCGAACTACGTGTGGGTCATCCGCACAAAGCACCAACTCTGCTTCTGGAGCTAAATCGAGCGCCTTTTCTAGAAGTTTTCGAGTTGTGTCTACTTCGCCATACCGATCAAGTTGATCTCGAAAAATATTTGATACCACAATAATATCAGGCTTTGTTGCCGCACAAACTGCCGGCATACTCGCTTCGTCTACTTCAAGCAGTAAAGTAGATTTATCGCCCTCTCGAGCATCATTTAAGAGAGCCGTTAACACACCTCTCGTCAGGTTGGATCCAGACCCGTTATTGACTACTTCATACCCTGCCGCACGCAACACACTCGCAATCAGCATGGTAGTCGTAGTTTTGCCATTGGTTCCAGTGACTAGAATTGTTTTTGCATACTTGCGGTTGTGTAGGTAGTGCTTAAGTGGCTCATTACCAATCCTCTCGGCGACATAACCAGGAAGGGCGGTACTTGTCCGACCAAGTATCTTCATTGTCCGACCGGTCGCTTTGCCGGCGGCTATACCAAGAGAATTGCGAAGACGCTTCATGGTATCTATTGTACCCTGTTATGCACGCAAGTAGGAGACAGCAATCTTCAGGGCCTCTTCACCATTAATTGTCCACTCGATAAAGGAATTGCGCTTAAACCAGGTGCGCTGTTTTTTCGCGAGTCTCTTCGTGTCGGTTATCATTTGCGCCCGCATTGTAGTCTCGTCTATCTCATGGGCTATATAACGCATCACCGCAGCATAACCAGTTGTATGCAGTGCAGGACAGTCATTTCCGTACTGCCCTAAGAGTGTTTTACATTCTTGAACAAATCCTTGCTTCAACATGGCATCCGTTCTATTTTCAATCCTTATCTGTAAATTTTCGCTTCCGGGGTCTATACCGATGATTTTGACGTCATATTTGAGATGCCGTCTATCCGAGGTATCTGCGGGTCCCTTAGTAACCAACTGCCGTAATCTACGTGTATTTTTCACATCAATAGTATCAACGTGGTCCGGATAAAGTTGCCGTGCTCGCTCCAACAACTCATCCTGACTTAAATCATCGACATATTCTGAATCCAGCGGTTCATCCCGAAATTTGTAGCCAAAGAGTAAGGCATCCACATACATACCACTCCCACCTACGATCAGCACCGCCCTATCACGCAACCAAATTTCCTGTATCTTCTCTTCTGCATAGTTCACAAAATCAGCTACAGAATATTTCTCTCCAGGCAGTATTAAGTCCAGGCCATGATGAGGTACGCGAGTTCTTTCCTCTGCAGTTGGCTTAGCCGTTCCAATATCCATACCTTTATAGATCGTACGAGAATCAGCACAGATTATTTCTACCGGATATTTTTCTGCAAGCTCTAAAGCTACACCCGTTTTCCCAACCGCAGTCGGACCAACTATTGCCAGGATTTTCCCGTTCGCGCTAGAGACTACGCTGCGCAATTGTACTGGTGATTTTTTCTGTAAACTCATCCGCTTTCATCGCTCCTAAATCACCCTCACCATACCTTCTTACCGCAACCGTTCCTTCAGCCGCTTCCCGTTCACCAACAATCAGTGTGAACGGAGTTTTCCGGATTTCCGCTGCTCGAATGCGCTTCCCTAACGATTCATTCTCGCCACTCAATTCTGCTCTCACTCCTAATTCTCTCAACTGTGTTGTAATTTTTTCTGCATAGTCGATAAATTTTTCAGATATTGGCAGTACTGCAACTTGCTGAGGCGCTAGCCAAACTGGGAAGTTTCCTCCAAAGTGCTCCAAGAGCAACACAATGCTGCGCTCCACAGAGCCAGCAATCGCGCAGTGGATCATCACAACAGTCTCGCGATTACCCGACTCATCTATACAGGCCAAATCAAAGCGTTCTGGCATATTAAAATCGAGCTGAACGGTTGATGCCTGGAACTCTCGCCCTAATGCGTCGGACCCGATAAAATCGATCTTTGGACCATAGAAAGCCGCCTCTCCCGTTCCCAGTTCAAACGCCACCCCTTTCCGCTCAATAACGGATTGAAGCTGAGCTACAGCTGACTGCCACTGCTGCTCGGTCCCGAGATAGCCTTTCATATTTTCAGGATCGTGAGTAGATAACCGCACCCGCAGGTTGATACCAAATACCTTCCAGTAACGCTCAATCACATCCCAAACGTTCATCACTTCAGCTTCTACTTGGCTGGGTCGACAAAACGTATGAGCATCATCCTGGGTAATTGAGCGAACTCGAGACAGTCCGTGCAACTCACCGCTCTGCTCATCTCGGTATACCATCGTAGTCTCTCGGTAACGGACTGGCATTTCGCGGTAGCTGCGTGGTTTGGAATCAAAAATCTGAGTGTGATGCGGGCAATTCATGGGCTTGAGCGCAAACTCGTGCCCATCACGAGAAGTGATTTTAAAGAGCTCGTCTTCAAATTTCTCCCAGTGACCACTCCGCACATATAGATCTTTCTTTGTAATATGTGGAATCGTTACTTCTTCAAAGCCATACTCGTGACGTAACTCCTGCACAAAACGATCTAGTTCATTTCGCACTACCGTACCACGCGGAGTCCACAGTGGCAGACCAGGGCCAACTAGGTCTGAAAAGGTAAACAGATCAAGTTCGCGACCAAGCTTGCGGTGATCGCGCTCCTTTGCAAGCTCTAACATCTCTTTATGCTGATCTAATTCTTCTTGACTTGCAAAAGCTATGCCGTATATTCGCTGCAGCTGATCTCTGGTTTCATCGCCGCGCCAATATGCACCGGCTAGACGGGTCAATTCAAAGGCCTTAACTTCTCCAGTTGTAGCGACATGTGGACCGCGGCACAAATCAACAAAATCACCAATTCTATAAACACTTACCGTTGTAATTTTTTCATCAGTGTCATCAATGCCTAAGTCTGATGAGTCTATATTTTTTATGCTTGTTGTGCCATGCTGTTGTAAATCTCGCAATAATTCAACTTTAAAGGGCTGATTATTCTTCTGAAAATACTCAATTGCTTGCTCAATCGGCCACTCTTCTCGCTCAATTGGTAGATTGCGCTTCACAAGCGAGCGCATTTCCTTTTGAACTCGCTTGAGATCCTTATCCGATATCGGCTCTTCAAATGCCACATCATAGTAAAAACCATGCTCAATTACTGGCCCCACACCAAACTTAGCTCCAGGATAGAGCTTTTGTACTGCCGCAGCTAGCACATGTGCTGCACTGTGTCTCATTGCATGAAGTTGATCGCTCATATTCGTAACTCCTACCTACTTAAAAATAAAAACACCTCTACTCGTTC
>JAUPVH010000034.1 GCA_030917125.1 Patescibacteria group bacterium | reverse complement strand
CGGATCTAAAGCTTTGAGCACCCAGATGGCATTGTGGGTGAAGAGCGTGGGAAGGGGTCGAATATTACGCATGCTGGTCGTGAAGTCCACAAGGTAATACGCGATGAAGGTCTGCATATTCCTAATATTATGGTGACTACATTAGATTCCGATCATCGACCTGATCCAGAGTACTTTAACCATCTGACGTATTCATTTGTAACCTCGGAAACACCAAAGCATTACTCGTATCAACCGATTCCGATGTTCTTTAATAATATTTGGCACGTCCCAGCACCAATGCGCGTGATTGCTACCGGTAATTCGTTTTGGGTGATTATTAACTCGGTTCGGCCACACCTATTAAGAAACTTTGCGAGTCATTCGCAGCCGCTTGAAGCGTTAATCGACACAGATTTTTGGGCTACTTGGTCAGTTGTGGAGGATGGACATCAGTACTGGCGTAGTTATTATCGCTATAACGGACAGTACCGGGTGGAGCCAATTTATGCCCCGATTTATCAAGACGCCACACTGGCTTCCGGGTATTTTAAAACCTTCCGCAATCAGTATTTGCAGCTTCGACGCTGGGCTTACGGCGTTTCCGATGTGCCGTACGTGGCGATTCAAAATGCGCGCCATCCGAAGATACCAGCTGGTTCGCGCACCATCCATTTTTGGCGCCTTTTTGAAGGGCATTTCTCTTGGGCTACAGCACCACTCATCCTCACCTTTGTCGCTTGGATGCCGCTCTATCTCAACTCCACCTTCAAGTACAGCGTATTGGCCCATCAATTACCGATCATTGCTTCTCAAATCATGACGATAGCCATGGTTGGACTTTTTATCACCATCTGGCTTTCGATTATGTCACTCCCACAAAGGCCACGCAGCAAGAAAAAGATCCAGGGAGTCTTTATGATTTTGCAGTGGGCGCTTTTACCAATTGTTGCGCTTGGGTTTGGAGCGATGGCAGCGATTGATGCGCAGACCCGTTTGATGTTTGGTAAGTATCTCGGCTTTAGAGTGACCGAAAAGGCGGTGAAGGAATGACCGGGCTGTACCTAGCTGCATTTTTACTGAGTTTGATTGGGGCTCTAGTACTTACACCATTGGTTATTAAGCTCGCTATTCGCATTGGTGCGGTTGATAACCCAAGCGAGGCTACTCGTAAGATCCATGAACGCATTATGCCGCGGGCAGGGGGAATTGTGATTGCCTCTATCTTTGTGGTGTTAAGTTTGGCGTTGACGCCAGGCGAGCCAACCAAGGCTTATTGGGGAGCGTTGCTTGCGAGTACGGCGGTATTTTGTGTGGGCCTCTACGATGATGTGAAGCGATTGAGCCCTTGGGTCAAACTTGTTGCACAAATTACAGCAGCTATGGTAGCAATTTTGTTCTTCGGAGTGGGGGTTGAGGTGATCTCCAACCCGTTAGGTCAGCAATTTGAGCTCGGTAAAACTTTAGTAGAGATTGGTGGCTACGCACTACCAATTCTGTCGGTAATGTTTAGTTTGGTATGGATGGTAGGGATGACTAATACTATGAACTTCTTGGATGGCTTGGATGGGCTTTCGACAGGGGTGGGAGCAATCGCGGCGTTTATTCTTTTTCTGGTCTCGGTCAACCCGAGGATCGATCAGCCGGCTACGGCGGTGATGGCACTTATTTTGCTGGGTGCTTGTTTAGGGTTTCTTCGCTATAATTTTTTCCCCGCCAAGATATTTCTTGGAGATAGTGGAGCCTATTTTCTCGGTATGATGTTAGGGAGTCTAGCGATTATATCTGGAGCAAAGTTGGCTACGGCTTTGTTAGTACTCGGAGTACCAGTGATTGATGCCTTGTGGTCGGTGGTGCGCCGCTTAGCACAGGGGAAGTCACCGTTTACAGCAGATCGTGGACATTTCCACTACATTTTATTAGACGCTGGACTCAGTCAGCGCCAAGCGGTACTGCTTATTTATGCGCTTTCACTCGCATTTGGACTGTTTGCACTGTTGGGCGATGGGTTGGAGAAGCTTTTGGCACTCATCGTATTGGTCGTGGTTGTAGCGTTATTAATGATTACATTTACACTGACGCGCAAACGGCAACATCGGCGCTCCTAACCTGATATTTGATTGACTCCAGGTGATAAAATAGGTAAAATGTAGCTCAAGAGGGAGTACCATTGAATCCAAAGGCGCTAAACGAACTGATCAATAACTTGCGAGTCTTCTATCGCTGTCCTTCGTGCAGCGCAGAATATCAGTCAGATGACATACGATTTCTCGGTAAGGTTGATCAGCATTGTTTTATGCAGCTGAATTGTCAGAAGTGCTCTCTGCCAGTGCTGGCTACAGTATTAATGAGCCATGTAGCGCCCACAAAGTCCAAGCGCAATCGCCGAAAAACCGGCAAATCATCGCTTGGTCTGGATGCTTCTCGTCGTGAACGAGCACAATTTCAGCAAAAAGGGGCAATAACCTCGGCTGAAATCGCTGATTTTTATGGATTCTTGAACTCTTAAGTTCATTTGTGTCGATGGTCTCTCATTTTTTTGAGAATAGTAAGGAGAAAGTATGGATAAATTAACATTACAAGTCGAAGCGCGTACCGATATGGGCAAAAAAGCTCAGCAGGTTCGCACGAGCGGCAAAGTTCCGGGTGTGATATATGGGAGAGGCGACACAAATCAGGCTGTTGCAGTTGACGCACTGGTTTTCGCTAAGGCCTATCAGAAAGCTGGGCAGTCTGGCTTGATTGAACTCTCAGTCGGTGATGCCAAGCCGGTAAACGTGCTGATTCAAGATGTGCAGACTAATCACCTTGGTCGACCGTTGCATGTCGACTTTTACCAAGTAAAGATGGACGAGACCATCCGTACGGAAGTCCCATTAAAGCTCGTTGGAGAAGCTCCGGGAGCCTTCAATCTTGGTGGTTCTTTGGTACAGGTATTAGAAGAGGTTGAAGTAGAAGCGCTCCCAGCTAACCTTCCAAGTACTATTGAAGTGGATGTGTCTGGTCTTGAAGAGCTTGAAAGCAGCTTGAGCGTTGCGGATCTGAAAACTCCAGACAAGGTAACCATTCTGACAGATACACACGAACTGGTATGTCGAGTTGAGTCTCCACGTTCTGAAGAAGAGATGGCTGAGCTGGATGCTGAAATGGGCGAAGAAGTGAAGCCTGAAGATGCAGATACTGCGGAAACAGACGAAGCCGAAGCTACCGAGTAGAGAAGTCTAAGTATTAAAAAAGACCCCTGATACGGGGTCTTTTTTAGTTACTATGTGAAATATTTTCATATACATAATACTTATGCTCTAGCATTACTATTATGTATATTAGTACTTCTTCATTTCTGCCTTTAGATCTGATTTTGTCCGGAAGTTCATATGTAATGCCATATAGCGCATAAAGGCATTCATATCTATAGCCTTTAAGGTATCTAGACACAGGCGACGAATAAGGTCGGCCTCTATTTCGTCTTGTCCACGAATAATGATCTTCTGCTCAATAGTGTCAACTAAGTTATCGACATCTATATCGGTAAGATGTTCGGCGTCTAGTACTCGGAGTATTGAGATAAATAAAACCGAGCGGCGATAGGGGGAGGTTTTACTGCTGCTCACCACCTGAATGAATGATAAATCTTGCCGCTCGTAAGTCGTTATGACCTTGCCACAGTCCGCACATCGACGTCTGCGCCATATCTGGCTACCACCTCGTGTCGAGCGCGTGTTTACCACCTCACTGTGGGGTGACCTGCATTTCATGCAAATCATGTCTCTATATTGTCATACCCCTGGTGGCGGTGCAAGTGGATAACTCAAAAATGTTGTGGATAAGTCGAGCTCTTCTCGACAGAAACCCCTTACGCTTCCAGGTTGCATCAGATATAATAAACACAAGCTTTTATTGAAGGCGCGAGTGCCTATTTTGCAAACCAAGACATGAGTAAAAAACCAATCGAACATTTAAGACATGCTTCTAAAAAAGCACTGGCCATACCTGGCCGGTGTTATGTTGTAACATCTTCGGTTCGAAGTCGCACAATTATTCCGGTTCATAAAAAACTCGAGAAAAAATACGGATGGTATGAAAAATGGCACCAACATAAACACCACAAGAAGGTGCACGTTGCTGTTCTTGGTGCGTACCTGGTTGCCATCACGATCTTCTTTAGTTGGTTCCAGCTTGCAAAAGCTGGTGATTTAAACGACAGCTGGGATTTCTCGAGTAGTAGTGGATATACTCTGTCAGATTCGAGCTTGGTTGAGGTGAGTAATGGCACCGTCAGACTTAAGGCACTGAATTACACAAGTGATGCGAACACGATGGGGTTGTGGCACTTTGATGAAAACACTGGCAGCACGGTTGCTGATGATTCGAGCAGCGATACCTTGACTGCGGTTGGTTCGCCGAGTTGGGCAGTGGGGAATTTAGTAAATGCCTTAACGCTCAATGGTTCGACGCAGTATTTGACTGCCAATGATAGCTCGGCTTTGTCATTAACCGGCCAGCACACCATTGAGAGCTGGGTGAAGTTCTCATCACCCTTCGCTGCTGGCGGTAATCAGAACCAAACGATTGTTGATAAGGGTTCATATAGACTTTATTACAACAATGATACCGGCAAGATAACCTATGAGTTAGCGAACAACTCGGCTACAACCTGGACTCAACGAGCAGGTAACGATGTGAATCGTTCCTGGGATCTCAACGGTAAGCAGGATGTGCGCGCCAGCGTTACGATTGGTACGGATGTGTATACTGGGATCGGCTCTAACGGTGGTACGGGTGACGCAGAGGTATGGAAATACGATGGCTCTACATGGACGCAAGTGGGTGGTGACGCCCGAAATAGCAGCTGGCCCGATGGAACGTATGAATCTGTGCGCTCTCTTGCTGTAAATGGTACAACACTTTTTGCTGGAATAGGTGAATCGACTGGAGATGCGGAAGTATGGAGCTGCGATACTTCAACCGGCTGTGCTTCCTGGACAAAGCGTGGTGGCGATACGCTTAACAGCTCCTGGGCAAATAGTACTTACGAAACTGTTTCGAGTATGGCAGTGGTTGGTGGAAACTTGTATGCAGGTCTAGGTAACAATGTTGCGGGTGATGCAGAGGTGTGGCGTTGTTCGGCGGCTAACTGTACGACTTGGACTAAGATAGGTGGTGATAGTGTAAACCCTGGCGGTGGCGCGTCGTTTTCAAATGTTTATGAAGATGTATATTCAATGACTACCGATGGAACAAATTTGTTCGTCGGTCTTGGCGCTACCGCTGGTGATGCGGATGTGTGGCGATTTGTAGTTGCCACGAGCACGTGGACGCAAGTGGGTGGTGACGCGATTAACCCGGGTGGTGGTGCCTCTTGGGCCGGCTCGACGTTCGAGTATGTCCTCTCCATGAGTGTGATGGGTACAGATCTCTATATTGGTCTCGGCACTACTGTTCTTGATGCTGAGGTGTGGCGCTATAATATCTCTTCGCCAGGCTGGACGAAGGTTGGTGGCGATGGCGTGAATCCTGGTGGAGGTGCGAGTTGGAATACGTCATACGAAGCGGTGTATTCACTCACTAATGACGGCACCAATCTCTATGCCGGACTTGGTAACTCAACTGGTGACTCCGAGGTTTGGCGCTTGAATGGCACGACCTGGACCAAAGTGGGTGGCGATAGTGTTAATCCTGGTGGCGGCGCCTCTTGGGCAACTGGTTCGATAGCGTATACCATGACAACCGCAGGTTCGACACTCTATGTTGGTCAAACCAATAACAGCTCTGGTAATGGTGAAGTGTGGCGCTTAAATGGTACAGCCTGGACTTGGATAGGTGGCGCGTATATTAATAAGTCATGGGGCTACTTTGGAACAGAAAATGTAACCTCCATGACGCAATATAATGGCAAGCTGTATGCCTCGCTCGGTAACAGTGCGCCAGGCGATGCGTCTATATGGGAGTACGATGGTTCAACCTGGCAAATAGTAGGTGGCCAAGGTGTGAATAGCTCGTGGACAGCCAACACGATTGAAACTGTAAACACCATGATTGCCTATAAAGGGAATCTCTATGTTGGGCTAGGTTTTAGTGCAGGTGATGGTGATTTGTGGCGGTTTAATGGCTCTACTTGGACGCAAGTGGGTGGTGATGCAATTAATCTTGGTGGCGGTGCTTCATGGGCTGGGGCAGCTTATGAAAATGTGCATTCTCTCGCGGTCTTTAATGATAAATTGTATGCCGGTCTTGGCGCGAGCGCGCAGGACGCCGAAGTTTGGCAGTACGATGGCGCAACGACCTGGACAAAAATAGGTGGTGATGGCGTTGGAAGTTCTTGGGCGGCGGCGGGAAATATTGAGAGCGTACTTTCTATGGTTGGTTTTCAGGGTCAGCTCTACGCTGGCTTGGGAAGCTCGGCTGGAGATGGTGATGTATGGCGCTATAACCCAGGTTCGAACACGTGGCTTCAAGTTGGTGGCGACGGTTTGAACTCGGGCTGGGCAGGTGCTGTTATAGAAAACGTTTGGGCGCTGGCGGTGTATGACAATCAATTGGTGGCTGGTATGGGAGACACCACTGGAGATGCAGATGTGTGGTCATATAACGGTACGATATGGTCGCAACTTGGTGGAGATGGCGTGAACTCCGGATGGGGCGGAGCTAGTGGGTTTGACCGCGAGCGAATTCGTAGCCTTGTGGTGTACAATGGCGAGCTCTACGCTTCCATGGGTACAGATACAGGTGATGGTGAAGTTTGGAAGCATGACGGAACAAGTTGGACTCGTGTAGGAGGTGCTGGGTTAAATGACTCCTGGGCTATCAATACCGTTGAAGAAGTTTTGACATTGACTACCTATAAAGGCAAGCTCTACGCCGGCTTGGGTAACACAGCAAATGTCGATGCAGCGGTTTACAGCTGGGGGAATAATGCCTATGTAGAATCTTCTACAACCACCCAGGATACAAATTGGCACCACATTGCAGCTACCTATGATGGCTCTATCGTGAAGCTGTACCGAGATGGCTCGGAAATAGCCTCGAGTAGCGTTGGTGTAAGTATTCCTGATTCCACGCGGTCGCTGCACGTAGGGAATGATTATGGCTCATCAACCATTGGCTTTACTAGCGGTAATCTGGGCGCGACAGTGGACGAAACAAGAATCAGTAACTCAGTACGCCCAAGTTTTCAGACGAAGCCTTACACGACGAGTGCTGTTACGGTTGAGCTTACCGATGCAATCCGTACGGCAGGTGTATGGACTTGGGATACGTTTGTTGCAACTGAAGCGCCTGCTGGCGGAACGATTGCGTATCGTCTGAGTGATAATGGCGGCACCAGCTGGAAGTATTGGGATGGGGCTGCTTGGGCGAGCTCGGGGTCACTCACTGAAGTAAATAGCTACAGTGTTATTGATACAAATATTGATTCATTCCCGGTTACCTTCTCGGGCATTAAATGGCAGGCCGTTTTGCAGGGTAATGGCGATCAGCAAGTCGCGATTGATGATGTTACTTTATCATCTAATTCTGATGGTACTGATCCTTCAGCGAATGCCTCGGCAATAACTATGCAGCGCGCGAACGGTGGAGCGAGTGTTGCGAGCAATGGCTGGACGAATGGTGCGACCCCGTACTTCAGCTGGACAGCAGCTACGGATGCGGAATCCGGAGTGAAAGGTTACTGCTTGAGCCTGAGCCAGACTGATACAGATAACCCAATTACTACGAAGGGAATTTTGGGAACGAGTCCTGTCACAACAGGTGGAAACTGTCAGTTTGTTGTATCTACTACATCAATTGATTTAGCTACATCTGGCTACCTTGGCTCTGCACTCACAAGCTCTAGCTCGCCGTATTACCTCAACATCCGCGCGATTGATAATGCCGGCAATATTTCCGACACTAATGAACAATTCCAATTCCGATTTGATAATACGAACCCGACGAACCCCGGCTACATTACTGCTCCGTCTGGCTTTATTAATACCAAGGCAGCAACATTAACATGGCCGAGCGCTGGTGGAAGTGCTGCGCAAGATGCGACTTCTGGCGTGGCTGGTTTGCAGTATCGCATTAATGCCGGCACTTGGTATGGCGATACGCATAGCGGTACTCAGGATGCGGCAGACCTACTCGCCAATGATGGGTCATATGCCACTGTCGATCCTATTGATTATGATGAGCTGATTGATGGCGTTAACACAGTTGAGTTCCGTACCTGGGACAATGCAGGAAACTATACCACGAGCTATGTTCAAGCTGACCTGAAAATTAATACTAATGGCGCTCCGTCTCAGCCGCAAAATGTGGTCGCAAGCCCAACCAGTAATACCACCAACTCCTTTGCCTTTAGCTGGGATGCACCAACAACCTATGTAGGTGATGAAAATAATATTACCTATTGCTACACGATTAATGCCACACCGAATGCTGGAAACTGTACGTTTACTTCAGGTGGCATTACTTCACTCGGGGCGAGTGCCTACGCCACTCAGCCAGGCGTGAATACGTTTTATGTGGTCGCGCGCGACGAATCAAGCAACATTAACTATGCAACCTACGCTTCGACATCCTTTACTGCAAACACGGTTGCTCCTGGCATACCGTTAAATACCGACATTGTTGATGTATCGATTAAATCCACCTCGAATTGGCGCTTGGCACTCACTTGGGATCCGCCAGGCAGTGTTGGTTCGGGAGTTGCTTCATATAAGATCTATCGATCCACCAATAACACTACGTTTGTATATGTTGGTTCGAGTACCAGTACCACCTACATTGATGCCGGCCTGTCTCAGCAGGAATATTACTACAGGGTAAAAGCCTGTGACTCTACAAATAACTGTGGTGCTGAGAGCTCATCGGTTTCGATGCTTCCAACGGGTAAATTCACTACACCAGCAAACCTCACTTCTGATCCAGAAGTTGCAAATATTACAACACGTAAAGCAACAATCTCCTGGACAACAGATCGTCCAAGTGATTCGAAGATTGCAATTGGTACTAAGTCGGGTGAATATAGCCCATCCGAGCTGGCTAACTCTGATCAAGTTACTAACCATGTAATCGATCTCACAAACCTCCAAGCTGGCACAACCTACTATTACCTCGCGAAATGGACTGATGAAGATGGAAACACCGGCACCAGTGGTGAACAGTCATTTACAACGGCTCCAGCACCAACTGTGAAGGAGGTTACGACTACACGAGTGGGGCTCAACTCAGCGGCTGTGCAATTTAGTATCCGCGGAGCTTCGCAGGCAAAAGTATACTTCGGACAAAGTGAAGGTTTTGGTGGCTTAAAGCTCGTAAACACTTCGACTACCGAATCAAGCTATATTGTTGATCTACCTGACCTGGTAGATGGCGTAAAGTACTTCTATAAAGTAAATGGTGTAGACGGTGAGGGTAACGAATATGAAGGAAGCGTGCTTACCTTTACGACTCCACAACGTCCAAAGATCTCGAATGTTACCTTGCAGCCTGTTGAAGGCGAGCCAACGAGCACCCAGAAGGTTGGCTGGACCACAAATGTTCCCACTACCTCTCAGGTCGTATACGGCAAAGTGGGAGCTACGGCGCAAGAGATTTCTGATTCTCAGCTGGTTACTGAGCATGAAGTTGTTATTACGGGGCTCGAAGACGATAGTGAATATTCATTAATCGCACAGTCTCGTGATGGGGACGGGAATCTCGCCACATCTGAAAAACAGATTTTCCGCACGGCGCTTGATACGCGTCCGCCAAAAGTAACTGACGTTACGGTAGAAACGACTATTCGTGGAGTTGGCAGTGAGGCGCGCGGTCAGCTAGTGGTGACCTGGAAGACCGATGAGCCTTCAACGAGTCAGGTAGCCTTTGGCGAAGGTGCCAGTGCCGCTTCGTTCTCGAGCATGACGACTGAAGATGCTGCGCTCACAACCGAGCATATCGTGATAATCTCCGACCTTGCCACCGCCAAAGTGTATAACGTTCAGGCGATGTCTAAGGATAAGTCTGGAAACCAGGTGAAATCTGATGCTCAATCAACGATTGTTGGTCGCGCATCCGACTCTGTGCTTTCAATTATCTTTAATACGCTGCAAAAAATGTTCGGATTCTTAGGAGAGGGCAACTAATATGGCAGAGCGTAGTCCAGAAACACTAATTAGCGTTGAGCAGGTTGAAAAGAAATTCTTTCTTGATACTGAAACAGTTGATGCGTTAAAAAATGTAAACTTTACAATTCCGAAGCAGTCTTTCTCGATTATTTATGGGCCTTCTGGATCTGGAAAATCGACGCTCCTCAACACGATTGTAGGGCTTGAGCCACCTACGTCCGGACATGTGGTGATTGAAGGCCAAGACCTGTATGCACTCAACGCTGATCAGCGCGCGAACTTCCGGGCTCGTACACTCGGCATGGTGTATCAAACGAACTATTGGGTAAATAGTTTGACCGTTTTGGAAAATGTCTGCATGCCACTGTTTCTCTCGGGTTATTCAAAGAAACAGGCTGCCCTTATTGCGATGGAGAGTTTAGAGATGGTGGGGATGACAAAATTTGCGAAAAAACGACCAACTTTACTCTCTGGTGGTCAGCAGCAGCGCGTTTCTATGGCGCGGGCCATTGTTGCAAACCCAGACCTGATTGTTGCCGACGAGCCAACCGGAAACCTCGATACGAAAAATGGCGATATGATTATGAACTTGCTTTCTGATTTAAATCACAAGCTGCATAAAACAATCATTTTGGTTACGCACAACCTTGAATACCTTTCCTTAAGTACACACCGTGTTCAGATTAAGGATGGTACGGCCGCAGAAGATGATGGATCCTATGGACTCACGAGTGAGCAGAAGAAAGAAAAAATTAAGCGCTTGCAGGAAACTCTGTTGAAGCAAAAGAACTCACCTGGTAAGGCCCCGACTATTGCCGAGATTACCTCATTGCTATCAGGGGCAGGTAGTCCAGCGCCAAATAACCAGGATAAGACTACCCAAGCTGGAATTCAGGTGAATAAAAGCCAGGCTTCAGTTGATGGGGTTTCTCAGAAACCAAAGGATGTAGCATGAACACAGCACCAATAAATACCAGCGCAAAAAAGAAGTATTCAGCAAAATATATTCGTATGCGTATTTTGCTGAGTATGGCGTATAAAAACCTCTTGTTTAAGCGCCTTCGAACTTTCTTAACTGTTTTAGGAGTTGTGATTGGTATTGGAGCAATTGTCTTCTTGGTATCTCTGGGCTTAGGGCTGCAAAAAGTTGTAACTGATGAGATTGTTGGATCAAACTCCGTGAAGGCGATTGATGTTTCATCGCCAAAACCAAAAACAATTAAGCTCAATCAAGATGCCATCAATAAGTTCGAGAAATATCCAAAGGTAGATAGTGTGGCACAGACCTTTTCGTTTGCTGGAAAAGCAGTTTTTCAGAGCTCAAACACCGATACCGTTATCAACGGATCCGATCAGAACTACCTTGATCTGAGCTCATTTAAGCTCGTTGAAGGTGATAAAATCGCTATTCCTTCTGATGATCAGGTGATTGTGAATACATCGCTCTTAAAAACCATTGGAATATCAGATAACGCTAAAATCATGAACCAGAAAATTAAACTCGTGATTCCAAAGGAGAAAAGGCAAGAGGCCAGCGGTAATGCAGAAGTGGATGAAGATTTTGAGAGGGAAGTTACGGTGGTGGGTGTGATTGATTCTGGTTCTGGTGCTGAAGTTTTTACAACAGATACGTTGCTCTTGACCTCGGGATTCCAAGATTATAATCAGGTAAAGGTTGTTGTAGCTTCTAAAGAGGATGTCGCAGCTGTGCGCAAACAGATTGAGAGTCAGGGCTTTCTGACAGCATCTCCGGTTGATACTTTGGACCAGATCAATCAGGTATTCACAATCCTCAATTTCCTCTTAGCGGGCTTTGGTGGCATTGGTATGGTGATTGCGGTTCTGGGTATGTTTAACACGCTCACCATATCGCTCCTTGAAAGGACTAAAGAAATAGGACTACTCATATCACTCGGAGCTCGAAGAAAAGATGTAAAACGCTTGTTTATTATTGAGGCCTTAGCGCTGTCTTTTATGGGCGCAGTTTTTGGGATTTTAACCGCCTGGGGCTTGGGTAAGGCAATTAATTTGGCACTGTTTAATCTGGCTGAGTCGCGTGGTGTTAACGATACGTTTTCCGTCTTCTTTATTCCTATGTGGTTAATCGTTGGGATCTTAGCCTTCACCGCCATTACTGGCTTGATAGTTGTCGCCTATCCTGCCAGAAGGGCCTCAAGAATTAGCCCAATAGATGCGTTGCGCCATGAATAAAGCCAATCAGCCTAAACTCTTATCGCGGCTCCATGTGCGCTTACTCATATATCTTGGTATTTTTGTATTGCTAGGAGTGGTATTGGCATACGTAAGGTGGCAGTCAATTAATAGAAGTATTACTAATGTTTCTCAAGAGTTTCTCACAAGCGAAGCGAAGCGATTTGAGGCGAGTAGGGCTACAACCGGAGACCTCATACGCGCATTGAGCTACGATTACACAATTTGGGACGAGATGGTTGATGCGATTCGGTTTGACGACCAAGTATGGTTACAGGAAAATATTGAGCCCGCCCTTGATACGTATAAAGTTGATGCGGCTTGGGTTTTTACTAAGGACTATCAAGAAATATATCGCGTTGCACGAGATGAACAAAATGTGGCTTTTCCACTCAATAACTTATCTGAAGTTCAGGGGCAATTATTTAAAAAAGGGTATTTTGTTGATTTTAATGCTGTGATTGATGGAGAGATATATCAAGTACTCGGTGCACCTGCTCAGCCAACTACAGATGTGGAAAGAAGCACGGTTCCGCAAGGATACTTCTTTGTAGCGAGAAAATTGGAGAGGTCAGATATTATTTCAAGATTAGAGAGCTTGGGTGATTTTGATGTAAATATAACAACAAATAGTGGTCTTGACCCACGCTCGATTGATCCGCGAGCGGGTGCATTTAGCTTTGAGGATCCGATTTATGGGTATGATGGATTGCAGGTGGGGGCTTATCGCGTGGCGGGATATTCTTCTTATATAGAACGCACTTCTAACGTTCTCTATGGCCAGTATTTGATATTTATGGGCGTCATGTTGGCGTTTTTGTCTGTAATAGGCTTTACTGTCTATCTTGTTGTGACGTTGCCAATGAGAAGATTGTCTAAGAGCATCTCTGAACGAGATCCTAAAGCTCTCTCCCAGCTTAAAAAGCGCAAGGATGAACTGGGGCAGGTAGCTGAACTGATTGTGCAGGAGCAAGAGCAGGAACTTACCCTAAAGGCCACCCACATGGAGCTTGAGGCAGCTCAAGCTGAGCTTGAAAAACAATTGCGTGAAGCAGAACGCATGAATGATCTTATGGTTGGACGTGAATTACGGATGGTTGAGTTAAAGGAGCAGTTGCGTGAGCTGAAAAAGAAAGTGCCGCGCAAGAAGGGTAGTTCATCGTGATTCGTTTAGGTGCTTATTTTGACCAGATACTCAATGCGGGTATTGATCCTCAATCAGTCGATGCGGCTGAATTACGTCGCATTAAGTTTTTTTATGCCTATATATTCATTGGTATATTTGCCTGTGGGGGGTCAGCATTAGTTTTGTTGATGTCTCAGCCGACAGGGTTTAGTTACATCGCTCTTATCATTACGCTAACTATTCTTGTCGTACTTGGTTTAGTATTACGCTTCTTAAAACGGACTGATGTCGTAGTGCAGTTGCTATTATCCTTCTTTTTCGCCTTGGCTTGGTTTATTTTGATTCAAAGCGAAACTACTACAGGTATATTTTGGCTTTACGTGTATGCACCGATTTCTGCACTACTTTTGCGTCGGCAGGTAGCACTTTTTTGGATAATAGCATTTGCTGTTTGGATCGCATTTCTTGGAACGTTTTCATGGCTCGGCACTACGACTTATGAAGAGGTCCAAGTCTATGCTTTTGTTGCAACTTTTCTACCGATTTCATTATTCATGGTCGCATATCGGCGTATTACCGAAAAGGCGGAGCGTGAAGTGTATGAAAAAGATATCCAACTTAAAGAATTAACCCAGAAGTTAGAGGCCGAGCTTGCATTCGCTTCTCGTTCTAAGCAGCAACTAGATGGGCTGAGTGTTGCGCTATCTAAGCAAAACAAAAAGCTTACAAGTAGTAAGTCTGCGCTATTAAACCTATTAGAAGATGCCCGTCAGCTGGAAGGAGAGCTGAAGCGCTCCAAAGCCAATGTTGAAAAACAAGTGGAGAGTCGTACGAGGGAGCTATCTTTGGAGCGGGCTCGTCTTGCATCTACTCTAGAGAGCCTTCCGATTGCTGTAGTGCTCATAGATAAAAATGGGAAAGTTGCGGACGCCAATGATAAAGCGTATGAGTTAGTAGGTGTGCCAGAAGCGCACCATGCCTCTCGTGTAGCACACAGGAAAATTTCCACATTCATTGATAAGAAACTACAATTGATGAAATTTATACAACAATGTTCGAATTCAACAGCCTGCGTTATGATTCCGGAGCTCACATACAAAGATGAATTTTATAAGTTAGCTCTAGGCCCCGTGGAGTCTCAAGATAGTGACACGAATGGAGGTGTGGTCGTTGTAATAGAAAATATAACGGCTCAGAAACTCCTCGACCGTTCTAAAGATGAATTTCTCATGATTGCATCGCATGAGTTGCGCACGCCACTGACTGCCATTCGAGGAGATGCTGCAGTCTTATCAAAATACATTGAAAAAGATATGAACAAAAAAGATGCACAAGAGCTTGTTCAAGATATCCGCGGTTCAAGTGACAGATTATTGGGTGTGGTGAATGATTATTTAGAGCTTTCGAGCCTCGAGCAGGGTAAAATTCCATTTAATTTGCAGCGCCTAGATATGATTGCGCTTTGTCAGCAGGTCATTGATGAGAATCGTCCATTAGCCACTGATAAAAAGCTGAAGCTTGTCTATAAGAAGCCTCGTAATCGCACCTTATGTGTTCAGGCCGATCCCACGCGGGTGGCGCAGGTTATTCAAAATTTACTCTCCAACGCTATTCATTACACGCAAAAGGGTACGATTACCTTAGAATTATCTGCTAGTGAGGAAAAGATTACGTGTCGCGTGAAAGATACGGGTGTGGGTATTTCTAAGTTTAGTCAGAAGAATTTGTTTGATAAGTTTAATCAGGCCCAGGATAACCTACTTACTCGAGACCCCGAACGAAGCACTGGACTCGGCCTCTACATTGCTAAATTGCTTATTGAAAAGATGCATGGGCATTTAGTTTTAGAGTCTTCAGTGCTGAAGAAAGGCTCGGTCTTTGCCTTTAGTCTGCCGGTTTATCGCAATGAGACCAAAAAGAAGCCGACATAATCTTAAAAAACCTATACAATACAGGTAAGAAGGAGATAGCATGACGAAAAAGAAAATTCACCTTATTGAAGACGATCCCTTATTGTCGCGCATGTATGAACGTCTATTCACTATTCATGATTTTGACTTTATGGTTGATCTGGATTCGCAGGTTGGTTTAGAGCGCGTTAAGACTGAGAAGCCGGACCTGGTTTTACTGGATATTATGATGCCAAACCTGAATGGGCTCGAGGTATTAAAGCTTTTGAAGGCCGATGATGCTACTAAGGCTATACCGGTTGTAATGATTACTAACGTTGAAGATGACGATACTCAAAAGCAGGCGGAGGAGCTTGGCGCCGATGGCTATCTCATTAAAAGCCGGTTTGATCCAGACGAAACTGTCGAGTACGTGACTAAAAAACTTAAGTAGGTTTCACTATAAATAGGCATTAATATATGTTCGATAGATTTCTTTGAGATCTTTTGAGGCGCCAAATGGGACGCGCTTGATAATTGTATTTTGCATATTCATCATGAGGGCGGGAATGAGCGTAAAATCGCCGTAGGTGTCATTAATGGAGTCACTTGCCTTGGCAACCTGTCGCTGACGGGTAGTAACGGTGTTGAAGAGTTCCAGCTGCTCAGGATTAGTGGGCTCAAGTGCAAATACAGAGATGCCGAGCTTAGCGATTGGCCGTTTCTCCGGCCTTTGAGCAAATAGCTGCATAACTGCTGTAAAAATATCATTAGTTGAGTAGAGAGTGTGGTGGATTTTAGCCGATTTATGCCAGTAACTACGGTTATCATAAAGTAGCCAAAGGTGTGCGCCGCGCGCAATGAACTCATGGCGACGGAGGCGACGGCCAGTCTTTTCGCAGAGCTTCATTAGGTAGCGAGCTAGTTCCGGGGAGTCATCCGTTGCGATATGGATTGAGAAGTCGTTACCAAAGCTTTTGCGACCATACTGCACGCCATCAACCTCCCATCCACGCAGGCGATGATACCAGCGGTAGCCTTCGACGCTACGGAAAACTTTGCGATGTAGGGTTTCGGCTGAGGCATCTAGGAAATCGAGCGGCGTAAAAATGCCAAGAGCATTCAGGCGAGCTTCGTAACGATAGTTAATTCCGCAGAGGTCACGAAGCGAAAGTTTTGCATAGGTGGCTTGTAGATTGCGAGCATCAATAACATCCAGACCATCGGGCTTATGGAGACCGGCGGCTGTTTTGGCGAGAAACCGATTGGTGCCGAGGCCAATATTAACGCGCATATAGTCGCCGAGTTCCTTGCGGATGGCATCTTTAATGCTGCGCCCGAGAGCGGGCAGTGCTTGGCGGTGGATTTGGCGACTTTTAGAGAAATCGATAACAAATTCATCGATTGAGAGTGGAGTTAGGTCATCTGTATAGCGATACAGGAGTGCGTAAAGGCGGGCGTTTACGTAGAAGTATTTATCTGGGTCCGGCATGAGGAAGATCATGTCGGGACAAATGGCGCGGGCTTCACGCACGGGGGTGCCTACGCCGATACCTAGCGCTTTGGCCTCATACGATGCGGCCAGAACAATACCTCCAGGTGTAGTGTATGAGCACACGCCAACGGGCTTGCCTCGCAACAGGGGGTTGGCTTGCTGCTCGATGGTTGAGAAGGCGCTATTGAGGTCGATATGCATGACTTGAGGCTCCGCCTGGTTGAGGCTAGCTGTCTCATTGAGGTAGGCCATCGGATATTGCCTCTAAAGTCCATTGGAGAGATTCGGTGTTGTAGCTGAGACGCAGCGCCAAGTTACCGGTTGAGCCCTCAAAAATATGATACAGAATTCGACCTTCGCGCTTAGGATGCACAAGCCCCACCTGATTCATTGAATAGTAGCGGTTACGCCATTTGATTTTGATTGGTACTACAATGCCACGTCCTCGCTTGGAGACGGAGAGCACATCAACTACCTCGTTCACTTCTTGCATGTATTGATTATACGAACATAATACGAAAACTTGCAAGTAGGAGATAGTGTATTATGGGTGCATGTGTGGACGTTTTGCATTGAGTGAGCCCAAAGAACTCAAACGCCGTTTCCAAGCGAAGAACGCGGTATCTCAAGATGTGGGGCCAAATTATAATGCTGCCCCGACGCAGACTCTACCAGTTGTAGTTGAGGTAGATGGGAAGACTGAGATTAAGCTCATGCACTGGGGGATTATTCCGGTTTGGGCGAAAGATAAGCCGAGGTTCGCGTTTTCTACTTTTAACGCTCGAGCCGAAGCCCTGCTAGAAAAGCCAATGTGGAAGAAGCTTTTTCCAGCCCGTCGTTGCTTGGTCCCGGCAACAGGCTTTTATGAGTGGCAAAAAAGAGGTTCCGAGAAGCAACCTTATTACATTCATGTAGGTAAGGATCCTATCTTTGCTATGGCGGGACTTTATGATGAATGGGTAGATACAGAGACTGGCGAGGTGTTTGATTCTTTTACGATCATTACGACCCGCCCAAACTCAGTAATGCAAAAGATTCACAATCGCATGCCGGTAATACTTGATTCTAACGAAGAAGCGGCGTGGCTGCACGACCATACAGCAGATGAAGGCAGCCTGCTTGCTATACTCAACCCCTATGATGAAAAAGATACGCTGGCGTATGAAGTTGACCGCAAGGTAGGTAATGCTCGAAATAATTCGAGTGATCTTATTAACCCCTTAAGCTAGCTTGAAAAAATGTGCTTTTTCAGATATGATAGCTCCGTTTTTACGTGGGTCCTTAGCTCAGTTGGCTAGAGCGCTTCCTTGACGTGGAAGAGGTCAGAGGTTCGAGTCCCCTAGGACCCACCATCGGAATCATATATACTGTAGAGTATAGATAAATAGGGCGTTTGAAAGCAGTCTCACCACCTGTTTGAGCCCCGTAGCTGCGGGCGTAACACGTAGTGCAAGAGTGATTCACCTTTCTCGTGAATAAGCCTGGTGGAACCCCCCAATACGTTGGGGCCAGGCGGACGAGTAGAGGTGTTTTTATTTTTAAGTAGGTAGGAGTTACGAATATGAGCGATCAACTT